>CADCWL010000250.1 GCA_902806405.1 uncultured Thermomicrobiales bacterium | reverse complement strand
CTCAGTCACCTTAGATCGGGAAGCACCGGCCCCATCCATCGCTCCGCCGATGGATGGGGTGCATGCGCCGGCGGCACACGCTTGAGCCTCTATTCGCCTTAGGTTGCCTAATTGTCAACAATTGTCATGGTGGAGCGATAGGGTTACGATGCTTTGGGACGGTAGGTTTCCGTCCAACAATATCGGTTGTCCTTCGGGACGCTGAGGGGAGGGCTGGCCCCATGATGCGTGTCCCGGTGCTCCGCGTGTGCGCCGTACTCTCGGTCCTCGGAATGGTTTGGTCGGTGGCGGCGACGCCGCGATCGGCGAGCGCGGCGTCCGCCACGGCGGCAACCGCGTTCGAGCTGCGCGCGACGCCGGGGGCGGACGCTGGGGTGGTGGCGTCCGTGCCGGCGGGGTCGCCGCTGTCCCTGGACGGCCCTCCCCAAGGCGGGTTCTACCCGGTGACGTTCGGGGGGACGTTCGGTTGGGCACCGGCCGCCGCGCTGATAGTGACCAAGGACGATCCGGCACCACCGCTGCCGGTCTTCGACCCATCGGTACCCGCGACGGAGGCGGACGCCCCGACCGCAGAGCCCGTTGCCCCGGCGATGGTGCCCGCGCTGCCCACGGAAGCACCAGAACCGACGGCCCCGGTCCCGACCGAGGTCCCGGTGGCGGAAGCCGCTGGGCCGGTGGTCTCGACCGTTGCGGTACCTCCGACCACGGTGCCGGCCGCGGCGACGGCAACGACCGTCCCGCCGGCGGCGCCGACGCCTGTGGCCGGCGGTCCCGAGACCGCGACCGTTGAGGCACCGTCAAGCACGCCAGCCCCCGTCGCGGAGACGGCGGTCGCCCCCTCCTCGGCGACTGCCGCGCCGGTCGAGACCGCCCAGGCGACAACGGTGGTCGAGCCGGTGGGCACGCCCGGCTCACTCCCGGCCACCGGGTCGAGCCCCACCGCCGAGTCGACTCCAATCACGATTTCGGCAGCGACCGCTGAGGCGTCGCCGACGGCGGCGCCTTCCCCGACGCCGGAGGCGACGGCGACGCCGCGGCCGGTGGTCCGAGGACCGGCAACGGCGACGGTCAATCTGCCGCTGGTGGCGCAGCCGGTCGGCGGCTCGGAGACGCGCTTCACCGTGCCGGCGGGGAGCACCGTGACGCGGATGGGGAGCTACGTCAACGGCTTCGTCTCCGTCGACTTCATGGGCATCGTCGGCTGGGTCGACTTCGCCCTCCTCGCCGAGCCGCTAGCGTCCGAGCCGGAGGCGGTGGCGGAACCGACCGCTATGGCGGCGCTTGAGCCGACGTCTACGCCCCGCGCTCGGCGGGAGTCGACCGCGCCGAGCGGCGTGGGCGGTCCCGGTTCCGGGGAGGCTTACGCCTCCAATCGGTTGAGTCTGCGCTCGGGACCGAGCGCCTCGTACCCGGAACTGGGGACGATCCCCGCGGGCGACCCCGTTGCGCTAACCGGCGTGATGGAAGGCGGTTTCGTCCGCGTCGAGTACGGCGGCGAGATCGGCTGGGTCTCGATGTCGGCGCTCGGGATGCCGCCGGACCCGACGCCGGAGACGTCGCGCCGAGGGGCAGCGTCGCCGCGGGTCTACAGTCGGGAGGAGATCGTGCGGGTGATCTACGCGGCGGCCGACCGTTACGATCAGCCACGGGCGGACATGCTCCGCGTCGCCGAGTGCGAGTCGAGCCTCGACCCGTACGCGGTCAACGCGTCGGGCTCGTATGGACTCTTCCAGTTTGTGGCGAGCACCTGGGAGACAACGCCCTACGCCGACGAGGACATCTTCGATCCCGAGGCCAACGCGAATGCGGCGGGTTGGATGTGGTCGGTTGGACGCCGCAACGAATGGGTCTGCCAGTAGGCGAACTTGCGGCGTCCAAGCACCGTTCCATCCAAGAGGGAAGGGGACCCACGTTCGGGTCCCCTTCTCCGTGCAGGGCGCCTCCGATCGACAACCGCTGAGCGGGCATTGGGCATGTAACGTGCAATGCCACGAGTGGGCGGACATCACCCGCGCATCCGTTTCGCAACCCGGCCGGCACCACCAAGGAGATCGATCATGGGCTTCCTGGAACGTCTATTCCGCGGCAGTGACCAACCGGAGCGGCAAC
The DNA here is from genome assembly GCA_902806405.1 of uncultured Thermomicrobiales bacterium. Classification (GTDB taxonomy): domain Bacteria; phylum Chloroflexota; class Chloroflexia; order Thermomicrobiales; family UBA6265; genus CADCWL01. The sequence continues at coordinate 47,557 of CADCWL010000250.1, read as the reverse complement.
GCCGCCCGACCACGCTTCGGCCCGCTTCCCGGCCCGCTGCGCGCACGGCGCGGACCGACGACGAGCGCGCTATTGAGCGCTACCGCTACCTCCTGAAGACCGCTCCCCCTGAGACGATGGAGCAAGCGCACGCCGAGGCGTTCGCCCAGCTGACGCCGGAACAGCGGCGGACGGTGCTGCAAGAGCTGACGCAGACGCTCCCCGAGTCCGAGCGGGCGGCGGCGACCCAGGCCGGGGACGATCCTCAGGCTCTGGCCCGGACTGCCACCCGCGCCGAGATGCGCCAGCCCGGCACGATGGAGCGGACGTTCGGCGGTGGACGCCAAGGCATGATGGGCGGCGGGATCGGGGGCATGGGCATGGGCGGCATGCTCGGGGGCTCGTTCCTGAGCAGCATCGCCGGCGTGATGGTCGGGAGCGCGATCGCCAACCAGTTCTTCAACGACTCCGGCTACAACGACGAATCGGGCGGCGGCGACGGCGAAGGGGGCGAGGGCGGCGACGCCGGCGCCGAGGACACGGGAGCCGGTGACGGCGGTGACGTCGGCGGTGGGGATGCCGGCGGCGACTTCGGCGGGGGCGACTTCGGCGGCGGCGACTTCGGCGGCGGCGACTTCGGCGGCGGCGACTTTTAAACCCGGCCCGGGTTCGCCCGATTTGCAGGCCCTGCACCGGGCACAACGAGCGGACGCCCCCGTGCCCCATGCCGGCACGGGGGCGTTCGCCGGTCTGATCGGCATCAGACCGATGGTCGGGGTCCCTGCGGCATCGGGCCGCGATCGCGCATACTCCTCGACCATGGAGCATCTTCGGCCCGCCGGTACCGTCTCGCCGTCGTCCGTCCGCCTGCTCTCCCCGCGGGAGACGCTGACGGGACGTGTCAAGCGACTGGCCGCGGAGCACGGGCTCGACGTGGCGGCGGTCACGACCGCCGAAGCCTTCCCGGAGGTGGCCGACCGGCTGCAGGCGCACATCGCGGCCGGTCGGGTCCGCGGGCTCGACTGGTTCACGCCCGACCGCGCCCGGTTCTCCGCCGACCCGCGGAACCTCCAGGCGTCCGCGCTCTCGATCGTCGCCGTCGGGGTCGCGTACTGGTCGGTCGATCCCGGGAAGCCGGACGACGGGGTACCGCGGGGTCGCATCGCGCGTTACGCCTGGGGCGTCGATTACCACGACCTCCTCAAGGAGCGGATGCGGTCCCTCCACCGGGCCATCGAGGACCTGGTCGGGCGAGCGGTCGAGGCCCGGCATCTCGTCGACACGGCGCGGATCGTGGACCGCGCGGTGGCCGCCCGCGCCGGGCTGGGCTGGTACGGCAAGAACGCGTGCATCATCGTGCCCGGGCGCGGGTCCTGGGTGCTCCTCGGCGAACTGTTGCTCGATCTGGAGTTGGAGGCGGATGCGCCGCTAGCACGGAACTGCGGGCGCTGCCGGATCTGCCTCGACCGCTGCCCGACCGGCGCCATCGTCGCACCGTACACCGTCGAGACGCCCCGTTGCCTCTCCTTCCAGACGATCGAGCAGCGGGGCGCGATCCCGGTCGCGCTCCGTCCGCACCTTGGCGATTGGGTCTTCGGCTGCGACGTCTGCCAGGACGTCTGCCCGTACACCCGAGCCGCCCGGCCAGACCCGGACCCCGCTTTTCTTCCCCGCTCGCTCGAGAACGCGTACCCGTCGCTCCACCGGCTGCTGACGATCACGGAGGTCGAGTTCCGGGACACCTACCGGGGCACCCCCGTGCCGCGGGCGAAGCGGCGGGGGCTGGCCCGCAACGCCGCCGTCGCGCTCGGCAACGTCGGCTCCGAGGCGGACGTTCCGGTCCTTGCCGCCGCGCTGACCGGACACGACGAGCCGCTGGTCCGAGGGCATGCGGCATGGGCGCTCGCGCACCTAGGTGGCGCCAGCGTGCGCAAGACCCTCGACAGCCGGCGCCACGTCGAACCGGAGGCGACGGTCCGGGCCGAAATCGACCAGGCCCTGACCGGGCTTTCGTAAGGACCCGTTGCCGGGCCTGCCCGGCGCGGGAGAGCGGGGACGGGTCCCCCGGGCGAACGTCGGCCATGCTTGTGCGGCGTGGGGCGAGCGTGGTAGACAACGGGCCGTCCGGTCTGCTCTTCCGCGACGGACCGTCGTTCGTTGCCGATCGCGGTCGAGGACCCCATCCCCCATGACAAGCCACGCCAACCGCCCGGCAGCCGGCCAAGCCACCGGCTTCGCTTCCCTCCTCGCCGGCGACGAGCCGGGCGAGCCCCGGCTGAAGCTCGCGGTCCAGCGTTCCGGGCGGTTGACGGACGATACGCTGGAGCTGCTCCGCTCGATCGGGCTAGAGTTCGAGAGCTACGGTCAGCGGCTCTTCTCCCACTGCCGCAACTTCCCGCTCTCGATCCTCTACGGTCGGGACGACGACATCCCGGAGTACGTCGCCCTGGGGACGGTCGACCTCGGGATCGTCGGCCGAAACCTGCTCCACGAGGAGAACGTCGCGGTCGAAGAGCTCATGCCGCTCGGCTTCGGCTACTGCTCGCTGATCGTGGCCGTCCTTCGCGACGCGCCGTATCAGGAACCGGCCGAGTTGCTCGCGGCCAAGGTGGCGACTTCCTACCCGGGTTCCGCCCGGCGCTATTTCGCGGGGCTCGGCGGTTCGCCGGAGATCATCACCCTCAGCGGGTCGGTCGAGGTCGCTCCGTCGCTGGGGCTGGCCGATGCCGTGGTGGAGTTAACGGCGACCGGCTCGACGCTGATGCTGAACGATCTGCGGCCGATCGCCACGGTCCTCGAGTCGGAGGCGGTCCTCGCCGCGCATCCCGACGCGCTGGCCGATCCGGTGCGGCGGGCGAGCATCGACCGCCTCCTGCTCCGAATTAGGGCGGTCCGGGCGGCCAAGCGCTACAAGTACCTGATGATGAACGCGCCGGAGGCAGCGCTGCCGGCCATCCGGGCGGTGGTCCCCGGCCTGAAGGCGCCGACGATCGTGCCGCTGGCCGACCCGGGCTGGGTCGCGGTCCACACCGCGATCGAGGAGGACGCCTTCTGGGAGTCGATCGAGCGGCTCCGGGCCGCGGGCGCGACGGAGATTCTGGTGTCGTCGCTCGAGAAGCTGATGCTCTGACGGGCTGGGAGCCATTGACCGGCCGGAACGAGGGTCTCGGCCGATCCGCTATGATGCCGACACGCCGACCGTGAATTGCTGGATCACAGGGCTTAGCCGCGATCTCAATCAGTGTTTGGAGGGTCGCGTGATCCAGGTAGCGGCGCGGGGGGCCGCGTTCGACGTCGAGAAGGCGGTGCGGCCGGTGGTGCGGGCGGCGCCGGTCTACGCCCGTGAGGCAGAGTCGCCGGAGCGGCCCGCGCGGGTGGTCCGGCTGGACTGGAACGAGTCCCCGTACGGACCGTCGCCGAAGGCGCGGGCGGCGCTCGCCGACCTCGACGCGATGCATCGCTACCCGGAGATCGACGCCCGGACGCTGCGGGACGCGCTCGGACGCTACGTGGGCGCCGCCGGCGAGCGGGTGGTGGTGGGCGCGGGCTTGGACGACGTCCTGAACACCCTCGCGATGCTGCTGATCGAGCCAGGCGACCGGGTGGTTATCTCGGAGCCGACGTTCGGCCTCTACCGACCGCTCTTCGCGCTCCACGGCGCGGAGGTGGTCGACGTGCCGCTCCTCCCCGGCTTCGCGCTGGACGCCGACGGCGTTGCGGCGGCGATCGACGGGCGGACAAAGCTCGCGATCATCTGCAATCCGAACAACCCGACCGGCAACCTGTTCGACGCGGCCACGGTCGAGCGGGCGGTCGCCGGGGCGAACTGCCTGGTCGCCATCGACGAGGCGTACGCCGAGTTCGCGGGGGTCGCGCACCTGCCGCTGGCGGAGCGCTATCCGAACGTCGCCGTCCTGCGTACGATGAGCAAGTTCGCCGGCCTCGCCGGGATGCGCGTCGGGTACGGCGTCTTTCCCGAGGCGCTGATGCCGTACCTCCTGCGGGTGATGCCCGCCTTCGGCAACGTCGGCGCCGGCTCGGCCGCGGCCACGATCGCGTCGTTGGACGATCTCCCCTACCTCAACGCAAACGTTGCCCGGATCGTCGCCGATCGGGACGCGCTGGCGAATGCCCTCGCCGAGCTGCCAGGGGTCGAGCCCCTTCCGTCGGCGACGAACTTCCTGCTCGTCCGCCTGCCGGTCGCGGATGCCGCGCCGATCGTCGGCCGCCTCGGCGCCCGAGGGGTCCACGTCCGCCACTTCTCGCGGCCGGATCTTGGCCTGGCCGATTGCCTCCGGGTGTCGGTCGGGACGCCGGAGGAGAACGGCATCTTCCTGTCGGAGCTGGACACGGTCCTCGGCTCCGTGGCATGAGCGCCGGGGAACTGGCGGCAAGGACCGGTTATGTCGAGCGGTCGACGCTCGAGACGGAGATCACCCTCGCCTTCGAGCTCGATGGGGGTGCTATCGACGTCGCGACCGAGGTGCCCTTCCTGGACCACATGCTCGACGCCCTCGGGCGACACGGCCGGTTCGGTCTGGGGGTGCGCTGCGCGGGCGACGCGGCGATGGACCCTCACCACACGGTCGAAGACGTCGGCATCGCCCTCGGTCAGGCGGTGCGGCAGGCGCTCGGCAACCGGGCCGGAATCGCCCGCTACGGCCACGCCTACGCCCCCCTCGACGAGGCGCTTGCGCGGGTAGTGGTCGACTGCTCGGGCCGGCCCTTCCTCCATTTCGCGGCCGAGATGCCGGAGCCGACGATCGGTACTGGCTTCGCCTCCAGCCTCGTTGAGGAGTTCTGGCGGGCCGTCGTAACCAACGCCGCGTTGACGGTCCACATCGACCTCCTCCGCGCCCGCAACGCCCACCACGCGGCCGAGGCGATCTTCAAGGCCGGAGCCCTGGCCCTCCGCGACGCCAGCCGTGCGGTGGGCGACCCGGCCGCGGTCCCCTCGACGAAAGGAGTCCTCGCGTGATCGCCGTCATCGACTACGGAGCGGGTAACCTCCGCTCGATCCGCCGCGCGTTGGAGGCGGCCGGGGCCGATGTGGTCGTGACGGCCGACGCCGGTCGGGTGGCGGACGCGGACGCCGTCGTCCTGCCGGGCGTGGGAGCGGCCGGGGCGGCGATGGCGCGGCTGCGAAAGCTGGGTCTGACGCCCGTCGTCGAGCGGGCGGTGGCGGAGGGAACGCCGTTCCTCGGGATCTGTCTCGGGATGCAGCTCCTGTTCGGCCACCAGGCCGAGGGGGACACGGCCGGGCTCGGCCTGCTGCCCGGACGGGTCCGCGAGCTGACGGGTGGAGTGAAGGTGCCGCACATGGGTTGGAACCGTTCGCGGGTGGTACGCCCCGGACCGCTCGGCGCGTCGGGCGAGGAACGGGACTACTATTTCGTCCACTCCTACGTGGTCGTGCCGGACGACCCCGCCGATGTCGCCGCCGAAGTGAGCTATGGGGAGGTCTTCCCCAGCGTCGTGGTCCGGGGGCACGTCTGGGGAACCCAGTTTCACCCGGAGAAGAGCGCCGGCGACGGCCTCGCCCTGGTCCGCGCCTTTGTCGCCGAGTCGGCCGGCGCGCGGCGACGGGCGATACCGGCGTGATCGTCTACCCGGCGATCGACATCCGGGCGGGCCGCTGCGTGCGGCTCGTGGAAGGGGATTTTGCCCGGGAGACGGTCTTCGACGCCGAACCGGCCGACGCGGCGCGGCGGTGGGAAGCGGCGGGGGCGCAGTGGCTGCACGTGGTCGACCTTGACGGAGCGGTGGTGGGGGAGCCGGTCAACACGGAGGCGGTCCGTCGCATCCGCGCCGCCGTCGGGGTGCCGATCCAGCTCGGCGGCGGCCTGCGCCTGGAGGAACACCTTGCGGCGGCCGTCACGGCGGGGATCGATCGGGTGATCCTGGGAACGGCGGCCCTGCGATCGCCCGAGCTCGTCTCGCACGCGGTGGAGCGCTGGGGTGAGCGGGTGGCGGTCGGGCTGGACGCGCGGGACGGGCGCCTCGCGGCCGACGGCTGGCTCGATCAGACCGACGCTCTGGCGACCGTCGTGGCGGCCCGTCTCCAAACCGCGGGAGTGCGGCGTTTCGTCTTCACCGACATCGGCCGGGACGGGACGTTGGCGGGGCCGAACCTGGGTGCCCTCGGCGGCATGATCGCCGCGATCGACGCGGAGGTGATCGCGTCCGGTGGGATCGGGGAGGTTGAGGACGTGGCACGGGTGGCGGAGACCGGCGCGGCCGGGGTGATCATCGGCCGCGCCCTCTACGACGGTCGCGTCGACTTGCCGGCCGCGATCGCCGCGGCCAGCGAAGCGGGGCTGGCGCGATGACGGTGGTGGCGGCCCAGCCCGAGGTCGCGGCTCCCCCCGCCTCCGGCCTCGCGCGGCGGGTGATCCCCTGCCTCGACGTGACGGACGGCCGCGTCGTGAAGGGCATCTCCTTCGTTGACCTGCGGGACGCGGGCGACCCGGTGGAGATGGCGGCGTTCTACGATCGGGAGGGGGCCGACGAGCTCGTCTTTCTCGACATCACCGCCTCGTCCGACAGCCGGCGGACGATGACCGCGGTGGTGGAGCGGACCGCCGACCAGGTCTTCATCCCGTTGACCGTCGGCGGCGGCGTCCGCTCGGTCGGCGACATGCGCGAGCTGCTCTCGGCAGGGGCCGACAAGGTGTCGGTGAACACGGCGGCGATCGCCGACCCGGCGCTGATCGCCGCCGGGGCGCACGTTTTCGGCAGCCAGTGCATAGTGGTCGCGATCGACGCGCGCCGCGAGGCGCACGGCTCCGGCTGGGGAGTCTACACCCACGGCGGGCGGCGCCCGGCCGGCCTGGACGCCGTCGCCTGGGCCACGGAAGCGGTGGCCCGGGGGGCGGGGGAGCTCCTGCTGACGAGCATGGACCAGGACGGAACGCGGGACGGCTACGACCTGGCGCTGCTGGCCGCGGTCGCGGGCGCGGTCAATGTGCCGGTGATCGCCTCCGGCGGTGCCGGGACGCTCGACCATCTGGTGGAGGCGCTGGCCCCGGGACGCGCCGACGCGGTGCTTGCGGCGTCGATCTTCCACTTCGGGGAGTACCGGGTGCGCCACGCGAAGGAGCACCTCGCCCGGCGGGGCGTCCCGGTGCGGCTGTGAACCGGGGCGACGGGTTCGGTGCCGCGCTCGGCAGCGTGCCCGGCGACGCGCTCCCCGTCCGCTTCGACGACGATGGCCTCGTGCCGGTCGTGACCCAGGACGCGGCGAGCGGCGAGGTGCTGATGGTCGCGTTCATGAACGAGGCCGCGCTGACGGCGACCCGCGCCACCGGCCGTGTCCACTACTGGAGCCGGAGCCGGGGCCGGCTCTGGCGCAAGGGCGAGACCTCCGGTCACGAGCAAATCGTGGAGGCGATCGCGGTCAACTGCGAGCGGAACAGCCTGCTGCTGACCGTGCGGCAGATCGGCGCGGTCTGCCACGACGGCTACCCGACCTGCTTCTACCGAAGGATCGAGCCCGACGGCGGCCTGACCGTCGTACGGGAGCGTCTTTTCGATCCGAACGAGGTCTACGCACTCGCCTCCTCGACTGCGCCGAGCGAGGCCCTAGAGCTGTCGACCCGTCTCCATTACGCGGCGATCGCCTTCCTGCGCGACACCGACCTCACGGACGTCTCCGCCACATCCCGCCGCCTCCGCTTGGGTCAGGAGCGGGTAACACCACGGGTCGCCGACGAGCTGCGGGAACTGGCAGGCGTCCTCGACGGCAGCCACCGCCACGGCGACCGGCGGGAGGACCTCGTTCTCGAAGGGACCCAGGTGCTCTACTGGGTCACCCTGGTGGCGCTGCGGGCGGGCGTCACGTGGGAGGCGCTGCGGCCGGACCGGGCGCTGGCAACCGCTGTTCCGGGGCTCGATGCGGCGATGGCGGCGCGGCTCCTGCTGGCCGAAGCCCGGCGCTGGGAGAGGGTCACGGACGGGACGGAGGACCAAGCCGCGCGGTGCCACGCCGCGCTGGCGCTGACGGGCCAGGCAGCGGCGACGGCGGGCGTGACGGCCGCCGAGCTGGTCGACCGCGATCTCGGCGCGCTCCGGCAGAAGGCGTACCTCGCCGACCACTTCGCCGCCGCCGATCCGACGGAGCGGCCACCCCGATCCCGGTAGCTCCGCCATCGCGGAGCCGGTCCCCTTTCTCGGGGAGCCGGATTGCCCGGTGTTATCATTTCCGCGATGAAGTGCCCCAACGCCGGCCTCCCAGCCCCGCCGTCCGACCCCGCATCGGTCCCTGCCCAACCCGGCGACCAGCAGCGGCTCTGGGCGCCGTGGCGGATGCGATACGTGGGGGGGAGCGGGGAGTCTGGGTGCGTCTTCTGCCGGCGGCTGGCCGACCGGGATGACGTGCGCTCGCTGATCCTGCACCGGGGCCGGCACGCCTTCGCGATCATGAACCTCTATCCGTACAACACGGGCCACCTGATGCTCGTCCCCAACGAGCACGTGGCCGGCCCGGAGCAGGCGGCACCGGAGGCTCTCGCGGAGATGGCCGCGCTGGTGCCGCCGACGCTGCGGGCACTGCGACGCGTGCTCCGCTGCGACGGGTTCAATATCGGCATCAACGTCGGCGCGGACGCCGGCGCTGGCGTCGCCGACCACCTCCACGAGCACGTCGTCCCTCGCTGGGAGGGGGACGCCAATTTCATGCCGATCCTCGCCGGAACGACCGTCATGCCGGAGCTGATCCCGGCCACCTACGCCAAGGTACGGGCCGACCTGGAACGCGAGCTCGGCGGTTCCGACGAGGTCGTCTGCGTCATCGTCAACGCGGGCCGCGATCGTGTGCTTGCCAAGGAGGGCGAGGACGGGTGGCGATTGCCGCGGGCGGTGGCCGGCCCCGAGGAAGCACTCTGGCAAGCGGCACGGCGGGCGGTGGACCGTGTGGTCGGAGAAGCCGAGCTCGTCGGCTGGGCGGGGGCCAGGGAAACGACGAAGGCCGGCGGTGGCCTTGCCTTCGCCGTCCCAGAGGGGGCGGCGCTCGCCGCGGGGGCACGATGGCTGGCCCTCCCGGCCGGGGACGTGCTCGGCGAGGACGCGCCGATGGTTGCGGATTTGGTGGACGACGGAGCGATAGGGGGAGCGGGACGATGATGTTGGCCAGAAGCGTTCTGACGCTTGCGCTTGTGGTCGTATTGGGGGCCTGTGCGTCGATCTCCGTCGCGCCCGTCCGCGCCCAGGGCACGGCAGTGGAGCCACTGCCCGAGACGGTGGGCCCGGGGGACGGGTACCTGGCGCTGGGCGACTCGATCGCGGCCGGGATCGGCGCCCGCCGACCGGACGAAGGGGGTTACGCCGCGATCCTGGCCGGCTACCTCGACCGCCTCGCCCCCTCCCCGATTCAGCGGCTCAATCTGGCCGTACCGGGCGAAACGAGCGGGGCGCTCCTGGAAGGCAGCCAGCTGACGTGGGCGCTCCGGTTCCTCGACGCGGCGGGGCGGAACGGCCTGCGGATCAGCCCGATCAGCGTCACGATCGGCGCCAATGACCTTCTGCGCGCCGGGACCAGCCCGGGGGAGCGGACCGCGGCCCTCGTCGGCGTGGCCCGGAATCTGGGCGACTTGCTCGCCCGCCTCCGCGCCGCAACGGAAGACGGCGCGGGTCGGCCGACTGCCGACATCGTCGTCACCGGCTACTACGACGCCTCCAGGTCCCCCTCCGCGGTCGAGGGCTCCGACGGGTGGTGGCTCGCCGAGCTCGATCGGACGATCGCCGCGGAAGCGGAGCGCGCCGGGGCACGGTGGGTCGACGTCGCCAGCGCGTTCCACGGGCGCGAGGCGGAAATGACCCTGTACCCGAACGACATCCATCCGAGCGACGCGGGGCACCGCGCCATCGCGGACGCGGTCTGGGCCGCGCTCGAGTACGACGGAGCGGCCGAGGATGGTGGGGCGTCCGGCTCCCCCGGTGGACCGTTGCCGGCGTCTCCGCGTTCCGACTCCGGCGCCTCCCCTTCGCCAACCGCCGACCCACGCTAAGGCGAACAGCCGCTCTGCGCAGGCTCGTTGGTCCCGGCCTTGCCGGGACCGGCGCGCTCGGGCACACTCCGGGTGGAACCATCGCTACCATGGACGGCGTCCGGCCAGGGGCTACGGGCCGAGGAGCGAGCGGGCCGCCCACGCAGGATTGGCGTCGCCGCGGACGGACCTCTCGGCGCAACCCGAGCCGCGCAGGAGCGGTTCAGGTTCCCTTCCGAGGTCCAGTCGACCTCCCAGCTGTGCTCGGGCGCTGATATCGGCCGCCTGTTAAGGCCCTGCACGTCGCACCCGCGAGTACACCGAAGGAGCCGGACCATGGCCCTCGCCGTCCACCCCCCGGTCGATCGGACGGCACCGCCGGCCAACGGTGGCCTCCCGCCGGACGACCTGGCGACTTTGGAGGCGATCGAGCGTCGCCTCCTCTGGTTGTCGACGCTGATCGTGCATCATGCCAACAACGTCCGGCCCAATCCGGAGAAGTCGAAGGTGGGCGGCCACCAGGCGTCGTCGGCCTCCGTCGTGACGATCCTGACCGCGCTCTACTTCCGGTACCTACGCGCCGGGGACCGGGTCTCGATCAAGCCACACGCCTCCCCCGTCTTCCACGCCGCCCAGTACCTCCTCGGCCGGCTCGACCGCCGCTATCTGCCGACCCTGCGCGAGTTTGGCGGGCTCCAGGCCTACCCGAGCCGAACCAAAGACCCCGACCCGGTGGACTTCTCGACCGGGTCCGTGGGGTTGGGGGCGGTGGCGCCGGTCTTCGCCGCCGCCGCGGCTCGCTACGCCGCGGCGCATTTCGGGGACATCACCTCGGACCGCTTCCTGGCGCTGCTCGGGGACGCCGAGCTCGACGAGGGGAACGTCTGGGAGACGGTCGCCGAGGAGGCAATCTCCGGCATCGGCAACGTGGTCTGGATCGTCGACCTGAACCGGCAGAGCCTCGATCGGGTGATCCCGGGGGTGCGGGCGGACCGGCTCAAGGCTCTCTTCGCGGGCGCCGGCTGGCACGTCCTGGAGGCGAAGTACGGCTCGCGGCTGGAAGCGGCGATGGCGGCGCCGGGCGGAGAGGCACTGCGGCGACGGATCGACGCGATGAGCAACGAGGAGTACCAGGCGCTGATCCGGCTCCCCGACCCGGCGGCGCTGCGCCGCCGACTTGGCGACGTCCCCGACCCGGCCGAGGCGGAGGCGATCCGGGCGGCCGTGGCCGGCACGCCGGACGAGGAACTGACCCGCCTCGTCGCGAACCTCGGTGGCCACGACCTGCCTCGCCTGCTGGAGGTGCTGGACGAGGCGGACGCGGTGACCGGCGCGCCGGTCGTCATCTTCGCCTACACCGTGAAGGGGTACGGCCTCCCCTTCGCCGGGGACCCGCTCAACCACTCCCAGCTGCTGACCGGGGCGCAGATGGAGGATCTGCGCCAGACGTCCGCGGTTCCCGCCGACGATCCCTGGGCCCCCTTCCCGCCGTCATCGGCCGAGGGCCGGTGGTGCGCGATGTCGGCGCAACGGCTCGACGCGCCCCCCAGAGCATCAGCGGCGCCACTGACACCGAGGGCGATCCCGGACGGTCTCGCCGCGGCGCACCCCGCCGTGACCTCGAGCCAGGAGGCGCTGGGCCGCATCCTGATGCGCCTGGCCGACGTGCCGGCGCTCGGCGAGCGGGTGGTGACGCTGTCCCCCGACGTGGCGACATCGACGCACCTCGCCGGCTGGATCAACAAGGTCGGTGTTTTTGCCCCGGAGGCGGCGGAAGACTTTGAGGGGAGCGGACCCCGGATGCTCCGCTGGCGGCCCGGTCCCGAAGGGCGCCACATCGAGCTTGGCATCTCCGAGATGAACCTCTTCATGGCGCTCGGCCAGTTCGGGCTCTCCTACGAGCTGACCGGCCAGCACCTGATCCCGATCGGCACCGTCTACGACCCCTTCGTCTGCCGCGGCCTGGACGCGCTCATCTACGGCCTCTACGGCGGGGCCAAGATGGTCTTTGCGGGGACGCCGGCCGGCGTCTCGCTCAGCCCCGAGGGAGGCGCCCACCAGAGCACCGTCACGCCGTCGCTCGGGATCGAGCTGCCCGGGCTGCTCTTCTACGAGCCGTGCTTCGGGCGCGAGGTGGAGTGGACGCTGCTGGAGGCGCTGCGCCATTGCTGCGACCGGGAGCACGGCCTCTCGACCTACCTCCGCCTCTCGACGAAGCCGGTCGACCAGGGGCTGCTGGCGGAGCCCCTGACCCGCCTTGGGGAGGCGGAGCTGCGGCGGCAGGTGCTGCTCGGCGGCTACCGGATCGTCGACCGGACCGTCGCCGCGCCGGCCCTGCCGGTCGCGGACGCGGTCCAGATCGCCGTCGGCGGGATCATGGTGCCGGAGGCGGTCGCCGCCGCCGAACAGCTCCACGCCGAGGGGGTCGCCGCCACCGTGGTCAACGTGACGAGCGCAAATCGGCTCTATAGCGCGCTGCGGACGGCGCGCCGCGGCCAGCTAGCGAACGCTTCCCGCGCCGCCGACCTCGGTCACCTGGCAACGCTCATCCCGGTCGACGAACGGCACGCCCCGATCGTGACAGTGCAGGACGGCGCCTCGCACTCGCTGGCGTTCCTCGGGAGCGTCTACGGCGTCCCGGTCGTCCCGCTCGGCGTAGACCAGTTCGGTCAATCCGGTTCACGGGAGGCCCTCTACGACCACGTCGGCATCGACGCGGCGCACATCGTCAACGCGGCGATGCTGGCCCTGGAGCTCGCGGAGCGCTGAAGCGCGCGGCGGCTCCGCCACGCGGAGCCGATAGGATCGCCCTAGCGCACGGAGGCCGAAGCGATCCCCACCGGACGCGCTGGATTGTCTGGCGTGGCCGCCGAGGCGGCGCCGGCGGCGTGTCCCTGGTACGAGCCGCGGACGAGGCGGCGCAGGAGCAGGACCGTCTCGTCGATGTCGTGGGAGCCGGCGAGCCAGACGCTGAGGCCGCCGCGTCCGCCGATCCCCTGGAGACGGGCGCCGCCGGCGCGACGGGCGACCCCCGCGAACTCGGTCCAGCGCCGGGGTGACGTCCAGCCGCAGACGATCCCCTCGGTGGTCAAGAGGTACGCGACCGGAACCAGGACCACGGCGGCGGTGGCCGCTAGGAAGACGGCAACGACCCACGATGGCACCCATCCGAGCGCCGCGCCCACAGCAACGCCGAGAATGGCCCCCGACGCCGGCCAGGCGTGGAGCCGGAGGCGTGACAGGAGCGGCAGCGGGTGGCGCCGCACGGGTTCGCCCGGCGCCTTCGCCGCCCGGGGTCGGTAGATGCGGCCGATCATGAGCAGGATGAACAATGCCGGAACGAGCGCGTAGGGCATCGAATCCACCCCGACCGAGGCAACCGCTGGCTGCCGATCCTACGATACGATCAACGTGTCGAGGACGCGCGGCGCCGCGGAATCGACCCTCGTGGTCGGTGCTAAGGCTACTCGCATCGGCGGGCCCGGGCCACACGCCGACGTCCGGAACCTGGTCCCACCGATTATGCCGACCATCTAAAGGCGGCCACGCGGCGCCGAGGGCCGGCGCGTGACCCGCTGGCGAGACGGGGAGGCAGCGGCGCCGACCGGACGAGAATCCGGCGTGGTCGACGACCTTGAGGTCACGGGTCACGGCGAACGGAGAAGGAGAGTCCGCGGCCGCCGGATCGGGACGGTGCCCTCCTCCCTCCAGTCCAATCGCTCCGAACGAGTTCCCCGTCGAGGAGCGGATCGATCGCACTGCCCATGCGACCGCCTCCGTCGACGGCGATCAGAAGGTGGCGAAGATCCGCCGGGAACATCCGCGGACGGCGTAGACCGACATCGGCCCGAACGTCCCCTCGGTCCTGGCTCCGATCACCCCTCGTCGTGGGTCGCCGCACCACCGGGGGCTGGGTCGTGACCGGGGACGAAACGCCGACGCTCCCCGCCCGCTCCGATGCTGTCCACCGCGCCAACCCCGCATGCCACTGCCGTCCGCGCCGGCCGCAGCGGTCCGGAACCGGAGGACGGCACGGCTCTACGGCTCGTCGTCCCTGACTCCGCTTCGTTACCGCCGCGCCCGGGGCTCGGTTCGTCCCCGACCTGCCGCGGACGCTGCTGCCCACGGAGCGGTCTTGAGGTCGTCTACTACTGAAGGTCGTCGCGCTGGTGCTCGCCGAGCCGGGGTGTCTTTGAAGGGAGCGGCCGCCCAGCCATCGCATGGCGTGGCACGGCAAGGCGGACGGCCCCAGACTCAATGTCGGCCTATCGCCACCGCGTGAACGGCGTCGTCGGTTTGATCGGGTCGCTCGTCGACCGGGCGCCGCGTCGCCGCGAACGGCCGGACATCGTCCATCAAGATCGGAGCGTGGAGACGATATGGACCCACAGGCGAAGAAGACGGTCCTGCGACAGGTAACGTACGGGTTGTACGCGGTCACAGCGGCGTACGGAGGGGAACGGGGCGTCTTCACGGCCAACTGGCTGAGCCAGGCCTCGTTCGATCCGCCGATGATGATGCTCTCGGTGGAGCGGGAGAGCTCCACGCTGCCGCTGATCCGGGGGAGCGGGTGTTTCGCGCTCTGCCCGCTGGCGTCCCACCAGCGGGAGCTGGCCGGCGCGCTGGGCCGGCCGAAGGCCCGGGCCGGCGACAAGTACGCGGCGCTCAACCTCCCCATCGTCGAGACGGCTTCCGGCTGTCCCGCCCTCGCCGACGCGCTCGGCTATGCGGTGTGCCGGGTGGAGACGGAGGTGGAAGCCGGGGATTCGGTGGTCTTTCTGGCGGAGGTAATCGAGGCCGCTGTGCTGCAAGCAGGCGAGCCACTGGGTATGCGGGAGGCGGGGTTTCGGCACGCGGGGTAAGCAATGGCGACCGAAGAACGGAGAGTCGGGCATCCGTGTGGCGATGCTAGGGCGCGCCGCTGACCCATCGGCCGTTCAGTCCGCTATCGATCCGAGGCGAGCAGGCCCACGGCCGTTGCCCGAAGCGAACGCCGGCACGTCCGCCCTCATTACCGTCCCGCCGGCTCCTGGGCCAGGTTCTCCTGCTGCTCCGTCGCCTCGGCCGCGTCGTATCCGTTCTCCTCGTCGTCCCCGCCTTCCTCCTCGTCCTCCTCGTACTCCAGCTCGTAGGCGCCGCTGGCGATGACGTAGAGGTCCTGGAGCGTCTCGTACGTGAGGAAGCTGAGATCCGCGAAATCGATCTCCGCCCGGACGTAGCGGGCGAACAGATCGGTCAGCTCCTCGCCGAGGTCGCGGGCCAGCGCCTCCTGCTCGGCGGGGTCTTTCGTCACGGTCTCCGGTCCGTCATCGGTGGCGTCGCCAGGGGCCCGTCGCTCGTCGTCCACGTCCACCACCGTCTCTCTCCTCGTCGATCGGGACGGCTCAGGCGCCGCGTTCCCGCGGCGCGATTGTCACCCACGGCGGAGCGGAGCGCACACCACCGCGGGCGCGACGAGGGGCGAGCTGGTCGGCTCGCCCCTCGTCGACGGTCCCGGTCGGGTGCGGCGACGGCCAGATGCCCCGTCCCAGGCTCTCCGCGTCGCTACGCGGTGGCGGGTTCCCCGATCGTCAGAGGCTCCACGGTCGCCGGCGACGGGCCAACCGCGACTTCGCCGTTGGGGGCGACCAGCCAGGCCAGGACGAGGATCACGAAAGCGGCAAAGGCGAGAATCAGCACGTCGGGTCTCCTCCTGAGAACATGGCCCAGAACGCCGGACCGTAGATTCCTGGGGCCGCTAGAGCTGGTAGGCGAGCTCGCCGTGGGTCGTCGTGTCGAGGCCGAGCACCTCCTCCTGCTCCGGGACGCGGAGGCCGATCACCAGGTCGATCGCCTTGAGGATGATCCAGCTGACCGCACCGGCGTAGACGATCACCACCCCGACGGCGACCGCCTGCTTCAGGAGTTGCTCCGGATTGCCGAAGAAGAGACCGTTGACCCCGTCGAGGCCACTGACCGCTTCTCTCGCGAAGAGACCGGTCGCGAGCGCACCCCAGATCCCGCCCACGCCGTGGACGGCAAAGACGTCGAGCGCGTCGTCGAGCTTGACGACCTTCTTCAAGAGATCGACGGCGAAGAAGCAGAACGCGCCCGCGCCGAGGCCGATCAGGATCGAAGCCTGGGTGTCGACGAAGCCGGCGGCCGGGGTGATCGCCACCAGGCCGGCCACCGCGCCGGCGGCCGCGCCGAGCACGCTCGGCTGCCCGTGGCGCAGCCAGCTGACCGTCATCCAGGTCAGGGCGCCCATGGCGGCGGCCGTGTTGGTGACGAGGAAGGCGTTCGCCGCGCGACCCGTCGCGCCAAGCGCGCTGCCGGCGTTGAAGCCGAACCAACCGAACCAGAGGAGTCCGGCGCCGAGCACGGTGTAGGTCAGATTGTGCGGCTCCAGCGCGTCCTTGCTGCCGAAGCCGATCCGCTTGCCGAGCATGCCCGCCGCCACGAGGGCGGTGACGCCGGAGGTGATGTGGACAACGGTGCCGCCGGCGAAGTCGAGCGCCCCATACTTCAGGAGCCACCCGTCGAGATTCCAGACCCAGTGCGCGACGGGAGCGTAGACGAACGTGGCCCACAGCAGGGAGAAGACGACGAAGGCCTTGAACCGCTTCCGCTCGGCGAAGGCGCCCGTGATCAGGGCCGGTGTGATGACCGCGAACATCATCTGGTAGGCGACGAACGCGAGGTGGGGAATCGTCGGGGCGTAGCCGATCGGGGTTTCCCCGACGCCATTCATCCCCAGGAAGTCGAAGCCGCCGATGAAGCCGCCCTGGCTCGGTCCGAACGCGAGCGTGTACCCCCAGAGCACCCACTGGACGCTGATCAGCGCCAGGATAAAGAACGAGTGCATGATGGTCGAGAGGACGTTTTTGCGCTGAACGAGACCGCCGTAGAAGAAGCCCAGCGCGGGGGTCATCAGCATGACCAGCGCCGTCGACATCAGAACCCATGCCGTATCGCCCGCGTTGACTTCCATCTGTTCCCCGTCCCCTCCGCCTCACGACGCGACGCTCCCGTTCCCGTGCGGAAATCCCAGTCTAGGAGGGCGACCCGGCGAAAGGTACGTGCCGCCGGGCCGATTGTCGCGAACGAACTTGTGCAAATGGCCCAAGAACGGCCGTCAACCGTCGTCGCTAACCGCCGTTGCCGACAGCAGATCGGCCGCGATGGTTCGATGGCCGCCGAGGCGCGTCGTATACTCGGGCGGCCCCGCCGAAGACGACCGACACGGCCCTTCGGTCCGAGGTACGCGCGCGAGGGCGCACGAGGGATTGGAACGCGTGGGAGAGCCAAAGCAGACCGGGCCCGATCCCGCCGTGATCCCGTCCCTGGACACCCAGGCGAACGGGAACGGGAGCGTCGCGGTGGTGAGCGCGCCGCCGGTCGCGCCCCGTTGGGTCGAACAGGACGACCGGGCCCGGGGCGACGAGGCCGATCCCAGCGGGGGACACGAGTCCCGACGGTGGGCCCTGTCCGTCGAGGGCGGGCTCTACGTCCTGCTGATCGCCCTGGCCGCGATCACCCGTTTTTGGGACCTGGGCTCACGGACGCTCCACCACGACGAGAGCCTGCACGCCTACTACTCGTGGCTCTTCACCACCGGCCAGGGGTACATCCACGACCCCCTGATGCACGGGCCATTCCTCTTCCACGCGAACGCGTTCGTCTACCTGCTCTTCGGCGCCTCGGACGCGACGAGCCGGTTCGTGCCGGCCCTGTTCGGGACCGTCCTGGTCGGCTTGCCGTTCCTGCTCCGCGGGCCACGGCACCTGGGCCGGTGGGGGGCGCTCGCGGCGGCGGGGCTGTTGCTCGTCTCGCCGGCGATCCTCTATCAGAGCCGTTACATCCGGCACGATATCTACACGGTGGTCGGCGCGCTGGTGCTCTTCATCGCGATCGTTCGCTATCTGGAGCGGCCGGAGCGGCGCTGGCTGGTGACCGCCGGCGCATCGCTCGGCTTCCTGCTGACCAACCACGAGATCGTCTTCGGCATCGCCGCGATTTTCTTCGGCGTGCTGTGGGGGGCCCTGCTCTGGGGACGCCTCCGAAAGCTGGTGCCGCTCCACCTGATGGTGGGAGGGGCGGCCGCGCTGCTGTACGCGGTCAAGCCGGGTCCCCTGGGGCGGGCGCTGCCCGAGATCCCCTGGGACCGTGGCGGGGAGGACGCGCCGCGGCCGACCCGCGAGAACCAGCTCGCGTTCTACCAGGAGCTCCTGACCCACCCGCTCGCGATCGCCCTCGCCCTCCTGGCGGTGGCGGCGCTGACGGCGGGCCTGTTGGTGGTCTCGGGTCGAGGGAGCGCGGCCAACGGCGGCAGCCCGATCTTCGGCTGCGCCGCGCTCGCGGTCGCGGTCGCCGCGTTCTGGGTGGCGACGATCGTTGTGGTCGACGAGACGGGTCGGACGAGCATCGGCGCCTGGCAGCCGCTGGCGGGGGCCGGGCGTTGGCGCTTTCTTGCCGCCGGCGCGCTTCTGGCCGCGGGCCTGGTCGCCGGCAGCGTCGGGTTGGCGAGGGTGCGCAAGGCCGTCGGCGGCGGTGCGGCGTGGCTGACCGGCATCTTCGGCGGAGCGAGGCCAGGGAGCGTCGAGGCCGCGCTGCTGGCGACGGGACGGCACCCGGCGTGGGTGGTGTCGGCCCTGGCGGCCGGCGGCGTCATCTTCGCGGTCCTCTACACGAGCCTCTTCACGAACCCGGAAGGGCTGTTCACGGCCACGGTCGCGACCGATGGCACCCTCCCCTATTGGCTCGGCCAGCACGGGTACCGGCGGGGCAACCAGCCCTGGTTCTACTACCTGCTCCTGCTTCCGCAGTACGAGTTCTTCGCGGTCCTCTTCGGCGGGGCGGCGACGGTCGCGGTCGGGATTTCCACCACGCGTGCGCTCGTCCGCCGCGGTGCGGTCGGACCGCGTTTCTTTTTCCGACTCTTCCTGGCCGTCTGGTTCGTCGGCATCTTCGCCGCGCTGTCGTGGGCGGGCGAGAAGATGCCCTGGCTGATCATCCACATCGCGCTCCCGGCGACGCTGCTCGCGGGCTCGCTGCTCGGCGAGCTTGCGGAGCGATGGCAGTCGCGGCGGTCCGCCGTCGGCATCGCCGCCGACCGGAACGGGGCGTCGGCGGCCGGAGCGGACCGGGGTCGAACGGGACCGGGATGGGCCGAACCGAGTCTGGTCGCGGCGTTGCTGTTCACAGGGGCGGGCTGGTTCCTTCTGGCAGGGCGTTTCTCGTACGGCGCGTTCGTGGAGGGGACCACGCCCGGCGGCTGGGACCGGATCGTCGCGCCGACGGCGGCCGATCGCTGGTGGCTGCTCGCCGTTCCGCCGCTGGCGGTGCTGGCGCTGCTCGGGCTCGCTTGGCTGCTGCGCGGGGCGCGGGTTGCGGGCCGAGCGGCGCTTGCGGCGGTGACGATCGGTCTGGTGCTCATCCAGATCCACTCCGGGTGGCGAACGAGCTTCGCCGAGGGGGACGTGCCGCGCGACATGCTGATCTACACGCAGACGTCGCCGGACGTCTCGCGGATGGTGCGAGAGCTCGGCCAGCTCTCGGCAGAGTTGACGGGCGGCAAGGGGATGGAGATCGCCTACGACAGCCGGACCTCGTGGCCCCTCCAGTGGTACCTCCGGGACTTCCCAAACCGCGATCTGCGGGAAGGCCCCGCCGGGGAAGCAGCGGAGGCGCCGGTGGCGATCGTCGCCAACGAGAACCCGCAATTCCAGGTTTGGGATCGGCTGGAGGGGTACACGGCGCAGGAGTACGTGCTCCGGTGGTGGTTCCCGGAGGGGCCGATCTACCGGAACTTCGCGATCGCGCCGGAGCTGGCACCGAGCTGGTCGGCGGCGCAGAACCACGACCCGCCGTACGGGCCGGGGGCGGTCGTCGGTTCGATCCTCGACAGCCTAGCGACCCAGCTCGAACCGGCGGGACAGCAGCGTCTCTACCGCCTGCTCATGTACCGGGATCTGCCCCACCCGATCGGCTGGCGAGACGGCACCTACCGCTACACCCTCTTCGTCCGGGACGACCTCGTGCCGCTCTTCAACACCATCCGGTATTGAGGCTGCAGAGGCACTCCGGCGGAAACGGCACCGGCACCCCGCCGAGGTCGCGAGGACTTGGAGGTCGTCCGCCGCCCGGTGTCGCGCGCGATAACGGGATCCCTCTTTCGCGGGGATGACGACGCCGCGTTCGGGGAACGGCGGGGCCTCGGGGGAGCGCGGCGTCGGGTCGGGGAAGAGGAAGTGCGGCGAATCTAGGCGGGTCTACGGCGGGCAGCCGCCCGTCGGTTGAAGCTCGCCGGGCGAATCGCGGCGGCGGGACCCGCAGTCTCCGCGTCCGGCCGCTCACCGTCAGCAATCGCTCGGGAGGATCTCGTGGAGCATACGGCCCTGGAGGCGGACGGGCGGCGAACGGCACCGGCCGCGACGCTGCTCGATCGCGCGCTCGACCTCGGCACGGTGACCTGGGGGACGATCGCGGCGGTCGGGGCCGTGGCGGTGGCGCTGACCCTGCGCCTCCCGGGACTCGACGTCTGGGCGATGGCGCCGGAGGAGGCGCGGCGGTCGTTCGACGCCTGGCTGCTCTACCGGGGGCAGCCGGCGCCGGCCGGGGAGGCGCTGTCGGAGACGACGCCGCTCTTTTTGCTGGCCCAGAGCCTGACGTTTTTCCTCTTCGGCACCTCCGACGTTACCGCCCGGCTCGCGCCTGCCCTCCTCGGATTGGTCCTGGTCGCGCTGGCGCTGGCGCTGCGACCCTTCGTCGGGAAGCCGGCCGCGCTGGGGATGGCCGCCCTCGCCGCCTTCTCGCCGACGCTCGTCTTCGCCTCCCGCTCGGCGACGCCGGAGATCGCGGTCGCGTGCATCGCCCTGCTGCTCCTGGTCGCCCTGCTCCGCGGCGGCGCGGCCAAGATGAGCGATGCCGGCGCCCGCTCCTGGGCGGCGACCGCCGGCATCGCGCTCGCCGCTCTGATCGGCTCCGGCCCGAGCGCGATCACGGTCCTGATCTCCCTCGGCGTCGGGGTCGGAGTGGCGATCGTCACCGAGGGCGATGGCCCCCTGCGGCGGGGATTGGGCGCGCTGGTCCGCGTGCCCGGCGCCGCGGCGAGCGCGGCCGTCGCCTTCGTCGCCACCGCGGTCGTTCTCTTCACCCGATTCTTCAGCGACCTGGCGGCCATCGTCGGGGTCGGTGCGCTCGTCGCCGATTGGGGGAGGCTGCTCGCGGAGACCTCGGTCGACACGCCGACCCAGTTCTTCATGTTGGCAGCGCTGCTCTACGAACCGCTGGCCGTGCTGCTCGCGGTCGTGGCGGCGCTGCGTGGTCGCCGGGGTCGAGGCGAGGGGCTCGGCTGGGCGGTCTTCGGGGCCTGGTTCGTCACCGCCCTCCTGCTCTGGAGCTTCAGCGCCGGACGGGCGCCGGAGCACGCGGTCCACGTCGCCCTGCCGCTGGTCCTGCTCGGCGGCGGCGTCCTCGGCGACCTCGTCGCGGCCGTCGATCGCCGCGACGCACTCCGCGGGCGGGGCGGTCTGCTGGCGCTGGCCTATCTCGGGCTGCTAGTCGCAGTCGCCGCCGTGGCAATCCTGCTGGGCCGGGTCGATACCTCGCTCGATCCACGAGCGGCTGCCGTGCAGGCCACGGTCGTGGCGATGCTGGCGGTCGTCCCGCTCGCCTACGCCGTCTTCCACCTCATCGGGTCCGAGCGCGCCGCCGGTCGGCACCGCCAGCCGGCACTGCTGGCGCTGCTGGTCCCGGGGCTGCTGCTGGCCGGCTTCACGCTCCGATCGTCGATCCTGCTCAACTTCTATCGCGCCGGCGACGGGACCGAGCTCCTCGCCCAACGGACGCCGACGGCCGCGATCCGGCCGGAGGTGGAGCGGCTGGAGCGCCTCTCCCGCGACGTGACGCTGCTCGAAGGCTCGGTCCGCGACACCCCAGGTGGCCGGGGCCTGAGCATCGCCGCCGGCCGCGACGTCCGCTGGCCCTTCCAGTGGTACTTCCGCGATTTTCCCGACTTCACGACGGTCGATGGCGGTCAGGAGGCACTCGCCGGCACACAGGTGGTGATCGCCGCCGACGACCCCGGACTCGCCGAGGCGGGGTACACCCCGCGCGAGGTGCCGTGGCTGAACCGGGTGCCGCCGGCCTACGCGGCGCCGGAGGCGGGGCCGATCCTCGGCGCCCTGGTCCGGCCCGACCGCTGGCTAGAGGGCGTCCGTTTCCTCCTCTTCCGCGAGGGCCCCGCGGCGGCGGCGGTCCAGACGGTCGCCCTCGGCCTCGACGCCGAACTGGCCGCGCGCGTCTTCCCGACGACCGGGCCGTACGCCCTGGGCGATCGGCCCGGCGCCGGCGCCGGGCGGGGGCAGTTCAACCAGCCGATCGGGATCGCGGTCGGCAGCGCGGGGACGACCTATGTCGTCGACCAGGGCAACGCCCGGGTCCAGCGCTTCGCCGCGGACGGCGAGTTCCTCGGCATCTGGGGCGAGGAGGAAGGGGGGCTCGATTTCGCCCGGACCGAGAGCGGTCTCGGGCCGACCGGGATCGCCGTCGGCCCGGACGATCTGGTCTACGTCGCCGACACCTGGAACCACCGGGTCGTGGTCGTCGGGCCGGACGGAGAGGAGATCCGCGAGATCGGGGCGGCAGGCGACGTGGGGGACGGGCGCCGCGAGAGCGACATCGGCGACGACGCGGCCCTGGTCGAGAGCGCGCCGGGAGAGTTCTTCGGGCCGCGCGCGGTGGCGGTCACCGACCAGGAGGTCTACGTCGTCGACACGGGGAACGAGCGGGTCCAGGTGTTCGGCATCGACGGCACCTTTCGCAGGCTCTGGGGGGGCTACGGGAGCGAGCCGAACCGGCTGATCGAGCCGGTCGGGATCGCGCTCGGGCCGGACGGGCTGGTCTACGTCGCCGACTCGGGCAACGCCCGCATCTCCGTCTTCACGCCGGACGGCACGCCGGTCACGCAGTGGCCGGTCGCGGCCTGGCCCGAGCCGGACCCGGGCGGCGTCCGCCCCGGCTTTCAGCCCTACCTCGCGTTCGACGAGGCGGGCCGGCTCTACGCCACCTCGGCGGAGAGCGGCAGCGTCGAGGTCTTCGACGGGGGCGGCACCCGATTGGAGGCGATCGACGCGGCCGGCGGGAATCCGCTCCAGCAGCCGGTCGGGGTGGCCGTGGCGCCGGACGGAGCGCTCCTGATCGGTGACATCGGTCGCGACGCGGTCGTTCGGGAGGAACGGGAGGCGACACCGCCGTTGGCTCAGATCGTGATCGCGCAGCCGCCGGTCGACGAGACCGTCTCCGTGGCCGGCGCGGCGGCCCCGACGTCGGCGCCGCTCCCGGGGCCGCCGCGGTAGGAGACCGTCACCTCCCTGCCCCTCCTCCCCTTGGCGAGGAAAGGAAACGCTTGCGGCGCGGGCGGGTCAGTCTCCGTAGGGGATGAGCTCGGTGCCGATCTCGCCGAGGACGCCCATCTCGACGCGGGCCTCGATGAACGTGACGACGGTCGCGAGCATCTCGTCGGCGTGGGGGGCGCTGTTGGAGACGCAGACGACCGCTAGGGTGGCGACGCGGACGTCGTCCAGGTCTTCGACCTCGGCGATGCCGACGTTGAAGCGGTCGCGCACCTTCTTCGTCAACGAGCGGACGACGTGCCGCTTGTCCTTCAGAGAAAAGCTCCCCTCGAGGTAGAGGGTGATCCGCGCGACGCCGATCGTGGTCGCCATCGCCGCCCTTCCCTATGCCAGGCGGGAGACGACGTGGCGGGTGCGGTCACCCTCCAGGCGCCATCCCCACTCCAGGCCGCGGTCGCGGGCGATGGTGCCGGTGGCGTCGTTGAAGCGGGCGGCAAGCGCCGGCTCGACGCCGAAGAGGGCGCAGAGGTCGGGATCGGGGAAGCCGGTCGTGACCGCCTCGGCCCGCTCGGGGGCGAGCTCGACGGTGACGATCTCGGCGCCGAGCGATCGAAGATTGGTCAGCATCGCGTCCATGAACTCGCCGGCGTCCCACGGCCGCGGCTCGTCCCAGCCTTCGGCGAACCGGCAACCGATCGCTCGCGTCCAGTCGTCGAGCGGAATCTCCCGATCCCGGAGGAAGGCGACGGTGGCGATGATCGCGGCCTGGGCATTGGACTGTGCCTGCTCCAGCAGCTCGCCGACCGCGTAGTCGTCGTGACCGTGCTCGATCTCGAAGGTTGCGTCGTCGTGGTCCATCGTGCCCTCCGCGCCGGACGAGTGTCGGGGCTCTGCATCACCTCGGGAGCGCCTCAAGCACCGGCGGCTATCAAAAGCCGGGTGCCGAGTGCGATCGTAATCGGGAAATGAAGGGACTTTCCCACGCCCACCCCCCAGCGGACCGTACCCTCGCATACTCGTGATCGCAGCGGGGCGGTTCGGAGCTCCGGGACGGCGGCGATCTTGTTGTGCGGCGTTGCGGGTAGCGAACGCGAGCGGGCAGGCTCCGTCGGCTCCCCTCCGTCGGCCCTCCGCCATCCGGTCGGTGGGGCTGCCCGCCGCTCGCTGCCCGCGCGTGCTCGACGGCCCAGCCCCCGACCCCCTTGCGCTCGCTCAGATCACGTTGTGCTCCTGAGCCGGCGCCCCTTCGGCGAAGCGGGACGGGCGGAAGGGGGAGATGTCGACGGTGCGAGCGGCTCCGTCGCAGACCAGCTCGGCGAGGCAGGCGCCGACCGCCGGTCCCTGCATGAAGCCGTGGCCGCTGAAGCCGGCGGCGACGAAAAGGCCCTCCGGATCGTCGACGTGGCCGAGGAGCGGGTTGTCGTCCGGGGTGACCTCGTAGAAGCCGGCCCACCCGCGAAGGATGTTCGCCTCCCCGAAGGCCGGGACGCGGGCGACCAGGGCCTCGACGGTCGTCGCCATCCACCCTTCGTCGACCGTCTTGTCGAAACCAACGGGTTCGTCCCGGTTCGCCATCCCGAAGAGGAAGCCGCGGCTCTCCGGGTGGAAGTAGAGGCCGGAGGCGAACTCGATCGTCATCGGCAAGGTGGGCGGCAGGGCGGCGAACGGCTCGGTCACGAAGCTCATCCGGCGGGAGGGGTCGACCGGCAGCTCCACGCCGGCGAGGGCGCCGACCGCCCGGCTCTGCGGCCCGGCGCAGACGATCACGCGCGGCGTGGCGACATCGCCCCGCGGGGTTCGCACGCCGCTCACCCGTCCCCCGTCCACCTGAATCCCGGTGACGGGCGTTCCCTCCTCGATCGCGACGCCGAGACGGCGCGCCGCCTGGGCGTAGCCCATCGTCGCCGCCGAGGGGTCGCACCAGCCGTCCTCCGGGCAGAAGGTACCGCCGCGGACATCGTCCATCGCGACGTGGGGATTGAGCTCCCGGATCTCGGCCGGTTCGACCCAGCGGGAGGGGACGCCGAGCCCCTGCTGGAGCGCGAGGTTGGCCCGGAAGACCGGTTCCTCGGCGGGATCGGTGAGGAGGAAAAGGTAGCCCTGCTGGCGCAGGCCGATCTCCGTGCCGAACCGCTCCCCGAACGTCTCCCAGACGCGGACGCTGTGGGTGGCGAGGCGGACGTTGGTCTCGGTCGAGAACTGCTGCCGGACGCCGCCGGCGCCGTCCGCCGTCGAGCCACCGCCGATCGCGTCCCGCTCCAGGACGACGACCTCGGTCATTCCCCGCTCGGCGAGAGCATGCGCGATCGCGCAGCCCATGATCCCGGCACCGACGACGACGGCTTCGGCGGTGGTGCGCAAGGCGGCATCCCCGTAGCTTGCTGGACCCCTGATCCCCATGTTCGCGGGGGCGCACGGACGTCGTCGCTCCCGGGATCGCGTCCCCAGGTCCGGGGGCCAGGGGGCGGTGTGGAGCGGATTATCGCCGGAGCCGAGCCCGGCGGCCAGCGCGTCGACCGTCGGCATTGACGACGGCGTGGAGGCGGCATACCCTGCCGTCCTTCCGCGGGGCGAGCGCGGCCCCCGCTCCGGGCGCGAGGAGAAGTTCGGCGGTGCTGCAGATCCCCCGGAACCGGTACGACGCGGTGATCGTCGGCGGTGGCCACAACGGGCTGGTCGCCGCGTGCTACCTGGCGAAGGCGGGGTTCCGCGTCGTCGTCCTGGAGCGGTACACCGGGGTCGGTGGGGCCGCCTACACGCAGGAGGTCCATCCGGGGTTCCACCTCTCGGAGGGCTCGTACGTCCTGTCGCTGATGCCGCGCAGCATCCTCGACGACCTCGACGCCTGGAAGCACGGGATCGAGCTGATCGGGCGGGACCCGCGGCTGTTCATGCCGTTCCCGGACGGCCGGTATCTCCTGGCGTGGGAGGACGAGAGCCGCTTCCTCGAGGAGATCGCCCGCTTCTCGAAGAAGGACGCCGAGAACTACCCGCGCTACGACGCCTTCGTCGAGCGGGCAGCGGAGGTGATGGACAAGTACGTCCTGCGCCGGCCGCCCTCCTTCGCCGAGTTCGCCGCCGAGTTCAAGACGCCGGAGGAGGCCAGGATCTTCCAGAAGATGATCCTCGGCTCGGCCGCCGACGTCGCCGAATACTTCTTCGAGAGCGAGCAGATGCAGGCGGTGGCCGCCGCCTACGGCCTGATCGGGACCTTCCGCGGGCCACGCGACGCCGGCACCGCCTACGTCAAGCTCTACCACGCGATGGGGACCGCGACCGGCAAGCGGGGCAAGTGGGCCTACGTGCGGGGGGCGATGGGGGCGGTCTCCAACGCGCTGGCGAGCGTGGCGCGGGGCCTCGGCGTCGAGATCCGGACCGACAAGGAGGTGCAGCAGGTCTGCGTCCAGGACGGGCGGGCGACCGGCGTCCTGACCAAGGACGGCGAGGAGTTCCAGGCCTCGATCGTCCTCTCGAACGCGGACCCGAAGCGGACCTACCTGCGGCTCGTCGAGCAGGCCCTCCTGCCGACAGACTTCCTGCGGGACATCAAGAAGATCCAGATCGCCTCGCCCGTCATGAAGCTAAACCTGGCGATGGAGGAGCTGCCGCGTTTCACTGCCCTGGAGCGTGACGGCCGGCCCCAGGAGCTGGCCCACCGGGGCGGCTGCTTTATCGGTCCCTCGATCGACTATATGCAGCGGGCGTACGAGGACGCCCGGAACGGCCGCCCTTCCGACCACCCGATCTTCAGCGTCCACATGCAGTCGGCGGTCGATCCGACGGTGGCGCCGGCGGGAAAGGCGACCCTCTCGATCTTCACCCAGTACTACCCGTACAAGCTGGCCGAGGGAACCTGGGACGAGCGCCGGGAGGAGATCGCCGACCACGCGCTGCGCCGCTTCGCCGAGTACGCGCCGAACGTAGCGGACGCGGTCATCGCCCGCCAGACGCTCGCCCCGCCGGACATCGAGGCCCGCTTCGGTCTGACCGGCGGCCACATCTTCCAGGGGGAACTGGTCCCCGAGCAGGCGTTCGACCTGCGCCCCGTTCCCGGCTCCTCCTCTTACGAGGGACCGATCCGCGGCCTCTACCTCTGCGGTTCCGGCGCCTGGCCGGGCGGTTGCGTGATGGGCGCTCCCGGCCATAACGCGGCCCAGGAGGCGATCGCGAACCTGAAGGCGGGGCGGTACGCGGAGACACGCCGATAGGCCGCGTTCCGTCTCCGCCTCAGTCCTGACCCACAGCGGGGGTCCCAACGTCGGCCAACGACGGTAGCGTAGTCGTCCCCCTCGGCGACGGCGATCGGCCCCCCTGCCATCCCGGTCTCCCGGCGAGGTCGAGCCCTGCTCGAGAACCTCTCGCGATAAGCTGGTCCCCCGATCGACTCCTTGCCTCTCGCCCGACTCGACGAAGCCGAGGTTGCCGCCGGCGAAGACGCGGTCGGCGCTGCCTTCGCCCGATCCTCCCGACAACCTGGGTGGCGGCGACGGTGGTGACGTGATCGGAGGCGAAGCTGAGGGCACGGGAGCGGAATGTCAGCGAAGGGATCTCCGACGCCGGCCGGGAAGCGCCGTTATCTTTCCGCCAAAGCACGACGGAGAGCCGAGGCGAAGCCAGAGCGATCGCGGCGTGAGGCGTTTCTCCGTAGGACAGGCCCTCCCCCCCGGACGCTCCGGACGCCCGCCGGCGGCGTCCGGCCGTCTCCGACGCTTCCCGGATAGCGACGGGTGCCAGAAGCGCATGGACCGATCGGAGCGGAACCGTGCTGCCGAACCACTTTCGGGCATAGTTCCTCGATGCCGATAGCCGTCGCGGCCGTGCGGAGCGTCTCGCTCCACACCGTCCGCATTGCGGCAGCAGACCGCGGCGTTGAAACCATGGAGAACCGGTTTGGGTCGCTTTCATCCCTTGCCGCCCTTCGCGCCGCCTATGGGGGCATGCGCGGTCCTCGCACCCCGGTCCGGATCGATAGGGCACGCGGGCGCGCTCCGCGGGGAGACGCGGGAACGTCCGGAGCCCCCGGCTCCGGCCGGGGGCTCCGCGCACGCCAAGACCCGACGGTGGAGGAGATCTATCGAACGGTCAGCTCCAGCTCCATCCCCCGGTCGCGGTCGCGGCCGGTCGGGGAGTAGACGGTGTAGCTGCCGCGGGGCAACTCGACCTCGAGCGTGGCCGACTCGCCGGGTTGCAGGTTCCCGTCCAGCGCGGCCTCGACGCCCTCGCCCTCGACCGCGAAGCCGTGGCGGACGGTCCCGTCGTTGGTAACCTCGAACACGAACGGGCCGTCGTCGAGGGCCGTCTCCATGTCGATCGCGAACTCGATCAGGGAGACGTCGACCGTCTCCGGCTCGGCTTCCGCCGGCGACCCGGTCGCGGCCGAAGCGACCACCGGCGTCGCCCCGACGGCCGCCCCCGGTGTCGCCGCGTCGGGAGCAGCGACCCCGCCGGCGGGGGAGCGGGCGCCGTCGGTCTGGGCGATGAAGACGGACACGTTGGTGGTCGCGCCGTCGTCGGCGTCGGCGAAAAAGGCGATGCCGGTGAAACCCGACTCGTTCTGCTGGCGCAGGCCGACGACGAGGCTACCGGTCTCGTCGAGGATCCCGCCGATCTCGCCGCAGACGAGCGGTTCGTCGTCGTCGGCCGCGAACCCGGCGACGACGGCATGGTCGTCGGCAAGCAGATCGTCGAGGGTGAGCTCGACGTTGGTGAAGGAGGTCTCCGCCAACCCCGACGGGTTCTCCTGCCCGACGGCGTCCCCCTCGGCCGGGGTCAGGTCGTTCAAGGCGGCGACGACCTCGCCCGCCTCGTCGCCGTCGCAGCCACCGGCGACGACGGACACGGGACGGCCCTCGGGATCGCCGTCGCCGTTCGCGTCGTCCTGGGCGGCGCCGCGAGACGTCCCGCCCACGAACATCCCGACGATCAGCGCCAGAAGTAGGACGAGTGCCGCGGAGCCCCGCCAGGTGCGTGTCAGATTCACCCTCTTCCCTCCGTCCGTGCCATCCGTGGCCCCGTCGGGACCCCTCCGCCTTCGGTGTACGAACAGCACCGTACCAGACGGCCGGGGAGGGGGCAACGCCCGGCCTCGGGCTCCCGTCGCCCCCTCTACCCCGCGAGCCGCACGGCCGCCCCGAGCAGCACCTGCGCGCCCGCCTCGAGATCCTCGGGCGCGCTGTACTCCCCCTCGTTGTGGCTCAGGCCGTCGCGGCTGCGGACGAAGATCATGGCGGCCGGGCAGAGGTCCTGGGCGTATTTGGCGTCGTGGCCGGCGCGCGACCAGAGGCGACCGGCGGGGACGCCCAGGTCGTCGCAGGCATCCTGGACCACCGCCAGCACGCCCGCATCGAAGGGCGTCGGCTCGCTCGTCCAGAAGCGGTCAGCGGCGATCTCGACGCCGCTCATCCCCTGCACCTCGGCCACCAGGTTCTCGAACCGCGCGGCGAGGGCGTCCAGGGTCGCGGCGGACGGGTGGCGGAGGTCGACGCTCATCGTGACGCGGCCGGGGATGGTGTTGATGCTGTTCGGCTCGACCACGAGACGGCCGACGGTGGCGACGGCGTCGTCCGTTTCGCGGGCCATCGCCTCCACGCCGGACACGAGGCGTGCGGCGGCGGCGAGGGCGTCGCGGCGCAACCCCATTGGGCTGGGACCGGCGTGGTCGGCGCGGCCGCTGAGGCGGACGTCGAGCCAGGTGATGCCGACGATCCCGGGGACGATGCCGACCGGGCAACCCTCCGCCTCCAGGACCGGGCCCTGCTCGATGTGGAGCTCGAGGTAGGCGACGCCCGGCCGCGGCCGATCGGCCGCCGCGCCGAGGTAGCCGATCCGACGCAGTTCGTCCTCGAGGCGGCGGCCGTCGCGGTCGACCCGGCCGTAGACGTAGGGGCGGTCGAAGCGGCCGGAGACGGCGCCGGAGCAGAGCATCGCCGGCTCGAACCGGACGCCCTCCTCGTTGGTCCAGTTCACGACCTCGATCGGGCGCCGGGTAGCGATGCCGCGATCGTTCAGCGTCCGGACGACCTCAAGGGCGGCGAGGACGCCGAGGGCGCCGTCGAAGCGGCCCCCTTCCCGGACGCTGTCGAGGTGGGAGGCGAGGATCACGGCCGGTCCGTCCTCCCCGCCGGGGCGGCGGCCCGTCATGTTGCCGACGTCGTCGACGCGGACGGCGAGGCCGGCGGCTTCCAGCCAGGAGCGGAGCAGATCGCGGGCGGCCTTGTCCTCGTCGGTGAGGGCGAGGCGGGTGACGCCGCCGCCGGGGGTGGCGCCGATCTTCGCCATCTGGTCCAGACTGTCGTGGAGGCGAGTGGCGTCGATCCGCACGGTGTCGTCCCCCCTGTCCGTCGCTTCGACGCGGACGTCCGTCTTGCCGTCAACCGATCCCCAGCCCGGTATGCGGCTGATCGACGCGCCCCACCCCATCCCGCCAATCGTCTCCCTCGGGCTCCGCTCCTTGCCCGGCGAGACCGCGGCCAACTTTATGTCGTTTATCCCACCCGCTGTCCCTTGGCGTACCGGATGGGCGCGGTCCGCGGCACGACGGCACGGTCTCCAAGTCGGGAAGCGTCGCTACGGAGGCTCAGCGGAGGATCGTCAGTTCGCGCGTCGCGTTGTTGAGGCGCTCGCCCCCTTCGTCGGTGCACAGGACGGCGTCCTCGATCCGGACACCGAAGCGGCCCTCAAGGTAGACGCCCGGCTCGTCGCTGAAGACCATGCCGCTCGCCAGCGGCGTGGCGTTGCCGGCGACGAGGTACGGCTCCTCGTGGACGTCGAGGCCGAGCCCGTGGCCGAGGCGGTGAATGAAGGCGGCGCCGTAGCCCGCCGCCTCGATCACGCCGCGGCCGGCGAGGTCGATCTCCTCGCAGGCGGCACCCGGGCGGACCGCGTCGAGCGCCGCCTGGTTCGCGTCGCGGACCGCCTCGTAGACGCGGACGAACTCGTCGGTCGGCGGGCCGACGTGGACGGTACGGGTGACGTCCGAGTTGTAGCCGTCGAGGGTGCCGCCCCAATCGAAGACGACCGCGTCCCCCTCCTCGATGACGCGGTCACCGGTGTGGTGGTGCGGGGAGGCGGAGCCGGCGCCGCTGGCGCAGAGGCCGAAGCCGTAGCCGAGGCCGCGGGCCTGGGTGAGGTCGAGCAGGCGGGCAAGGGCCTGCCGCTCCGTCTGGCCGGCCAGGGGCTGCGCGATGAACGCCTCCCAGGCGTCGTCGGTTCTTCGCGCCGCCTCCTGCAGCAGCTCGATCTCCCGCCCGTCCTTGATCATGCGGAGCGGGCGCATCACCGGCGCGCCGACGGTCCACTTCGCCGCCGGCATGGCGGCCTGGAGGCGGAGCAGGAAAACACTCCAGAGCTGGTCGGCGACGGCGATGGTCTTGCCCGCCGGGTCCCCGACGACGGCCGCCGCCAGCGCCGCCGGCTCCTGGGTCTCCTCCCAGACGCGGACGTCGAGCAGATCGCGCAGGCCGGCGAGCTGAGGGGCCTCCAGGGTGGGCACAACGTAGGCGGGATCGCCGTCCCGCGGCAGCACGAGGAGGTTCAGCCGCTCGCTGACGTGGGCGTCGAGGCCAAGCAGGTAGCGGAGGTCGGAGGAGGGGCCAACGAGGAGAACGTCAACGCCCTGCCGCGCCATCTCCCCTTGCGCCCGCGCGAGGCGGTCCCGCGATCGGTAGACCGCTTCGAACTGGTCCGTCTGCTCCGACTCGCTGGCCATCGCCCCCCATCCTCTCTCGCGACATCGTTCCGTCTCGGCGGGCGCCGATTCTAGCACCGCTCCGGCGCGGAGCTTGCTTTGCGATCGACACGGGCCGTGGGCCATCACGGGGAAAGCGAGTATGGAGACGACAACGGACGGCTGGGCGCACCGCGAGGCCACGGTCAACGGGGTTCGCCTCCACTACGTGGAGGCGGGATCGGGCCCGCTCGTGATCCTGCTCCACGGCTTTCCCGAGTTCTGGTACGCCTGGGCACCACAGATCCCGACGCTGGTCGGCGCCGGGTACCGGGTCGTCGCACCGGACCTCCGGGGCTACAACCTGTCGGAGAAGCCGGTCGGGGTCGAGCCGTACCGGATCGAGACGGTCACCGACGACGTGGTCGGCCTCGTCCGGCACCTCGGCGCGGAGCGGGCGGCGATCGTCGGCCACGACTGGGGCGGCATCATCGCCTGGTTCCTGGCGATGAGGCAGCCGGCGCTCGTGGAGCGGCTCGCGGTCGTCAACGCGCCGCACCCGGCGACCCTGGCCCGGGAGCTCCGTCGCCCCAATCAGCTTGCGCGGTCGTGGTACGCCTTCGCGTTCCAGATTCCCGGGCTCCCGGAGGCGCTCTTCCGCGCCAACGACTACTGGGTGATGCGCCGCACCTTGCGCCGCCAGCCGGTCCGGCCGGGCGCGTTCGGGGAGGACGAGATCCGGCGCTACGTCGAGGCGATCGACCGGCCGGGGGCCCTCACCGCCGGGATGAACTATTACCGCGCCGCCTTCCGGCACCCGCGGCGCGGGGCGCAGGCGGTGACCCAGATCGCCTGCCCGACCCTGGTCGTCTCGGCGACACAAGACGTCTTCCTCTCGACCCGGCTCACCCACGGGTTGGAGCGATGGGCGCCGGACCTCCGCATCGTCTACCTGCCGGAGGCAAGCCACTGGGTGCAGCGGGACGCGCCGGACCGCCTGAACGGCCTGCTGCTTGGGTTTCTGGGTGCGTAGCGGCGGCCGAGAGGCGAGCGTGTGCGAACGCGCCCGCTCGTTGATGTGCCGCGCCGGGGGTGCTACCCTCCGAACATCGCCCCGACCCAACCGCACGACGCCGTGCCCGGGCCTCGCCGGGCGCCCCAGCGTGTTGCCCGCGTCCGTGGCGACCCAGCCGGGCAGGGCTCGCGCCGTGCCCAGCACGGGATCAGGGAGAGTCCGTTGCAGCCCACGTCCCCCACCAAGCTCGCGGTCGACCTCGACGGCGTCCTCACCGAGCACCCGCGGCCGCTCGCCGTCGCCGCCTCCGCCCGGTTCGGGCTCGATCTGCCGGAGAACGCTTTCGTCGACTCCGCAGGGCTGAACATTCCGACCGAGGTCTGCGACTGGGTCTACGGCGACGACGGTCCGGCGTCCCGGCTGCGCCCCGCGCCCGACGGCGCCGCCTTCCTCCGGGGGGTCGTCGACCTGCTCGGCGACGGGAACGTCAAGATCATCACCGCGCGGCCGGAGGGGTCGGCGGGGATGACGCGCGCCTGGCTCCGTCGGCAAGGCTTCGTCGACTGCGAGATCCTCTACGCCGACCTCAAGGCGGAGGTGGCGCTCCGCCACGGGCTCGGCCACGCGGTCGAAGACAGCCTCCGCCACGCCCGCGCCTACGCCGCCGCGGGCCTCACCTGCTTTCTGGTCAACGCGGACGAGGTGCCGCTCGATCAGGGCGACGACCGGATCGTGAAAGTCGAAGGCCTTACGGCCCTTGGGCGCCTCGTCGCGCGGCGGCCATCGGCCGTCGCCGTCGCCGGTCCGTCCCCCCTCGCGAGCAACGGCGCCGCGCCACGGCGTCCCGGGCGGCCCCGCGTCGTCGTCAGCGACGCGATCCATCCGATCGCCCGCGCCCGCTTCGCGGCCGAGGCCGAGGTCGTCGACGTCGACGGCACCGACACCCCCGCCCTCCTGGCGGCGATCGCCGACGCCGACGCGTTGGTGGTCCGCAGCGAGACGGAGGTGACCGAGCCGGTGCTGGCGGCAGCGCCCCGGTTGCGCGTCGTTGCCCGGGCCGGGGTCGGGGTCGACAACATCGACCTGCCGGCGGCGACCCGGGCCGGGGTGGTGGTGCTGAACGCGCCCGGAGCGAACGCGATCTCGGCCGGCGAGCACACGATCGCCCTCCTCCTGGCGATCACGCGCCAGATCCCGCGGGCGAACGCGTCGACCCACGCCGGCCGCTGGGAGCGGCGGAAGCAGACGCCGATCGACCTCCGCGGGCGGACGGTCGGCATCGTCGGTCTGGGCCGCGTCGGCTCGATCGTGGCGCAGCGGTTGCGCGCGTTCGAGATGGCCATCCTCGCCCATGACCCCTACATCACGCCGCAGCGCTTCGCCGAGCTGGGCGCAACGGCCGTCGACTACCCGACGCTGCTGGCCACCGCCGACGTCGTCACGTTCCACGTCCCGGCGACGCCGGAGACGACGGAGATGCTCGACGCGGAGGCCATCGGGCGCCTCAAGCCGGGCGCGATCGTGCTGAACGTGGCCCGCGGCGAGGTGGTCGACCAGGCGGCGCTGGCGGCGGCGCTGCACGACGGCCGGATCGCCGCCGCCGGGGTCGACGTCTTTCCCCACGAGCCCTGCACCGACTCGCCCCTCTTCGGCCTGCCGAACGCGGTCCTCACGCCGCACGTCGGCGGCTCCAGCGCGGAGGCGCTGGCGGCGGTCGGAGAGGTGATCAGCACGAGCACGCTGGCCGCGCTCCGCGGCGAGTCGGTGCCGAACGCCGTGAACCTGCCGGCCGCCTCGCTCGACGCGCCGGAGCTGCAGCGGCTGACAACGGTCGCCGCCGCCGCCGGCCGCCTGCTGGCGGTGCTGGAGCCGATGCCGCCGTCGCGATTCACCCTGACCGTGCGCGGCATGGTGCCGGCCGACGTGGCGGAGCATGTCGGCGGCGTCGCCCTGAGCGAGGCTCTGCCGCGCTGGACCGCCGATCGGGTGACGCCGGTCAACGCCCGGTTGGTGGCGGCCGATTCCGGGGTCGCGGTGCGGACGGTGGTCGACGATCCGGAGCCGAGCCGGCTCCCGGAGTTCTCGTTAGAGGTGGCGGGGGCGGTCGGGGACCCGCCGCACCACGTCACGATCCGCTGGGATCGGATTGAGGCCGGGATCTGGGAGGTCGACGGCTTTGGCCTGAACAGCCCGCTCGCCGGCGACGTGCTGATCACCCACCACCACGACCGGCCGGGGATGATCGGCCGGATCGGGACCATCCTCGGGGGATACGAGGTCAACATCGCAGGGATGCAGGTCGGGCGGCACGACCAACGGCGCGGCGGCGAGGCGATCATGGTCCTCAACGTCGACGACGAGATCCCGGCGGCGGCGCTGGCCGAGTTGACGGCGATCCCCGGGATCGAGACCGCCTACGTCGTCTCCCTGCCCACCTCGCCGCCAAGGGCGGCGCAGGTCGCACCCGTTGGCGTGTAGCCGCGGACGGGCGAGGCACCGCATGAGCGCCTCCTCCCGCCGCCCCGGCCCCTCGGCCGCGGCGGCGAGCGGGAACCGGCGGATCCCTGATTTGCGAGCGGCGCGCCGCTAGCCAGTCGCGGCCGCGCTGGCGGCGGCCGTCGGCGCTGCCCTGCCCGGCGACTCTGGATGGGCGGTGGGGGCGGTGGCGGGGTGGGACGCGGCGCTGCTCGTGCTGCCGTGATGGGTCATCGTCCGCTCGGACGGGGCGGAGACCCGGCGTCGGGCGGCGCGCGAAGGCCCCCGGGGCGGTCGGCAGCCTCCTCATCTCACTCCCCGCCAGCGTCGTCGGTCGGATGGCCACCCTCGTCCTCGTGTGCCGACCCGACCGGTTCGCGCCACCGGTCTGGGAGGGGCTGCCGGTCGCACTCGGGCCGCTGGCGGTCGTCGGCTCCTCGGTATCGATGCACACCGCATCCGGGGTGCACGACCCGCACCTCTCCTGTCGGGAAGACGGCGACCTGGGCGCCCCCGCTTCGGCGACGATCCGCCCAAAGACGAAGATTTCGCCGACGCCGCATTCGGCATCGGGATGACGTTCGCCGTCTCCGACGACTCAGTCAGCGACGTGGGCTTCCGGCAGGTGGTGCCGGGCCACTCCCTCCTCGCCTTCGCCTTCAACACCGCCATTCTGGCGCCGGCGATCAACCTCCTTTTCTGCCGGGTCCGGGTGGAGCCGAGGCTACACGACGACAACGACGAGCGACAGCGTTGTCGTGGCGCCTCGGACGTGGCAGGTCCGCGTGTCTGCCCTCTCTTCGGCCCCCGCTGCTTGCGGAGCGACAACCCTTGCCCGAGCCGCGGTGACACCCCGATCGTCGGGCCAGGATCCCTGGGGTTCAAGGGCACCGGAACCTCGCGCGGAGACCAAGGGCCGAGCACGAAGCCGCCCCCCGCGCTCTTCGGCGCGGGGGGCGGCGGACCCGATCGGCGGTGGCAGAGGCTCGTGCTCAGTCAGCGGCACCGTCCGGCGCCGGGAAGGGATGGAACGGCGCGGCGGCGGACACCGACGATGCCCCGGAGGAAGCGCGGGGCCCCTCGACGCCGAGGTCGGGTAGCCAGCCGAGCCAGGCGGGCAGGTACCAGTTCCATCGGCCGAGCAGGGCCATCGCCGCCGGAACGAGGACGGAGCGGATCAGCGTCGCGTCGAGGAAGACGGCGACGGCGAGGCCGAAGCCGACCTGCTGGAACATCGCCAGCTCGCCGAGGGCGAAGCCGACGAAGACCGCGATCATGATCAGGGCGGCGCCGGTGATCAAGCGCGCCGTCGCCTGGAGGCCGACCGCCACCGACTCGGCGTTGCGTCCGGTCCGGTCGTAGTGCTCCTTGATCCGGCTGAGCAGGAAGACGTGGTAGTCCATGCTGAGCCCGAAGAGGACGCAGAAGAGAAAGATCGGCACCCAGGCCTCGATCGTCGGCGTCGTCTGGAAGCCGAGCAGGTCGGCGCCAACGCCCCGCTGGAAGACGAGGACCATCAGGCCGTAGGCGGCGCCGACGGAGAGGAGGTTGAGCGCGATCGCCGTCGCCGGGATGACGACCGAGCGGAAAACGAGCAGCAGGAGCAGGAAGCTCAGGCCGAGGACGAAGGCGAAGACGATCGGGGTCCAACCGTCGACGACCGCGAGGAAGTCGGCGTTGAACGCGGTCTCGCCCGTCACCAGCGCTTCGGCCGGGGCGTCCCCGAAGGCGGCCGGCACGACCTCGTCCCGGAGGCGATCGATGGCGTCGTAGGCGCCGGCGGTGGTCGCACTCATCCGAAGGGAGGCGGTAACGAGGGCGAGATCCCCCGCCCCGTTCCAGACCGGGGGGTTGACCTGGGCGAAGTCGCCGTCCTGGCGGATCGCCATGATGAGGCGCTCCAGGCCGGCCTCGACCTCAGCACCGCGTCGACCGTCGACGACGATCTCGACCGGGCCGAGGCGACCGGCGCCGAAGTCGCGGTCGAGGATCGTGAAGGCCGTCTTGACGTCGCTCGCGGGCAGGCTCTCCACCCCGGCCTGCCCGCTACGGAGGTCGAAGTAGGGCAGCGAGAAGGCGACGAGGATGGCGACCGCGCCGATCAGGCTGACGGCGGGGTGGGTCATCACCAGGTGGGAGGTGCGGCCCCAGAACCCGGGCCGATAGACCGGCCCCTCGTGGTCCTCGGCGGCAACGGCCGGCGCGACGACGGCGCGGCGGCGGCGCGGCCAGTCGATGCGGTCGCCGAGCAGGCTGAGCATGGCAGGCACGAGGGTCAGCGAGGCGAGGACGGCGACGACCACGACCAGGACCGCGCCGAGGCCGAGCGAGCGGAAGATGGTGGTCGGGATCAGCAGCATTCCGGTCAGGGCGAGGACGACGGTGATCCCGGAGAAGAGGACGGCGCGGCTGGCGGTGTCGCCGGCGATACCGATCGCCTCCCGCGTCGGCACGCCGCGACGGCGCTCCTCCCGGTAGCGGTCGACGATGAAGAGGGCGTAGTCGATGCCGACGGCGAGCCCGATCATCGTGATCATATTGACGACGAAGAAGGAGATCTCGATCACCTGGGCGAGCAGGGCGGTGAGCCCGATCGCGACCGCGATCGAGACGAAGGCGAGCACCAGGGGGACGCCGGCGACAACGAGCGCGCCGAAGACCGCGACCAGGATCACGAGCGCGACCGGCAGGCCGATGATCTCGGCCGTGAGCAGGTCCGACTCGGCCGTCGAGTTGAACGCTTCGTCGACGCTCAGGTTGCCGACGGTGAGCACCTGGTACCCGTCGCCGCGGTGCGCGGCGAGGGCCTCCGAGAAGGCCTCGAAGCGGCCCGCCGCCGCCTCCTGGGAACCGGCGAAGGCCGCCGGCAGCAGCGTCGCATGGCGGTCGGCGGAGACGAGGCCGGCCGCGGCCGGGTCGCCCGCGGCGGCCGCCTCGTAGTGGTTGAAGAGGGTTACGCCGGGAACCGCCCGTAGATCGGCGGTCGCCGCCTCGACAACGGCGCGGAAGGCCGGGTCGTCGACCGTCGCCGTCTCCGAGCGGACGATCACCGTCTCGGCGATCGGATCGGTCTGCTCCGGCATCCGCTCCGCCAGGAGATCGACCCCGCGCAACGACTCCGGGTTGTTCGTCATCGTGACGTCGGAGGTGAGCGCCCCGCCGAGCATCGTCGCGGCGGCGAGGCCGCTCAGGACGAAGACGACGACCCACGCTGCCACGACCAGCCAGGGGCGGCGGGCGCTGGCCCTGGCCAACTTCGCGGTCGACAAGATCGATGACATCGGCGGTCCCTCCCGGGGTTTCTCTCTCCTGGCGCACCCGCGACGGGCGGCCACTCCGCTTCCGATCCTGCCCGCGGTCGCACAGTTTCGAACGTCGTTATTTTCTCCGAACGATGATAGGTTCCCAGACGATGATTCGGTTGTCAAGAGGCGTCGCTCGCGATCGGCCGCTCCGACGAGGCTCCCGCTCGGCAGACGGAAGGCGGGTTTGGACGGTGGTCCTCCCGGTGCGCCGTTCTTCTACGGTAGGGGACCTTCGTGAATCGATCGTGAACGGACGATGGAGCTTTTCGCCCGGTGGGTCCGCGGGGCGGCGGCAACGACGGTGCAACCGGCGTCGGTCACGGGCTCCGCTCCCCTGCCGCTCAGGTGAACGGGCGACGACGCCGAACCGATACCGATCGGCGCCACGGCGGCGGGATAGACTGACTTGGTCCGCGAGACGTGGGATGGCCGTCCCCGGGTCAGCCGCCCGGCGGGACGGCACCGGGGCGGTCCTCGGCCTCGTCCCCGGCGGTTCGCCATGGCATTGGACGGGCCCGAGCGACGTCCGATCGATCAGGAGTTGAGGGGGAGGGCGATGACCGGTGCAGATCTGTCGGCGAGCGGCGGTGACGCCCCGCTTGCCCCGTCCGAGCCCGGCCTGGTCATCGTGCTGAACCGTGACCTCATGTTCGGAATGCGAATCCGCAACGCGCTCGGCTCGATCGGCCTCGCGGCCGCCTTCGCCCGCGACACCGAAGCCTTCATTTCGCTGGTGCGGAGCAGCGACCCACCGGCGGCGCTCGCCGTGATCGACATGAACGGGACGGTCGAGTGGGACGCGGTCGCCGCGCTCTCCGCCGATGCGGCGGTCCCGACGCCGATCCTCGCCTTCGGGCCGCACGTCGACGTCGAGGGGCGGCGTGCGGCGAAGGCCGCCGGCGTGACGCGCATCGTCTCCAACGGCGATTTTCACCGCGACACGGTCGGGCTTCTCCGCCGCTACGCCCAGACCGGGTCGCAGTCGGCCTAACCCGCCCCGGCCGGGAGCACACCGCGCCCCCCTCAGGTCGACACGCCGAGCCGCCGCCGCTCGTCGCCCCGTCGCCGCGCGCTGCCCATCCGGCCCCACACCGCACCCCCGGTCGGTCTCCTCCTCCCCCGGTTCCCGGCGCCGCGTTCCGGAGCGGCGTCCACCCTGTGCTATGCTCACGGTGTACGTACACGCCACCGCGTTCGCCGACCGCGCGGCCGCGGCGCCGGCCGGACGGGCGCCACGCGGATGGAGGGCAACGGATGCCGACCACGGACGAGCGGACACCGGCCGCGATGCCCGACGGGGCGGGCGATGACGCGGCGACGAGGACCGCCGCCGGAGGCGACGCCGCGGCGGTGCTCTCGATCGCCGCCGCCGTCGAGATGTTCTTCGGCGACCTGCGTTTGGCGCCCCGCTCCAAAAAGACCTACCGCCACGGCGTCGCCAAGTTCGTCCGCCATCTGGAGCGGCACGAGGGGCTCGACCCTGCGAAGGCGCCGGTGACGGCGATCCAGGCCGACCACATCACCGCCTTCGCCACCCTCCTCGTCCCGGCCGATATCCGCACGCCGGAGGAGGTCTCCCGGATGCGCACGGCGCAGAACAACCTCTCCGCCGTGCGCAAGTTCTGCTCCTATCTCGCCGCCTACGACCTCCATGCCGACCTGGCGACGGAGCGGCTGCGCGTCCGCATCGCGGCGATGATGCCCCGCTTCACGCCGCCACCGCCCGACGTCAAGTTGGGGGACCTGGAGCGGTTGGTCGCCTTCGTCAACGATCTGCCCCGGGAGGCGAAACCGCAGCTCGAGCTGCGGCGTCTCAAGGTCCGGGCGATGATCCGCTTCCTCTTCCGCTCCGGCGTTCGCGTCTCCGAGCTCTGCGCGCTGCGGCGGCGCGACGTCGACGTCGCCCAGGGAACGGCGGGCATCTACCGCGCCAAGGGGGGCAAGAGCCGGACGGTCCACTTCGACCACGAGACCGGGGAGACGCTGACCGCCTATTGGGCGGCGCGGCAGGACGCGGTGCGGGGGGCCGGATCGTTCCCCGCCTTCAGCGGACGGGATAAACTCGGCGTACCGGGTGGGGCGATCAGCCCCCGGACCGTGGAGCACATCGTCGCCGAGCTCTGCGCCCGGGCCGGGATCGAGAGCGAGGTGACGCCCCACTCCTTCCGCCACGGGCTGGCGACGGAGCTGGTCCGGCGCCGCGTGCGAGAGTCGACGGTTCAGACGATCCTCGGCCACGCCTCGCCGGCGACGACCCGCATTTACGTCCACAAGACGGCCGTCGAGGTCGCCGAGGAGTACCAGGATGCGTTCGGCCCGTACCGGCCGCCCCGCCCCAGCGGCTGACGCACCGCCGGAGACCGTCGCCGCGCCGGGAGCGAAGCCTCGGTTGCCCGCGCGGCGTTTCGAGTCGCGAAAGTCGCTGGCGCTGGCGTCCTACGCCTTCGCCTGCCTCGCCGTCCTGGCGACCCTCGCGGCCTGCGCCGGGGGGTCCGCCCAGGAGGCGCGGCGGGGCCAGCAGCGGGACGCCGCCGCCAGCCCGAACCTGCCCCGGGAGCAGGCGACCCGGACGGCGGAGCGGTTCTTCCCGAAGACGCCGACGCCGAAGCCCACGCCGCCGCCCCCGCCGACGCTCGGCAGTATCGCGATGACCCTCGGCCTCGGCGGCGACGGTGCGCCCCTGGGCGCCTACGCGAGCGTGCCCGCCGACGCCGGCACGGCCTACGTCGCGGCCTTCCTGCAGGGCGTGGCCGAGGGCCAGGTCGTCGCCGCCCGCTTCGTCGACGCGTTCGGCGGCACGGTCGGCACCTCCAACGTCGAGATCGAGTCCGACGCCGAGGCGAGCTGGGTCGGGCTGCCGCTGACGCTGAACGGCGCGCTGCCGGCCGGCGAATACGGCGTCTACGTCTTCGTCGGCGAGCGCCGGATCGGCTCCCTCCTCTTCCGGATCGACCCGCCCGGCACGGGCGGCACCCTGCTGGCAGACCTCCCCCAGAACCCGCAGGCCGACCGCGGCGGACCGAACCAGCCGGTGCCGGGCCCTACCGGTCGGCAGACGCCGGGCGCGGGCGGACAGCCGATTCAAGGCGGTCAGGTGCCGGCCCAACCCGGCCAGCAGCCGATCTCCGGCGAGTACGGAGTGCCCACCGCCTACCCGGGTCAGGTGCCCGTGCCGCAGGACCCGGTCCCCGTCGTCACCGACCCGGGAGCCGTGCCGCCGGCCGAGGGGACAACCGGGGAGTGGGTCCCCACCCAGACCCCCTAGCCCGCCTTCCCCTATCCCGCCGCACCACCTCGGCACGAACCGGCGAGGCCCGTCCCGGGAGACGAACGCGGGTGGGAACGGACGTCTCGGAGCGCGCCGGCAGTCATCGCCGTTCCCGGCAGCGACAGAATCGGGAGATCCGCGCGGGGAGGGTGCGCCGCCCGGGGGGCGAGCGCCTGCTACCATGCCGGAGAAGCGGAGGGGGAGCGGCATGGAGACGCGACGGCCGACGGCGCTGGCGACGGGCGCGATGGTCGCCACCCCGCACGAACTGGCGACCGGCGCCGGCCTGGCGGCGCTGCGCGACGGCGGGACGGCGATGGACGCCGTCGTCGCCGCCAACGCGGTCCTGACCGTCGTCTACCCGGACCAGACGGCGATCGGCGGCGACTGCTTCCTCCTCTACCGCGAGGCCGCGACCGGTGCGCTGCACGGCTTCAACGGGTCGGGGCGAGCGCCGGCGGCGGCGGATCGGGCCGCCCTCCTCGGCGCCGGGCACACGACGATGCCGCCCCGCGGTATCCACGCCGTCACCGTCCCGGGCACGATCGACGCCTGGGCGCAGGCGGTCGCCCGCTTCGGCCGGC
This sequence comes from uncultured Thermomicrobiales bacterium, assembly GCA_902806405.1. Classification (GTDB taxonomy): domain Bacteria; phylum Chloroflexota; class Chloroflexia; order Thermomicrobiales; family UBA6265; genus CADCWL01. The sequence goes on along the minus strand of CADCWL010000250.1, from coordinate 4,949 downwards.
TCGGTCTGGCGCAACTCCTGGAGCCCGCGATCGGGTACGCCGGAGACGGCTTCCCCGTCTCCGCCCGCCTCGCCGCCCGGCTCGCGGCCGTCGAACCGCTCCTCCGGGCCGACCCGGCCCTCGGCGCCCGCTACCTGCCAGGGGGCGGCGCACCGCTCCCCGGCGACCGCCTCCGCCTGCCGGAGCTCGCCGCCTCCCTTTCGGTGATTGCCCGCGACGGTCGGGACGCCTTCTACCGGGGCTCGATCGCCGAGGCCATCGTCGCCACCTCGCAGCGGCTCGGCGGCACGTTCACCACCGACGACCTCGATCGCCACCAGGGTGAGTGGGTCGAGCCGTTGACGACCGATTATCGGGGCACGACCGTCGCCGAGCTGCCGCCGAACTCGCAGGGCTTGACGGCGCTCCTGGCGCTCAACTTGGCGGAGCTGGCGGTGCCTGCTCCCTGGGGAACGGCCGACCACCTCCACCCGCTGATCGAGGCGAAGAAGCTTGCGTTCGGCGTGCGGGACGCGACGATCGGGGACCCCGCTCTGGTCGCCGTCGACGCCAACCGGCTCGTCGCCAAGTCGTACGCCCGCGATCTCTGGCGGTCCTACGACCCGGCGCATGCGGGGCCCGCGGCCCCTGCCGCCGCCGGCGACACCGTCTATCTCTGCGCCGTCGACCGGGACGGCAACGCCGCCTCGCTGATCCAGAGCCTCTACATGGCGTTCGGTGCCGGCATTCTGGCCGAGGGGACCGGGATCGTCCTCCAGAACCGCGGCGCCTCCTTCGGCCTCGACGACGACCACCCGAACCGGCTCGAGGGGGGCAAACGGCCGCGCCACACCCTGATGCCGGCGATGCTGCTGCGCGACGGCCGCCTTCTGGGACCGATCGGCACCCAGGGGGGCGACGCCCAGGCCCAGGTTCACCTCCAGTTGGTCACGGACCTCGTCGACCACGGGATGGACCCGCAGCAGGCGATCGAGGCGCCGCGCTGGGTCGCCGGCGCGGGCGGGGCCGACCCCCGCGCCGTCGCGCTGGAAGGGCGCTTCCCGGAGGAGACCTTCGCGCGCCTCGCTGCCCGCGGACACGCCGTCGCCCGCGCCGCCGACTGGGACGTCTCGTTCGGCCACGCCCAGATGATCCTCCGCGACGAGTCGCGGGGTCTGCTCCTGGGCGGGGCCGACCCCCGCGCCGACGGCCTGGCGCTGGGGTACTGATGGCGGCGGGAACGGGCCCTGGGCGGCGACGGGGCACGGCGCTGATCGCCGCCGCCGGCGCCCTCGCGCTCGCCGGCTGCCAGTCCGGGATTGGCCCCGATCCGGAGCGCCCGCGGGCGACCATCGCCGCCTACGAGACGGAGGTCGCCGACCTGCGGGACCTGGCCGACGGACGGCAAGCCACGATCATGGCGCTTACCCCGCCGCCCGCGACGCCGCCGCCGCCGCTCCTGAGCGAACGGTGGCGGATCGAGGTGGTCGGGCCGGTCGAGCGGCGACCGGAGGTCGGTCGCCGCGACGGCCTGACCCCGGTGGCGGCGGAGGGGGTTTTCCTGGTGGTCCCGATCGCGGTCACCAACCTGACGGGCGAGCCGGCAAGCTTCGCCCCGGACCGCATCCGGGCCGTCGACGGCGAAGGGCGCGTTTTCGATCTCGCCTCACGCGCCGCCGGCGCCGCCTACCTCCTCGACCTCCGCTACGACCCCTCCTTCGCGCCCCGCCAGCCAGGCATCGCCTACCCGGATGTCCTCGTCTTCGACCTCCCCGCAGACGCCCAGCAACTCGCCCTCGAAGCGACGGACGGATCGCTCTACGTCCCGCTCGAGCCGGTGGCGGCGGGAACGCCCGCTTCCTGACGGGACCCAGCGCGGTTCTGGGCGCGGGGGACCGGTCTCCTGGGCGCCGGGTGCCTCACCGGACGCGCGGCCGCGAGCAGGGCCGACCGGTCCCTCTGTCCGGACCACTGCAAAGGGAACGCTCGCTCGCGAACCTCTCTCGGTATCCGCCAACTCCCAGCCAACGTCTGCTTGTGCTCAGCCCCCGAAAGGGCTTCGTCGGGTCTGCCCGGGGAGGCACCCCCGGACGACCCATCCGTCGGGGCGCCTGACCAGGAGCGGCGATGCCACCCTGTCCCGGCTACGGGCGGAACGAGGCGGCGCCGAGACCGGATGGCACCGCCGTTGCGCCATACCGGGCGGCAAACGCCGTCGGATGCGGGGGCAGCGAGCGGGTGACCACGCCAACCATCGAGGTCGACGACCTCGGCCGCGACTTCGGCGGCTTCCGCGCCGTCGACGGCCTCTCCTTCGCGGTGCCGGCGGGGACCGTCTTCGGCTTCCTCGGCCCGAACGGCTCCGGCAAGACGACGACGATCCGCCTCCTGCTCGGCCTGCTGGAGCCGAGTCGCGGCCGCGCGACCGTCTTCGGCCACGACTCGCGGTTGGGCGCCGACGAGATCCGGCGCCGCTCCGGCGCGCTGCTGGAGCATCCCGGGCTGTACGAGCGGCTCACGGCGGAGGAGAACCTCGACTTCTTCGGGCGGGCCTGGCGTCTCTCGGAGCGGGAGCGGCTGGAGCGAGGCCAGGAGCTGCTGCGGCACCTCGGGCTGTGGGAGCGGCGGCGGGAGCGGGTCGGCGCCTGGAGCCGGGGCCAGCGCCAGAAGCTGGCGATCGCCCGCGTGCTCCTCCACCGCCCGGAGCTGATCTTTCTGGACGAGCCGACCGCCGGTCTCGACCCGGTCGCCTCCGCTAGCCTGCGCCACGACATCGCCGCGCTCGCCGGGCGGGAGGGCCGGACCGTCTTCCTGACAACCCACAACCTTGCCGAAGCGGAGCAGCTCTGCGGCCTGGTCGGAGTGATCCGGCGGGGGCGGCTCCTGGCGCTGGGTCACCCGGACGAGCTGCGGGCACGGGCCGGCGGGCCGCGGGCCGAGATCGTCGCCCGCGGCCTCGACGCCGCGATGCTGGCGCGGGTGCGGGACCGGCCGGAGGTCGCCACCGCCGAGCTCCGCGACGGGCGGCTCCTGCTCGACCTGCGCGCCGGGGCCGACGTGGCGGCGATCGTGGCCCTGCTGGTCGGCGGGGGCGCCGCCGTGGAAGAGGTGCGGCGGGGGGCGGCCACGCTGGAGGAGGCCTTCCTCGGCCTGATGAAGGAGACGCGGTGATCGGCGACGTCTGGACGGTGATGCGCAAGGAGTGGAAGGAGCTCCTGAACCAGGGAAGCTCCCGCCTCGGCACCTTCGCGGGGCTCTTCTTCACCGTTGCGGTGCTGGGGGTCGCCCTGCCCCTCTTCAACGGCCGCGCCTGGGCGGAGGGCGCCTCCGGGGGCGGAGGGGGCGGCGCCTACGGCACCATCGGCGTGATCTTCGCCGTCCTGCCGATGGTCGCCGACGCCTTCGCCGGGGAGCGGGAGCGGCGCACGCTCGAGACGCTGCTCGCGAGCCGGCTCTCGGACCGGGCGATCCTCTTCGGCAAGGTCGGCGCGATCGTCGCGGTCGGCTGGGGACTGATCCTGCTGACCCGCTTCGCCGGCCTGGTCGCGCTCAACCTCGTCCTCGACGGCGCGGCAATCCTGCCGGGCGGCGGCTGGTGGGCGGCGACCGGCGGCGCCCTGCTCCTCTGCCTCTACCTGGTCGGCGTCGGCGTCCTCGTCTCCCTCCGCGCGCCGACGGTGAAGCAGGCGAGCCAGGCCATGTTCTTCGCCGCCTTCGGCCCGCTCCTCCTGGTCATCCTCCTCTCCGTCCTCGCGTTCGTCGTCGCCCGGCTGCTGCCGGCCGCGATCACCGGCCCCGTCGGCGACGCCGTGGAGGCGGGCGGGTGGATCCCGCTCGTGATCCTGGCCGGCCTCGCGACCCTCCTCGTGCCGGTCGCGCCGCTGCTGCTGGCGATGCGGCGCTTCCGGCGGGCGCGGCTACTGCTGGACTGACGGCGAGGCTCGCTCGGTCCCTCCCCGTGCGGTGGAGCCGACCCCTCCTGACGTCGCCCGTTCCGGTATCTATCATCGTCCTAGTCTGCAGTACAAACCAGTTGGCGCGCGATAGGAGGAGGCGATGGCAGCGGTCAACACCGAAGGGCTGGCCTCTGCCGAGCGGCGAACGTGGCAGGCCTTCTTCCAGGACGGGCTGGACGACGTGTTCCTCGGCACCATGTTCCTCTCATGGCGGCGGCGGCGGCGGTACCGAGCGGATGGCGTCCGGTCGGCTGGCCGGCGGCGGTGGCAGCCGTCTTCGTGCTCGATCGCTCGTTGCGGGCGGTCAAGCGGCGGGTGGCCTACCGTCGCACCGGCTTCGTTCGTCCCCCGCGGCCGCGCGCCATCTTCACCGATCGGCGAATCGTGATGCTCGTCGTCGGCAGCTACGCCGTCACCGGGCTGATCCCCCTGATCCAGAGTCGCAATCCCTCGCTACCGTCCCTCTTTCCGCTCGTGCCGTTCGCGATGTGGGTCATCGTCTTCCTTGGGCGAGCGTGGAAGACGGGCCATGGCCGCTACTACGCGCTGTCCGTCGTGCCCGGCATCGCCGCCGCCGTGGCTTGGCCGATCGAGGAGGGGTCCTTGCGCGACCTGCCGGTGCCGTTCGGGGCAATCGGTCTCGGGCTGGCCGCGAGCGGCGCGTGGGCGCCGCGGCACTACCTGCGGACGAATCCGATCACGGGGTACCAGGGGTAATCGATGCCGAAGCCAAACGCCTCAGCGGGACGCTTTGCACTTCCGTTGGGGCGAGGTCGGGACCCCGGTGGAGGAGGTCGCGGGGTAGACGGGCGAGCCGGTACCGATCGGTTGGCCGTCGAGGCCGAGCGCCGGGCGTACCGGGCGTGGGAGGACGACGGACTGGCCGACCTCACGGCCGCACCCCTGTTCGTGGTCTTCGCGTTCTGGTTCATCGTTCCGGATGGTTATCGGCTCTACGTTGTCCTGCTGGGCGTCGCCGCCTTCTTCACCTCAAGACGTCTCCTCGAAGCGGCC
>CADCWL010000249.1 GCA_902806405.1 uncultured Thermomicrobiales bacterium | reverse complement strand
CGCGGGGTGACGCCGGCCGGTGCGACGCCCCCGGACCCCCCGGGGTGCCCGGAAGCGGCCCCGCCGTCCGGTGACCACCGCTTCCGTTCGGTTGTCGAACGGGACCGCCCGGGATCGACAATCGGGTCGCGCGCCTTTCGGGTTGCGGTTGCCGAGCAGGCCCGGCGGCGAGAGGTTTGCTATATGGACGGTCAGACGGAGGCTCGCGGGGACACCGTCGGGCAGCTCAACCGGGGGGAATCGACCGCGAAAGGGTAGTCGAAGTCGTCGGTGGCCATCCAGAGGTTGACGTTCGGCACCCCGAGCCGCCCCGCCAGCGCGACGGCTCCCTGGGCCAGGCGGATTGCCCGCTCGCGCACCTCCGGCGCCGGGTTCGTGAACGCACCCTGGGCAAACGCGGGGTCGTCGAAGCGCAGGCTGAGGGCGGTCGGCTGGAGCGAGCTACCGGCCACGATCGCCTCGAACTCGCCTTCGCCAAGCCCGCCCAGGTGCTGCGGATAGTTGATCTCGACGGCGGTCACCCCGGGCACGGCGGCGGCAGCCCGGAGCAACTCCGGCAGCGACCCGCCCGCCGCCGAGCGGAAGGAGTTGAGGCGGGTCGCGTAGCGATACCTTGGCTTGGCGGCGGAGGCGGGGCCTGCGGTCGTCATGCGAGGCGCACCCCCGGCATGGCGCGAGTTGTCAACCTGCGACCCCGCACCACTCCATCGAGAGCGCCGCAAAAACTTTGGTCGCCTTGACGATGTCGGCGACCGCGATATGCTCGTTCGCGCCGTGGACGCCGCCGCTGACCTCGCCGCAGCCGAAGACCAGGCTCGGCTGACCGGCGGCGAACCAGTAGTTGGCGTCGCAGACGAACGGCGCCACGCCGAGCTCGGGCGTCTGCCCGGTGACGGCACGCATCGCGTCCGAGATCGCCCCGATCCCGGCGTGGTCGGCGGGCATGTTGATCGCTTCTTTGTGCGGGTGGCCGAACGGAATATCGAGCACCGGCGGGTGCTCGCGCAGCCAGGTGTCCCCTGCGGTGACGCGATCGATCGTCGCCTTGACCTCGGCGATCACCTCCGCCGCCGAAAGGTCCGGGTAGAAAAGCATCGAGCCGGTCGCGACGCAGACGTCCGGCACGTTCGAATCGGGCACCGCGGCCGCCGGCGACCCGGCGTGGATCGAGTTGACGTTGATGAACATCCCCCCCGGCGGCAGGTGGGGATTCGTCCGCCACAGGCCCCACTGCCGCTCCAGGTCGAGGATGGCGAGCTGGTACTTGAGCATCAGGTCGATCGCGCTGACGCCGGGGCGCTCCGTGCCGTGGGGCAGGGGCTGGGCGACGAGGTGCCGGTTGGCGATGTGGGTCGACTTGCCGAAAACGGTCAACCGGAAATAGATCTCGCCCTTGGCGGCGTGGTAGATGGCAAAGTTCGAGATTTCCGGAAAGATTGCCAAGTCGGCCCCGTACCCACGCTCCAGGATCGCATTGCAGCCGTACATGTGACGGCCGGACTCTTCGCCGCAGGCGTGGGCCAGGATCAAGTCCCCCTTTAGCCGCACCCCCACGTCGTGGAGGACGACGGCGGCCATCACCTGGGCGGCGCTGGCCCCTTTCATGTCGGCCGCGCCCCGACCCCAGAGCCGGCCGTCCCGAATCTCGCCGGAGAAGGGATCGCCCTCCCACTCCGCCGCCTGCTCGGCCGTCACCGGCACGACGTCGGTGTGCGCCGACCAGACCAACGAGCGCCCGCCACCGGCGCCCCGCCGGACGCCAACCACGTTCGGTCGGTTCGGCACCTCTTCCCAGTAGTCCACCGCGTCGAAGGCGCCGCTGGCCGTGAGCCGGTCCCTCAGCCAATCCTGCGCCGGCCGCTCCGCGTCCGGATTCGGCTCCAGCTCCGGATTGACCGACGGCCGCCGGACGAACTCGCTCGCGAAGGCGACGATCTCCTCCGCCCGCGCGTCGACCATCGCCAGCACCCGGTCCAGGCCCACGCTCACTCCAGCGACCACCGGCGTCCTCCCTTGGCGCCCAACCGAGCCGACCACTCGCCTTCAGCCGAAGAAGGTGGGATCGGCGAAGACGTCCTTGCGGAAGTTGAAGTGGTGCATGTCGCCATCGATCGAGGCGCCGTACATCACCCCGTCCCAGGTCCGGGTTGGCCCTTGGAGGTAGGGCACGATGTCCTCGAAGGCGTAGCCGGGGTCGTTGCGAACCGAGTCGGGCATCGCCATGCAGTGGCCGCCGCCGAGCAACTCCCCTTCCCAGGTCGCGCTCCCTTCGAGCACGTCGAACGCAACCGTGTTCGAGGCCAGCGCCTGCGACATCTTCGGGTAGGAGTCGGCCTGCGTCACCTCGATCCACTCGATCGTGGCGCCGGTGTGCTCCTCCCAGGCCCGCGACAGGGGACGGAAGACGTTGACGTGGGCGTTGGCGTTGCTCAGACCCTGGAAGCGGACCGTCTGCCCCGCGAACTTGCCCTTGTTCTGCGAGCGCAGCGTCAACTTGCCGACCTCTTCCATGTGGGCGTCGGTCGGGGCGCCGCCGCCGGAGCCGGGGATCGCGAGAATCTGGTCCTTGACGCTGTCCTGGGCGAGCGCCCGTCGGTAAGACTTGCCAACCACCCCCGCCGCGTAGAAGGCCGAGGCGGCGCCGGCCGCCTTGAGCACGCTGCGACGCGAAAGTCAGTTGCCGCGGACGCCGCCGTTGGTCGGGTATTTGGCGTTACCAGACACGGACGCTTCTCCTCCCTCGATCCGCCTCGAAAGGCCGTTGGCCTCGGTGCCCACCCCGTTCGCGGCCGGGGCTTCCGGTCCCCTTGGCCCGTGGCCGCGCGTCGCCGTCGGGTCTTGGTTGGGAACCGGAGTGGCGGTAGTATGCAGCCGGCCGAAGGGCTGTCAACTGCCGCGCCCTAGCGCCGCGACTATCCGATGTCGACGAGCGCGACGGGAGAGCCGAGGTGTCGGAACAGGGAGGACGAGTGGCGGCCGGACGATTTCGGGAGCTCTTCGACGGCGGCGCCAAGCCGATCATCGCCATGGTGCATCTGCCGCCCCTGCCGGGGACACCCCTTTACGACGAGCAATCGGGGGTCGCGGGTTTGATCGAGAGCGCCGCCCGCGATCTCGACGTGCTCCGCGCCCACGACGTCGACGCCGTGATGTTCTGCAACGAGGGGGACCGCCCCTACAGCCTACGGGCCGGGATCGAGGGCGTCAGCGTCATGACTCGGGTCGTGACTGAGCTGGCGCCCAAGGACCGGCCGTTCGGTGTCGACTTCCTCTGGGACGCGCAGGCCGCGCTCGCGATCGCCGCCGCGACCGGGGCGGCCTTTATCCGCGAGGTCACGACCGGCGTCTACGAATCGGACATGGGCCTCTGGAATACTGACGCCGCCGGCCTCCTCCGCTACCGCCGCCAGTTGGGCGCCGACCACGTCGCGATCATGATGAACGTGACCCCAGAGTTCGCCTCCCCCCTCGGCCGGCGGACCGTCGGCCAGGTCGCACGGTCGGCGGTCGTCTCCAGCCTCGCCGACGCGGTGCTCGTCTCGGGCCCGATGGCCGGAGCGGAGCCGGCCATCGACGCGCTCCAACAGGCCAAAGGCGCGGTCGGGGACGCCGTCCCCGTGCTGGTCAACACCGGCACGAAGTCGACTAACATCGCCGCCTTCTTGGGCGTTGCCGACGGCGCCGTCGTCGGCTCCGACCTCAAGGTCGACGGCTACACCTGGAACCCCGTCGACCCGGACCGAGTCGAGCGCTTCCTGCAGGCAGCTCGGTCGCCGAGAGCAGCAAGTTAGGATGCCTCCGCCCCCTGTCGGTCCGAGCGAATGCCCCTCCGCCCTCCGGAACGGATGCCCGCGCGATTCCGGGCGGACTCGGCTCCGCCCTCCCCAGCAGACACCCTGCCGTCGTTCCGGGCCGACGCCCCCCCAGTCTTTCCAAGTCGCTCTCCCGTCAGTCCGAGCGGACGCGAGGAATCTCGGCGGCCGGGTTGCGCGGTTCGAGATTCCTCCTGCGTCCGGAATGACGGGGGAGCGCCTTCGCCCCACGGAGAGTGCGCGGGTACGCGGCGGTCAGCGCCGCCGAGACGCGTGTTGCCGGCCAACGATCCCGCCGCACGCTCATGCCGATCCAGCCGTGGAGCAACCGACGACGAGGGCAGAACATGACCGACGCGTCCCATCAGGCGTTGCCCCGCTACGCCGACACTGTGATCGTCGGCGGCGGCACCGCCGGGGCGGTCGTCGCCGGACTCTTGGCCGCAGGGTGCGACGAGTCGGTGCTGCTGCTGGAGGCGGGACCGGACTACGGCCCGCTCGCCGGCGGCCGCTGGCCGCTCGATCTGGTCGACGCCCGCGCCCTCGGCTACTCCGACACCTGGCAATATGACAGTGGCGACACCTACGCCGACCGCCTGGTCCCCTTCGAGCGGGCCAAGGTGATCGGCGGCTGCTCGTCCCACAATGGCTGCGCCGCGATCTGGGGCAGCCGCCTCGACTACGACGGCTGGGCCGCCGCCGGCAACCCCGGCTGGTCGGCCGCCGAGCTGCTGCCGCTCTTTCAAGCCGCGGCGGGTCGGCTCCGCGTCCGCCGCTACGCCCCGCACGAGGTCACCCCCTTCCAGTCGGCATGCCTGGCCGCCGCCGCGGCGACCGGCCTGCCCCACGTCGACGATTTGAACGACTTGGACCAGGACGAGGGGGTCGCCACCAGCCCCGTCAACATCCACGACGGCGTCCGCTGGAACACCGCTTTCGCCTACCTCGATCACTTTCGCGACCGGCCCAACCTGACGATCCGCGACCGGGTGACGGTCGACCGCCTCGTCGTCACCGGCAACCACGTGGTCGCCGTCGAGGTGGTCGGGGAGAACGGGACGGAACGGATTGAGGCCGGGCGGGTGGTGGTGTCGGGCGGCACCTACGGCTCGCCGGCGGTGCTGCTCCGCTCGGGGATCGGCGATCCCGACGAGCTAACCACGCTCGGCATCGAGCCGTCCGTCGCCCTCCCCGGCGTCGGCCGGAATCTGCACGACCACCCCTCGGTGATCGTCGGCTTCGCCGAAACGCCCGAACTCGAGCGCCGCACGTCCGCCTTCGCCGCCGAGCGCTGGCTGCCGGAGGAGCAGGTCATCGCCAAGGCCCGCTCCCCGCGCTGCGCCGAAGGGTTCGACCTCCACCTCTACCCGGTCGGCGGTCCCGCTCCCGATGCCCCGGCGGGCTGGCGATGGAAGCTGCCCATGGCCTGCATGACGCCCCGCTCCCGTGGGCACGTCCGCCTCCGCAGCGCCGACCCAACCGACGTGCCGCGGATCGATCACCGCTACCTCTCCGATCCGGACGGCGAGGACCGCCGCGTCCTCATCGACGGCATTGGGCTGGCACGCGAGGTGGCCGCTCAGCCGCCCCTGCGCGACCTGTTGGGCGCCGAGTCGACGCCCGGCCCCAACGTCCGCTCTCGCCGCGACCTGGAGCGCTTCGTCGATGCCAACTGCGTCCACTACTACCACCCGGTCGGCACCTGCGCGATGGGCCCGGCCGCCGACCTAGCCGCGGTCGTCGACCCTCGCGGCCAGATTCACGGGCTCGCCAACGCCTTCGTCGCCGACTGCTCGATCATGCCGGTCATCCCCCGTGCCAACACCAACCTGCCGGCGGTCGTCGTCGGCGAGCGGATCGGCCGCTGGTTGCTCGGCGAGCGTTGATCGAGCGGACGCATCGTCCCGTCGCGCGTCCCGAGCGGTTTGGACGGGGGAGCAGAGGAGTGAGCGCGGTTCGTGGTGACATTCCTGGAGGAGTTGTCGCCGGTCGTGCAAGTGTTGCTGGCGACGGCGGTGACCTGGGGGCTGACGGCCCTCAGCGCTGCGCTGGTCTTCCTCGCCCGTCAACTCAGCCGGCGGCCCCTCGGCGCCCTGCTCGGCTTCGCGGCCGGGGCGATGATCTTCGTCGTCGTCTAGGAGCTGGTGCCCGAGTCGCAGCAGGGCGGCCACGCCGACCTAGCGACGATGGCCCTCCTGCTCGGTTTCGCCGTTTGGAGCGGGAAGCGGCCGAGAAGCGGGCCAAGGGCGGCAGCGCTTCGTAAGGCCCAGACGGCGTAGCCGCCATCTGCGCCCAACCTCCCCTTCAATTGACCAGCGCATCATCGGAAGGGACGACCGACCCGGGGCTCGCGGGAACCGTCGGCGACGGAGCCCGGGGCAAGGAGTCGCCGCAGCGCTGCCGCCGTCGCCCCGACTTCGGCCCCGGTGGCCAGGACGACGCCGGCGAGGACGACCGCCAACCCGGCCAGCATGCCAGCGGTGACCTCCTCTCCCAGCAGTAGCCATCCCTTAAGGAGGCCGAAGCCGGGGATCAGGTACGTCACGGCGTGCGTCGCTGTCGGGCCGACGCGGGGGACCAGCCGGAAGTAGAGCAGGTAGGCGACGGCGGTGCAGGGGAGCCCAAGCCCGGCCACGGCGGCGGCGACCCCGAGCGGCGGCACGTCGGTCGGCGCGATCGCCAGCGCCGGCGGAAGGAGGAGGAGTCCGGCCGCCACTTGCTGGCCAGCGGCCAGGTCCAGCGCGGGCACGCCTGCGAAGGCCCGCTTGGCGTAGACCCCGCCCACGGCGTAGGAAAGCGAGGCGAGCAGGGAGCGGCCCGCGGCCAGCACCGTGCCGGCGTCGAGGCGGAAGGGACTCCACCCCACCAGCGCGGCGACGCCGGCGAGGCCGAGGGCGAACCCCGCGGTCTTCCGCTCGCTTACCCGCTCCCCGAGCCAGGCGGCGGCGACGAGGGCCGTGAAGAGCGGGATGGCGGCGTTGAGGGGGGCGTTTCCCGGGCATCTCCGCATCCGCACCCCCCGAGAGCTCCACGGCCGACGGCGCATGCCGAAACCGCCCCGACGTGCCGATCGGCGTCCTGCTCCACGACGGCTTGGTCATGATGGACCAGTTGTTCGGCGCGACGGTGAAGATGGGCGAGAGGGGGCCCCGGCGGAGGGCGGGCTAGGGCGTCGGCGTGGCCGCTTCCCCTAGCGTACGCCGAATCGCACGACGAGGTCGCCGACGTCGCGGTAGAACGCGCGGAGCGCCGCGCGTTGCCTTTTGCCGACCGGCGGCACGCCGCCCGTCATCTGTCCGAGCTCGGCCCATTTGGGGTGCCGCTTCACCGCCCACGCCCGGAAGCCGTCGACCTGGATACCCACCAGCCGGTTGATCGGCGCGCCGATCCGGACGTAGACATAGTCCCGCTCCGGCGTTTCGATCGCCCGGCTTACCGCCGGGACCGGCGCCGGCCCGATGTAGACCATGAGCTCGTCGGCGACCGGGTCGTAGTCGACCCAACCCGACCCGTCATTGACGTCCTCGTCGACGGGTAGCACCAGGGCAAGTCCCGGCCGATCATCACGCTCGGTATCGAGGGCAACCCTGTTCACGGCCATAGGTCCTGCTCCCCGCGCTTGAGATGCGGCGTCGGGTGCGCGGTGATGACGAACCCCACCCCGCGGGCATCGTACCCGACGCAGACCTTCAGATACAGGTGGTCGCGCAGCCTGCGATAGTGGTTCTCGCGGTCGGGGTAGTCCACGTCCCGCCGCGTCACCTCCGCTCCCTCGACCGTGGCCCGGACGTCGGCGGCGTTGCCGGTCAGCTCCGGGTGCCCGAGAGTGATGTGGTCCCAGCGCCGGTCGGTGAGGAACACGGTTCGGCCCTGCCGGTCCGTGAACGTCGCGATCGTCCCCGGCGGTTCTGCTGTAGGTGTCACCGGCGCAACCAAAAGGCCACGTCGAAATTGGTTGGCTTGCTCTTGTAGACGTTGCCGATCTGGTCGTTGTGTATCCCAATCAGCCGATAACGATCACTGTATCCCACTCGGTCGAGTTCTTGTGCGAGCTCCTTCATGCCGATCCAACACATACATTTCTTGCCGGGAGCCAATTCGTAAGGAAAGACGACCGTCGAGTTGCTGGTGGGGAGTACCAACCTTTTTCTCCGGGGAAACTGGATCATCGCGGAACCACCGAGCGTTACCGACCGGTCTCCAGTGTTCAACGCTTCGATAAAGAGTTGCGTTTTGCTGGTCCTTCCTCCCCCTCCAATAACGCCTTGCGACATTTTCACGCGCAAGCTGGGCCTACGCGATCGACGACGCGCCCACTCCTGGTACAAGCTCAGCAGCAACGCGCCGATCGCGCAGACGGCCACGACGCCGTCGAAGATTGCGCCGGGGCCTGTGCCGTCGTCGGAAGCCGTCGGTGAGGGGACTCCTTGCGCGGCTTCCATCGTTGGATCATCCGCAAGAAAACCGCGAAGATAAGCCAAAACTGGTAGAGTAGCGGGGACGAATGGGGCGGCGGGGACGGGTTCAGCGTCCCCGCCGCGGCGCCATCAGGAGGCCCCCCCGATGACGCGAGGACAGGATAGCGCACCGCCAACGCGAGACCGAGTTCTCGTCGATCTCGTTTGCGCCTCGCACCTCACCTGGGACTGGGTGTGGCAGCGGCCCCAGCAGCTGCTCGCCCGCCTCAGCCGCCACTACCCTGTGCTGTACGTCGAGGAACCGTGGATCTGGATAGGCGCGCCGAGCGAGGAATTCAGGGTGCGGGAGGTCGGACCGGGCCTCCGCATCGCCCGCCTCGAACTCCGCAGCGACCCCGACACCTTCTGGCGCCGGCTCGACGAGACGCGCGACCGGGACGGCTTCCATCCCTCCGAGGTCTCCGAGGACATCGAGGCGGCGGCGCTCATGTTCGAGAGCCGCTTCCAGCCGCGGCTGGAGGAGGAGGTGCGCCGGTACGTGGCGGGGTGGCGGCGCCGGGAGGCTCCGCTCGTCCTCTGGCTCTACACGCCCATGGTTGTGGGCCTCGTCGACCTGCTCGGACCCGATCTGGTCGTGTACGACGCGATGGACGAGCTGAGCGCGTTCCGGTCCGCCCCGCCTCGGTTGCCCGAGCTGGAAAGGGAGCTCCTGGCGCGCGCGGACCTCGTCTTCGCGGGCAGCCCCAGCGTGTACGAATCGAAGAAGCGCCGCCACCCGGACGTGCACCTCTTCCCGAGCGGGGTCGAACCGGCGGACTTTGCGCCGTCCCGCGCCGAGAACCTGCCCTCACCCCGGGAGGTGCGGGGCGTGCCGCGCCCGATCATCGGATACTACGGGGTGATCGACGAGCGATCGGACCTCGACCTGCTGGCCTCGGTCGCGGACCTTCGGCCGGACTGGACCTGGGTGATGGTGGGACCGGTCATCAAGATCGAGGAGCGGGCCCTGCCCAGGCGACAGAACATCATCTATCCCGGCAAGAAGAGGTACGACGAGTTGCCGCTCTACCTCGCCGCGTTCGACGTCGCGATGATCCCGTTCGCCATGAACGACGCCACGCGCCACCTCCTCCCCACGAAGACGCTCGAGTACATGGCCGCGCACAAGCCGATCGTGAGCACCCCGCTGAAGGACGTCGTCGAATCCTTCGGCTCGGTGGTCCGGATCGCGGCAACGTCAACCCAGTTCGTCGAGCAGGTCGAAGCGGCGCTCCGCGAGACGGAGGGCGAGCGAGCCGAGCGCGAGCGCCGCGAGGACAAGCTGCTGTCGGCCCACTCCTGGGACGGCATCGTCGGACGGATGCGGTCCCTCGTCGAGGATCGGCTTGCGCGCAAGCTCGCTGCACAGTCTTAGGACCGACCCCTCAATCTCTCACGGAGCGCGTTGCAAAACCGGAGAGCGTGGCATGATGGCTCGCCATAAGCCATCCGCTAGCCCCTGACGACCTCTGGGAGGCCATCGCGGTTCCCGTCCCCAAAGGCACGCTGAGGGCGGCTCGGTGTCGACGGGCCGCCGGGGTCTGCTCGGCGGACGGATAGGGGCGACGGGGGCGGAGCGACCTACGCGGCCCTCTCCTATCTCGCGGTCTCGCCCCCGTTGGCTTCCGTCCGCTCCAGCCACGCCCGCATCGCCCCCCGCAGCATCGCCCGGTCTTGCCGCTCGTGCTCCTCCCTCGGGTCGTCCGCCCAGCGGGCGAGGTGGGTGGCGTGGGCGCCGATCAGGCCCAGCAGGTCGGACTCGGTCGTGTCCGGGTCCATCGCCCGCCCGTGGGCGTCGGCCTCGAGACCGGCGGGGTGCGTCGTCACGGGGGGCTCCTCTCGGCGTGGGGTGCGGCGCCGGGGTGCGGGAGGGACATCCGGATCGAGGGGAGCCGTCGACGCTTAAACACGCACCCGGCCGCGAAGGGCCGGGTGCGTGCGGGAAGGGAAGGGGCGGAGCGTGTGCGGCGCTCCGGGGAGGGAGCGGGGTAGGGACCGCTCCCTCGGCCGCGTCCAGTCTACACCAAGGCGGCGGGATCGGGTGCCCCGTTGTCACCGACCGCGGCGTCACGGCCAGACCCGCCGGGTGGCGACCACCCGGTCCGTCGCCGCCTCCGTCAGCCTCAGCGCGCCGAGGACGCCCCGCCGGCGCAGCTGCTCGGCGAGGAGGCCGAGCCACCGCGCCGCCTGCCGCGGGGACCCGGCCCGGTCGATCACCGTCAGATCCCGGCACCCGGGGGGTCGCCGCCGAGCGGCGTCGAGTTGCTGCGGCGGATGGGGCCGGGGGAGACGGCCGGGCTCGACGGGTTCTTGGGCGAGTGGGAGAGGTGGTCGGCCGAGGTGCTGGAGAGCCACCTTTCTTACCCCATCCTCTGCTTCTTCCGCTCCCAGCACAGCAACCAGTCCTGGCTGGCGTCGCTGACGCTGGTCCTCGACGTGAGCGCGCTGGTCATCGTCGGGGTCGGCAACGATGAAGACCAGTTCCGCCAACGCCAGGCACGGTTGACCTTCGCGATGGCGCGCTACGCGGTCGGGGACCTGAGCCAGGTCCTGAACACCCCGCCGACAGTCCCGAAGCCGGATCGCCTGCCGCCCGCCGACGTGGCCAGGCTGCGGGAGCTGCTGGCGGGGGCGGGGATCGCGCTGCGGGAAGGCGCCGCCGCCGAGCGGCAGTTGGCGGAGCTGCGTCGGCTGTACGAGCCGTACGTCAACGCGATGGCCCAGTTGGTGCTACTGGCGTTGCCGGCCTGGCTGCCGGATCCCGGGGTCCCGGACGACTGGGAGACGACGCCGTGGCAGGGGAGCCCGGAGGAGGCGGTCGACGCGCTCTTGGGGGACGCGGAAGAGTGGGGGACCGTCGCTGCCCGACGCTCCCGTTGACCGTCACGGCGGACGCCGACCGTATCCCGTACGTCCGGCTGCCGAGCAAGCAGCGCCGATTTCGCCGCGCCGCCATCGAAGAGGCCCGCAAGCCGCAGCCGCGAGCCGAGAAAGTAGGCGACGAGTGACCGACCGGTACCGTCATCCGCCGTTCGACCCGACTGCTGAGCATGGCCCGCGTGACCTCTACGAGACGACACCCGAGACGCAGCACAGATACCTGAACGGCCTCGAGAAGGCGGGCTTGCCCGGCTACGTCGTCATCGACGGCGGGACGTGGGAGGCCAGCGAGGATGGCCGGGAGTGGCGGCGAGCAGACGAGGAAGGGCAGGGCTCATGAGCGACCGGAAGCCGAAGCAACGCGGCCACTACGAGGGCAGCGTCTACCAACGCGAGAGCGACGGGAAGTGGGTCGCGAGCGTCAGCGTCGGCTATGAGGTCGGCCCGGACGGCGCGCCGAAGCGGCAGCGGAAGACGCTCTACGGCCGGACCCGGAAAGAGGTCGCCGAGAAGCTGACGAAGACGCTCAGGGACCAGCAGCAGGGCTTGCCCGTGGCGGTCGAGCGGCAGACGGTCGCCCAGTTCCTCGGTAGGTAGCTCGCCGACGCGGTGAAGCCGAGCGTCCGCCCGCGGACGTACCGCAGCTACGGGCAGATCGTCGGGCTGCACCCGAAGCCGGCGCTCGGACGGCACCATCTGGCGAAGCTCGCGCCCGAGCACGTCCAGCGGATGATGAACGACAAGCTCGCGGACGGACTGTCGCCGCGCACCGTCCAGCACCTCCGCGCCGTGCTGAAGCAAGCGCTCGGGCAGGCCCTCAAATGGGGCCCGATTGGCCGCAACGTCGCCACCCTAGTCGATCCGCCCCGCTCCTTCCGGCACGAGATCGCTTTCCTGGCCCCGGCCCAGGCGCGGCCCCTGCTCCACGCAGCCGTCTTGAACGTCACCGAGACGGCCGGTGTCGTGCTGCCGGAGGAGGCCGAGGCCCGCGTCGCGGCGATCTCCGCGGCGACCGCTGGCCACGCCGCGATGCTGCCCCAGCCCGGCTGGTCGAGCGGGTCAATGCCGCCGTGCTTTCCGACGACACCGTGAGCTAAAGCATCTACGCCGACGCCATCCCGGCCCGGATCGAGTCGGGCCCGGACACGCTGAGCGTCCGCGAGATCGAGGCGAAGGCGGAACTGGGGCGCCTGACCGCGCGGATTCGCGCGTCGCTGACCCAGCGGTACGCCGACCCGAACACCAAGGCCCCGCGCGCGAACGCATCGGCCGCCCTGCGGGCGGTGGGTATCGCGCGAGGCCGGGCGTCCAAGCGCCGGCGCGCGGAAGAGGCACGGCAACGGCTGAACGCCCCCGCCGCTCGGATGGGCGACCTGCTAACCCCGGTTCGGGACGCCGAGGGCCGTCTGGTGCCCGAGGGCGAAGGCGGTATCGCAATGAAGCGGGGCGGCGAGACGGACCAGGAGTACCAGGCCCGGCAAGCGTTGGAGCGCGAGCGCGCGAACACCGCCGCGATCCACGGCACCTACGCGCCAAGGCGCTAGGATGTCCGCCGTCGAGGCCGCGCCCGTGCCGATGCCGAGTCGGCGGGGCGCGGCCCTGCCGAGGATCGTCGAGCTACGGGGGCCGCGCGAGAGGTTGGCCAAAGCCGCCATGCAGGGAGAACCAAGTGGACGGAACGAGCGCGCGGCTGCTCGCGCTGGCTCGCGAGATCGCCCCGGCCTACGCCGACACCCCGGAGGTCGTGGCGGTGCTCGTCGGCGGCTCGGCCGCCAGAGGGCACGCCGACCGTTGGTCGGACCTTGAACTTGGCATCGTCTGGAGCGCAGTCCCGGCCGAGGATGCACGGACGGCGGCGGCGACCGCTGCTGGGGCGGTCGACCGGCGTCTCTACTCGGACGCGAGCCTTCCCGAGACCTGGGAAGAGGATTACGTCATCGACGGCGTCAAGGTCGATGTCGCCCACCTGGCCGTCGACACCGTCGACCGAGTGGTCGGCGACGTCACCGAGCGCAGCGACCCCACGCTCGCCAAGCAGGTCCTGGTCTCGACAGTCCGGCACGGCTTGGCACTGCACGGGGCCGCCTTGCTCGCGAGATGGCAGGCGAGCGCGAGCGCCTATCCCGACGCGCTGGTGCGGACGATGGTCGAACAGCACCTCGTCTTTGGGCCGCACTGGTGGCTGGAGATGCTCGCCGAGCGGGACGACTTGCCCTACCTGTACCAGCTCCTGTGCCGGGTGGAGCACTCCGTCCTCGGCGCGCTGCTTGGCCTCAACCGGGTGTACCCCCCGTCGGCTTCCCTGAAGTGGGCCGGGTGGATTGCCGGGGAGTTGACGGTCGCACCGCCCGACCTCAGCGGGCGCTTGAAGTTCGTCCTTCGCGCCGAGCCGAGGGACGGCGTCGACGAAGCCCGCCGGCTCATCGAGGAGACGGTGGACCTCGTGGAAGCGCACCTGCCGTCGTTCGATACCGGTCCGGTGCGCGCCCGCCTCTCGGCGCCGCCCCGACCCGGAACCGGCACGCCGAGCAACCCGCCCGCACGGTCGACGACGCCCGCTGGCTGAGGCAGAGCGCCGGGATAGCAGCCCACATCGTCGCTGAGGCAGAGCAGGAGTACCGGCGCTTGTTCGGCGAAGAACCGCCCAACGACATCACGGCCTGCGTCGAAGCGGTCGAGCCCCGGCCCGAAATCATTGAGAAAAGAACGGCGGGATGCCCTGAAGAGGACCGGGATAAGCGGCGGGCGTATCGCCGAACCTACGACGCGAAGCGCTGGAAGCGGCAGAGAGCGCATATGCTGAGACCGAGCCTCGCCCCGATGCTGGCCGCTGCCAGAAAGACGCTGAGCGATGGACCGAGCGCGCTGCCAAGGCACGAACCGGGACGGCGGCCCCTGCGGGGGCGAGCCGCTGAAGGGCGGCGCATTCTGTGTTTTCCACGATCCGGAGCGCCGCGAGAAGATGGCCGAAGGGCGCTGGGGGCAAGGGTCGAAGCAACGCCAGCCGAGCCGCCGCGATGCCCGCCGACCTGGCCGACGTCGCCGCGCTGCTATTGCGCGCCCTGGCCGCCACCGAGGCGGGCGACATGAAGCCGACGGTCATGGGCGCCCTCGCCAACGGCGCGCGAGCGTACGCCGCCGTCCATGAGACCGGGCTACTGCTGAACCGCGTCAACCGGCTAGAGAGCGCGCTCGACGACGAGGAAGGGGCGGCATGAGCCGGCTCGCGAACCGGATCGACAAGCTAGAGAAGCGGATCAACCCGCCCACGGCACCGTCCGGCCCGCCGTTCCGCATCGTGTCCGTGATCGACTGGACGCCCGACGCCCAACGCGCGTTCGAGATCGCGAGCGACGCCGGCGACGCCGCGGCCGCCGCCGACCTGGAGGTGGACCTGATGCCTCCCGGGCAGCCGTTCAAGGGCGGTGGTTGTCAGGTGGCTGTCAGCCGGGGTGAAGAGGGCCGGCGGGACTGCCCCGCCGACCCTCATTCTTGGCTTAATCAGAACGTTTCCTTCGGAGCCGACGACAGGAATCGAACCCGCAACCTGCTGTTTACAAAACAGCTGCTCTGCCAATTGAGCTACGTCGGCCGGCGCCCGGGCGGGCGCCAATCGGTAGTATGGGAAGCCCCGGAGCGGGGTGTCAAGCACGGGTCGCGCGGCACGGCGGGCGGCGGGAGGGACGGCGGATGGCGGTCACGGTGCCCCGGGGGACGGACGTCGCGGTCGTCGGCGGCGGGATCGTCGGGACCAGCCTGGCGTGGGAGCTGGCGCGGCGGGGGGCGGGGAAGGTCACGCTCTTCGAGCGGGGCGTGGTCGCCGCCGGCGCGAGCGGGCGGACCGGCGCGCTGCTCCGGCAGCACTACTCCAACCGGCCGGAGGCGACGCTGGCCTGGGAGGGGTACAAGGTCTTCGCCGGCTGGCCGGAGATCGTCGGCGGCGACCCCGTCCACACCCCGTCCGGGCTGGTCGTCACCGTCGAGACCGGGCCGGGGTACGAGGCGAACGTCGACCGCCTCCACCGCAACGTCGCCCTCCAAAACGCCCTCGGCATCCCCTCCCGCGTCGTCTCCCCGGCGGAGCTGCGGGAGCTGCAACCCGGGGTCCAGGTCGACGACCTCGCCGCCGCGGCCTACGAGCCGACCAGCGGCTACGTCGACGCCGTCGCCGCGACGCGGGGGATGGCGCGGGCGGCGGAGCGGGCCGGCGCCACGATCCGGGAAGGGTGCCCCGTCCTCGCGGTCGAGCGCGTCGGGGATCGGGTGACGGGCGTGCGGACGCCGGATGGGGTCGTCCCCGCGGGCGTCGTCGTCTGCGCCGCCGGCCCCTGGTCGACCCGGCTCCTCGCGCCGATCGGCGTCGCGGCCCCGATCGAGGCGCTCCGGGTCCAGGTCGCGATCGTCCAGCGCCCGCTCGCGATGGAGGCGCCGCACCTCGTCTTCCTCGACACCGTGGCCGGGATGTTCTG
>CADCWL010000248.1 GCA_902806405.1 uncultured Thermomicrobiales bacterium | reverse complement strand
GCCGGGCGCGGCGGTGAGGGCCTCCGCGCGGGTGACACGCCCCTTTCGCTGCCGGCGGGACCCCGGTGGCCCACCGGGGTCGCTCCGTGTCCGAGCGCGAAGGCTCGCCCACTCCCCTTCCTCGCCCCCGATCCCGGCCGGCGTCCCGCTGGCGCACGAGATCGGCGACCACCTGGCGCGGCGGAACGCCGTCCGGGAACGGCTCCGGGCCAGGCTCGACGACCCGGCGCTGGCGGGCCACCCGAAACGGGCGGAGGCGGAGGAACGATGGAACGGGCTCGGGATCGAGGAAAGCCAGGCGGACGGCCTGGCGACGGTCTGCATGGAGCTGATGACCCGGGAGTGGATGCGGCAACCGGCGTCCGGGCGCGCCGCGCTGGCGGACCTCGGCTGGGCGACGTCGGAGGCGAACGAGGTCGAGTTCTGGGAATGGGTGCTCGCCGGGGTTCGGCCGAGCGGGGCGCGCCCGACGTGGTAAGCGCGGCGATCGGGGTTGGGCGGGACGGGGTGGCGGCGTGAGTGGCCATCGTCCCCGCTGCGGCGCCTTAAACACGGACCCGGCCCATCGGGCCGGGTCCGTGCGGGAAAGAGCGCAGCGCGCGCGGTGCTCCGGGGTCTCCGGTCCGGGGTCCTACACGCCGCAGAAGAACGGTCCCGACTTGTACGTCCCGCGATCGGTCACCCGCAGGCACTGGCAGGTGCGGGGCTGGAGGACCCGGTTCGGGCCGCAGCCCCGGATGCAGCGCCCTTTGCAGCAGACGGCGTCCTCGCGGCCGCACTTCGCCTCGCACTTCTCGGTCGAGTTGCAGGCCACGAACTCCTCCGCGCCGGCCCTCCGCGCCCCGACGAGCCCGAAGACGCCGGCGAGGGCCGCGCCCGCGGCCCCCTTGAGCACCCCCCGCCGGTTGGCGGCCGTGCCCAACGACCTGACGACCTCGTCGAACTTGCGGCTGTCCATGTTTTCTACCTCCCATAGCGCTCGTCCCGTGTCGGGGGTCCGACGCCCGCGCACGCCGCGGCGTCGTAGGACGAGTCTGCGCCCGCGCCGGCCCGCGGTCGATCCGTACAAGTACCCGACTGGCGGCCGGCGGGTACCCAATCGCGCGCTCGGGGCCGCGTCGCTGGTCCGACCGCCACGCCAGGCGCCATCTGGGCCTGTCATAACGGCGTCCCCAACGGCTGCTGCCCCCACCACGGCGCCGCCGTCTGCTGCCCCATCTTGCTCGGCGTCCCGCGAGAGGCACGGGGCAGAGAGGTCGATCGCAGACACGGCGGCGCCCCGGACGGCCTCGATCCGCCGGGACGCCGCCGTGTTTTCTGGGTTGTTGCGACACGGCCCGCTCCGCGCAGGCTCCCCCGTCGCCATCGCGGTCGAGGCGGTGGGGGTCGCCCCGATCGGCGTTCAGGACCGACTGGGGCTAGCTGCAGGTCTGGAAATCCGAGCAGTCGAGGTCACCGCCAGAGCTGGCCCGATCCCAAAGTGGTCCGGAGTCGGGGTCGTCATGCGCCGAGTGGTCGTAATCCCGGTCGGTGTCCACATACTCCGCGGATTTCGCGCATCCACCTCCGGAAGGGGGAATACTCGTAGGCGGCACAGACCGCGTCGGAGTCGCGGCCAACTTCCCCACCGTCGTCCTGAGTGAAAGCGTCCGAAACTCCCGAGATCACCAGTAGGCCGCTCGTCAGGGCGACGAAGACCGACCGGCCCGGTAGCTTGCGGACGCAGCGGCCGCCGATACTCACGTGGCCCGGTCGGCATGCGGCATCGGCGTCCGAAACGCCAACGAGTCCGACGCCGGGGCCAACCAGGCCGCCCAGGAACCGATAGCGGCGGTTGCTTCGAGCCAGAGACCGCGCGAGATCGTCGCACTGTGGCCCGGCCGTAGTAGATGCCCTCCGTGGCAAGAACGGGACCGAGATGGCATGCCTCCCGTCCCCAGGCTGTGCCCACATGAAACGAACCTCTCGGCGTGGCGCTGGGGGGCCGCCCCTGGCTTCCTCCGCCACCGACGGGTGACACGACACGGCGCCGAGCGGCCCGGTGGCGACGGCTCGCCCGTTGCCACCGGGCCGGCGGATCAGCGCGACCGCACCGCCAGCCCGTGCGGATCGGCCGTGCCCACCCCGTCGGCGTCGGGGTGGGTGATCGGCGCTAGCCCCACCAACGCGCCCGAGCGGCCGTCGGGGTCGACCCGGACGACGCCCAGGCCCGGCGAGGAGCCGACCGCGTTGTCGGCGTCGGGGTTGTTTGCCGTCAGCGGGACCGGGCCGCGCAGGGCCGTGAAGACCCAGCCCCCGTCCGGCGAGACGGCGATCAGGTCCGGGGCCGGGTCGGCCGAGAGATCGCCGGCCAGGTCGATCTCGGCGACGACCGCGTCGGCCGCGACCTCGACGACGATGATCCGGTTGCCGGCGCGGTCGGCGACCCAGACGTAGGCGTCGTCGGCAACCAGGACGCAGCCGTGCGTATCGGACCCCGTGGTGTCGTAGTTAAAGATCTCGTTTGGGGCCGGTGTGTTGGGCGGGCTCGGCGTGGTCGAGAAGCTCGCGACGTCGAAGGCATAGAGGTCGGCCGCGAAGGGAGTCAGCACCGTGCCGCCGCCGGAGTTGAGGTAGAGCTTGCCGGCGGTCTCGACCCCGACGCAGCCGTTGGGGCGGATGGTGGCGGCGTCGTACTCGGCAACGATCGCCATCGGCGTCGCCCGGCTATCGACGACGAAGAGGCCGCCGCCGCGCAGGGTCACCGCGGTGAAGCGCCCGTCGGCGGTCACGACCGGGCAGACCGGGGCGTTGTCCGGCCGCAGGGTCGGGTCCTCGCAGGCCTCGCCGCTGGGGGTGGTGCAGGTGGCGAGGTCGATGGTCGCCGCCTCGTCCAGGGCGAAGGTCCCTGCCGCGAAGTCGGCGCTGATGCGATGGACTTGCTTGCCGTTCTGGTTGGAGACAATGACGTAGGACTCGTCCTGCGCCGGGTAGGCGGCGTGGGCCTGCTCCCCGACGTCGATGCAGGCGACCGGGGTCCGCGACGGCGCGTCCAGGAACAGGACGTGCCCGGTGGCGACGAAGGCCACGATGGCGTGGGTCTCGCTCTGGTTGACCATCAGCATGTGGGGGCGCTTCGGGGCGGTGCCGGTCTCGGCCAGGCAGAGATCCCGGGCCGCGCCTCCCAGGTCGATGACCTCCGGCTCGGCCCCCGCCGCGTCGGCGGTTAGCGGGTCGCCGGGATAGACAAAGAGCGTGCCGCCGCCGTCCTCGGTCGAATCGGACTGGTCCATGACCCAGACCTCGAAGGACGATCGGGCGGCTTCGGCCCGCGCCGTGGTACCCGGAAGGGACCCGGCGCTACCGGTCCCGGCAGAGAGCGCCAACGCCAACGGTAAGGCAATGGTGACGACGACCAGCAGCTTGCCGGACAACGGGAGCAGCTTCATGGCGAGTCCTCACGATCACGAGCCGCGGCCGACGAACTGGCGCGCGGTACTCCGACGGAACCGAAAAAAACGGTCGATCGTTCCGGGGGGACGACCGAAGGGAACGGGCGCAGAGGCTGGGGGGATAGGGAGAGACGTCACGGGGCGATCCGAAACGCACGTGGCCTGGGGCACGATCGCGATGCGCCACGTCATGACCAAGCCGATCGCGTCCCGCGCAAACCGCTTCTCATATGGACATTGAGGTAGCTAACCTGAGTGGTTGCCGTTCGTCCGGGCGCGTTGAGGCCGCCGATGCCGCGGCGGACGGACGGGCCGTGAGCCAAACGCCCCCGAGGATCAGGACCGAGCCGACGAGATGGACGGGCGAGAGCGGTTCGCCGAGGGCGACGACGGCGAGGGCCATCCCGACCAGCGGGTTGAGGTTGGCAAACGGGGCGGCTTGTCCCGCCGCCAGGTGGCGCAGACCGAAGGCCCAGAGGACGAACGCCAGTCCCGAGGCACCAGCGCCGAGGTAGAACAGCCCGACCAGGTCGCCAGCCGCCGGGCGCACCGCCCCGCCCAAAGCCAGCTCGACGGCGCCGGCCGGCAGCAGGAACAGCAGGCCGTAGAAGGTGACGCCGGCGACGACGGCCAGAGGGTCGTGCGCGGCGTAGACCCGCCGGCCGACCACGAGGTAGGCGGCCATGGCGAGCACGCTGGCGAAGACCAGCGCGTCCCCGACCGCGGCGATCCCCAACTCACCGCCCCGTCCATGCAGCACGACCGCGGCCACGCCGGCCAGCGAGAGGCCGATCCCGGCCAAGCTCGACGCGCCGAGCCGCTCGCCCAGAGCCGCGGCGGCCAGCACCATGGTCAGCACCGGGACGCCGCCGTGGATCAGGGCTGCGTTGGTGGCGCTGGTGAGCGCCAGGCCGGCGTTCTGACAGACGAAGACCAGAAAGACGCCGAGGAACCCCATCAGGGCCGGGAGTCGGCCGAGCGCGGGGCGGCGACCGGCTCGGAGGACGAGCGGCCAGAGCACGGCAACCGCGATCGCGAAGCGGATGGCGGCCAGGCTGAGCGGCGAGACGCTGCCGAGCAGCGGCTTGGTGGCGACCAGGGTCGATCCCCAGATCGCATTGGCAGCGACCAGGGCGAGGATGGCCATCGCCCGCTCGCTTCGCCGAAGCCGGCCCTCCTCACGCACCACGCCTCCGCGCCGGCCGATGAGCGTCCGGACGCCGCGGCAACCCTCCCGAGCCGAACTCCGCAGCGATCCGTCGCTAAGCGAGTCGTCGGTGACCATCGCGCTCCTCCTCCGCACCAACGAGGGTCCCAACGGTCGCCCGATCAGAACGATCGACTGGCCCCCGGACGGATGACCCACCACCGCACAAGGACGGTGGCGCGCAGCGCCTCAGGCGCTCAGAACCAGCGCCGCCGGTCGTTCGACCAGGTCGGCCGCGTAGCCTTCGGCAACCGCCAGCGCCGCGTGACGAGCCCGCCCGCAGCGGTCGATCGTTGCCAGTTGGGCCGGCGTGATGGTCTGGCTGGCGTCGCACTTGGCCCGGTCGGGGGTGGGGTGGACCTCGACGATCAGCCCGTCCGCCCCGGCCGCCAGCCCGGCCCGCCCCTTCCGCATCACCAGGGAGCTCGCCGAGCCGGACGACGGAGGGAGCGTGGTGCTCGCGTGAGGTGGGCATGTAGGGTTTGTGGGTCGTCCGGACGGCGGCGACGCCGGGTGGTTGGAGGGCGTCGGTCGGCAATGCGCCGTCGACGCCAAGGACCTGGCCGCCGCGCCCGTCGGGCAGCGTCCGGCTTTCGAGGCTGGCAGCGGCCGTGGAGGCGAGGAGGGCGACGCGGGGAGTGGCCCGGGCGTCGGGGCTGAGACCGACGATCACGGTGGATACTCCTCTTCCTCGTTCTGCTTTTCCGGTTCGTCGGCGCCGACAAGCGTCTGACCGCCTGTGCCACGGTCCGCCGGTTCGGGAGTGCGCCCGCCCACTTCCCGCCGAGGCCCATCGCTCGGCGTCGTCGGCTCGATCGGGGAGGGCGTCGCTCTTCGCGGATCGTGGTCTGATCTCGACTCTAGCCCCGACTACGGGTTAGGCCATCGGTACGGGTACCCTGGTTGGTTTCGGGGCAGTACTCAATCGCGCACACGGCGTTGCCGACCCCGGGCTCGCACCGCGGGAGGCTGGGTCGCGGACCGGCGATGGCGCGACGGCGGTCGGTTAGATCGATGGGGGGAGATGTGGCTCGACGAACCCGGCGGCGATGGCGGCGCTGACGGCCGCCGTCCGCGACCGGACGCCGAGCTTGGCAGAGATCCGCGCCACATGGCGCTCGACGGTCCGCACGCTAAGGAAGAGTGCCTCGGCGATCTCGCGGTCCGGCTTCCCGGCCACGAGCAAGTTGAGGACTTCGTGCTCTCGCGCCGAAAGCTTGACGGCGGCACGGTCGACCACACCAGCGCCTGCCGCGGGTGGGGACATGGCCTGCACCTCCGCCGTTGCGCTCGCCAGCGTGAGTCCTCGTCCAGCCAACCAGGCAGCCTGGAGACCCTGCTCCCCGAGCGACGCGCGGATGACCGCCACGGTACGCTCGTGCGCCAACCGGTCGGTCGGGACGGCGAGATCGGTGCCGACCCGCTCTCGCAGTACCTCGGCGGCGCCGAGAAGCCGCGCTGCCCGCTCCGGCTGATGCCAGGCTGCTGCCGCCAGCGCCGCCCCTTCCAGCGCGTCGACGACGACGCGCTGGTCGCCCCGATCGCCCAGCAGCGTCAGGCATTCGCGATAGAACGCGACCGAGCCGGCGTAATCACCCTGGTCGCGTGCGACGTCGCCCAGGTCGCGGAGCGAGCGGATGATGCCGAGGACGTAGCCGTGCGCGCGGCAGGAGGCGAGCACGCGCTCGTGCCGAGCCCGGGCAAGGGCGAAGTCCCCGCGGCCCTGCGCGGCAACACCGAGGTTCGCCAGCATCATCCCGGTCACGGCCGCGGCGACAACCGGGTCCGGGATCTTCGCCGCCTCGACGAGTGCCTCCTCCAACAGGCTCTCCGCCCTACCGGGTGTCCCGCGGAGGATGGCGATCCACCCCTGCCAGAGAAGCGCCATGGCCAGCGTCAGCGCGTCGCCTTCCTCGCGCCCGACAGCGACGGCCTCGGCGACGAGGCGCTCCGTGTGCTCGATCTCCCCCTCGAAGGCCAGCAAACGGACCAACCCGACGAGCGCCCGCGCGCGCGCGTTCCGTGAGGTGGACGGGACGCGCGCGAGCGCGCGTTCCAGCCAGGCGCTTCCTTCCCGATAGTGGCTATGGCTATACCAGAATCCGCTCAGTGCGACGGCCAGACGAAGCAGGCGCTCGCCGTCGGCACGTTGATCGAGCCAGGCGAGCGCCGCGCGGAGGTTGCCGTGCTCGGCTTCGAGGCTCAGCAGTGCCCGCTCGCCGTTCGGCACGAACCAGGCATACTGGCGT
Source organism: uncultured Thermomicrobiales bacterium (assembly GCA_902806405.1). Taxonomy (GTDB): domain Bacteria; phylum Chloroflexota; class Chloroflexia; order Thermomicrobiales; family UBA6265; genus CADCWL01. The sequence goes on along the minus strand of CADCWL010000248.1, from coordinate 8,777 downwards.
TCCTCTGCCAAAGCCAGGAACCAGTCCGCGTGCGCGTCACCGATGTCGTCGCGCTCGTTCTCGCCGGCCAGTTGCTCCAAGGCAAATGCCCGAATGGTGTGGAACATGGAGAAACGAGCCTCGCCCGCTCCCGCGTCCTGTCGGACCAGGCTCTTGTCCACCAGCGACGAGACGAGATCGAGGACGGAGGAGGGCGTGGAATGCGAGGAGCGGGGGGAGGCGGCGACGTGCTCCGCACCCCCTCCACCCCTCTTCCTGCTCACGTGGTCGGCTGCCGCGAGCGTGAAGCCGCCGACGAAGACGCCGAGGCGCCGAAACAGGGTCTGCTCCTCGTCCGAAAGCAGGCCGTAGCTCCAGGCGATTGCGCCCCGCATCGTCCGCTGCCGCTCGGGCGCATTTCGCGGACCAGTGACCGGTAGCGGCAGGCCCTCCTGGAGCCGGGTCAGGAGGGCAACGGGCGGGAGGACGGCGCTCTGCGCGGCGACGAGCTCGATCGCGAGGGGCAGACCGTCGAGGTGCCGACAGACGGCAGCCACCGGCGGAGCGGTAGCCTCGGTCAGGGCGAAGGTCGAGTCGACCGCGACGGCGCGCGCCCAGAAGAGGCGCACCGCCGCCGACCGCGCCAGATGCTCGAGCGTTGCCGGCGCATCGGGGTCGGGCAGATCCAGCGGCGGGACCGGGAGGGCGTGTTCGCCGGGCACCCGCAGCGGCGCCCGGCTCGTCGCCAGCACCTTGAGGCGTGGGCAGGCCGCCAGCAGGTCGGTCACGAACGGGGCGGCGGCCAGGACGTGCTCAAAGGTATCAAGGACGAGCAACGCCGCCGCGTCACGGAGGGCGACCGCCAGGGCGTCGCCCGCGGGGATGCCGCCGGTCTCCTGGACGCCGAGGGCGCGGGCGACGGTGGCGGCAACCAGGCCGGCCTCGGGAACGGCGGCCAGCGGGACGAAGCGGACCCCGTCGGCGAGCGCGGTCACGGCCTCGCGGGCGATCTCCAGGGCGAGGTGCGTCTTGCCGATGCCGCCGGGGCCGGTCAGGGTCAGGAGGCGGACGTCGGGCCTTTGCAGAAGCTCCTGGGCCACCGCGATCTCGCGCTCGCGGCCGATCAGCGGCGTGAGCGGACGCGGCAACGGGGCGAACCGGTGCTCGCCGCCGCGCAGCGACGGCCGCGTCGGGGAATGCTGGACGTTGGCGGTCGACGGCGACGAAGCCATGCGGTCTTCCCAAAGGCCGTCCGGTGTCGGTTGCCCCGGCGCGGGGAGGAGCCGAGGCAACCGATGTCCGTTCAGGCCGTGGCGGGGGGACCGGGCTCAGCGAGCCCGGCGGCGATGGAGGCGCTGACGGCCGCCGTTCGCGTCCGGACGTCGAGCTTGGCGAGGATGTGGGCGACGTGATGCTCGACGGTCCGCACGCTGAGGTTCAACGCCTCGGCGATCTCGCGGTCGAGCCGCCCGGCCGCGAGCTGGCGGAGGACATCGACCTCCCTCGGGGTCAGGAGGCCGTGCGGCGGGCCCGCCACGGCCCGCTCCTCGACGCCGGCGGGCCGCTCCGTCGGCGCCAGCGCCTCCTCGACGACCTGAGCCAGCGGCAGCGCCCGGCCGGCCGCCCAAGCGGCCGCGAAGACGTCCGCCGCGAGCGCTCGCCGCGTGACCGCCACCTCCTGCTCGTACTCGGCGCGGTAGAAAGGAGGGACGGGGGCGCCGATTGCCTCGCGCAGAGCCTCGGCCGCGCCGTACAGCCGGGCCGCCTGGAGGGGTTGCCCGGTTAGGCCGGTGATGTCCGCCACGTCCTCGAGGTTGGCCGCGATCCCCCACCGGTCCTGGAGCTCCCAGCGCCGGGCCAGGGTCTCTCGCGACAGGGCCACGGCCCGGGGGTAGTCGCGCCGCTTGTAGGCGAGGTAGGCGAGGCCGTGGAGGGCCCGGGCGATACCCCGGCGGTGCCCGAGCTCCCGGAACAGTCCCAGGGCCTCCTGGCAGTACGCTTCGGCCCGCTCCTGGTCGGCGGGGTCGCCCGGTGCCTCGATCGTTCCCAGGTCGCCCAGCACAGCCAGGTCGCAGAGTGCGCGCGCTGTCCGGCCGCGGTCGCCCAGCTCGCGCACTATAGCCAGGGACTCATCGAGGTGGGTGCGTGCCTCGGTCTCCTCTCCCCGATTAATGGCGAGGGTGCCGAGCACGTAGGTCGCGTTGGCGATGCCGAAGCGATCGTCGTGCCGGCGCGCCAAGTCCAGCCCCTCGGTGGCCAACGCGGCGGCGGCGGCATGGTCGTCCTGCTCGGCGGCCAGGAGACCGGCTACGGCCAGCGCCTTGGTACGGGGGGTCGACCCGGTGGAGATGCCGCTGGCCAGGGCGCGCTGCAGCCACCTCCGGCCTTCCCCTTCGAGGACGCCGAGCCACCAGAGCGGCTCGAGCGCACTCGCCAGGCTCAGCCCCATCTCGGCCTCACCCTGCTCCAGCGCCCACCCCAGCGCCGCCCGGAAGTTGTCGAGCTCCGGTTCTAGGAGCGCCCGCCAATCGCCGGGGCCAGTGCCCCAAAAGGCCGCCTCGCCCTGTTCGGCCAGCGCCAGGTAGTAGGCCGCGTGGGCGCGACGGGTCGATTCCCCATCGCCACTTGTCTCGAGTTGCTCCAGCCCGAACTCCCGAACTGTCTCCAGCATGCCGAAGCGTGCCTCGCCGTTCGACCCCTCGGCCTGGAGCAGCAGACTCTTGTCGACGAGCGAGGCAAGGCCGTCCAGGACCGACGGGGGGTTGGAGGCTGGGGGCTGGGGGCTGGGACCGAGGTGCACTCCTAACCCCTGATCCCGAGCCCCCAGCCCCTGCGCCACGGTCTCGGCGGCCCCCAGCGTGCAGCCGCCGGCGAAGACGGCCAGGCGGCGGAAGAGGGCTTGTTCGTCGGCAGAGAGGAGGTCGTGGCTCCAAGCGATCGCGTCGCGCATCGTGCGGTGGCGGTCCGGCTGGTCGCGGGGTCCACCGGTGAGCAGCGGCAACCGGCGTTCGAGCCGCGCCAGCAAGGCCGCCGGCGGCAGCACGGAGACGCGCGCCGCCGCCAGCTCGATGGCGAGCGGCAGCCCGTCCAGGCGCCGACAGATCGCGGCCACGGCCACGGCCTGGTCGGGCGACAGGACGAAGCCGGCCTGCACCGCCCGCGCCCGCGCGACGAACAGCTGGACCGCCTCGTACGCCGACACCTCGGCCAGGGCCGGGAGGTTGGTCGCCTGCGGGTGCGCCAGCGGCCGGACGGCGATGCGGTGCTCCCCCGAGACGCGCAGGGCGCTGCGGCTGGTGACCAGCAGCTTGAGCCCGTCGCAGACGCCCAGCAGTTCTGCCAGGAGCGATCCCGCATCCACCACCTGCTCGAAGTTGTCGAGCACCAGCAGCTGCTGCCGGTCGCGCAGGAAGGCGATCAGGTCCTCGACCACCGGACGGTCGCCCAGCTCGCGCAGCCGCAACGCTTGGGCGATGGCCGGGCCGACGAGGGCGGAGGCGCGAACCGGCGCCAGCCCGACGAAGACGACGCCGTCGGCGAAGTCCGTCACCAGCCCGGCCGCGACGGCCAGGGCAAGGCGGGTCTTGCCGATGCCGCCGGGGCCGGTCAGGGTCAGGAGGCGGACCTCGGGGTCGCGCAGGAGGCCCTGGGCCACCGCGACGTCCCGCTCGCGGCCGACCAGCGGCGTGAGGGGGATCGGCAAGGGGGCGAACGCGTCGCGGGCACCGCGCAGCAACGTCGGGGCTGGCAGGGCGTGGTCCGCCGGCTGCGAGGAAGCCATGTCGTCGTCCCCACGACGTGAGCAAGGCCGCCCCCGCCCGGTGCAGCGCCGATCCGGGAGGGACGGCTTGGGACGCGCCCGGACCGCACCGAACGTAAACCACGCTACCCCGGTGATCTCGCGGCGTCAAGCCCGCTCCCCTGCCGATCCGGGTCATCCCATCACGTTGCTGCCGGTGGTGGCGGCGACGGCGATGCCGGGGCCCGCAGCGACCGGTGCCCATCCGCGCCGCACGTCCCGACCGCCGGGGACACCATCGACCCGGGCGCCGCGCCCCGGCCACCGGCCTTTCCTCCACGGATTGCGACAGCACCGGCCGTTCGTTGACACCGACCTCGTCGGCAACGCCCCGACCGCCCCATTCCGGCGCAGATGCCCGAATCGCTGCACCGGCGGCCCGCCACGGGGCGAAGGCCCCGACCCCTGGCACTTGCCGGCCGGCACGTCCCGGGCGATCACAGCGCGTCAGCTGCCGAGACGGTGGGGGGGGCACGGGGTGCGGGATAATGCAGGTTCTCGGCAAAAGAACGGCTGTTCAGCCCGTCTGCTCAGCGGATCGGGCGGCCGGTCCCCGAGCCGGACACGGCGACATCCGATGGGGTCGACCACCGGCGGTCCGCCGCGGGCGCGACGGACCGCCCTGCTTCGATGAGCGGTCGTACGACGGGCAGGGTCGACCCCGACGGTGGGAGCGCCGGGCGCGGGAGCGGGCGGACCGGTGATCAGGCCGGCGTCGCCCCCCACGCCGCCGCGCCCGCCGTTGCCGCCGTTGCCCCCGACCGGCCGCAGTACGCGGGCCGCGGCTCGGAGCACTTGGTCACGCACACCGGGCCGCCGCAGCAATCGGTCTTCAGGCAGACCTCGCCGGCGCGGCAATCGCCGCCGTCGGCGCAGGGCCGGTCGCTGCAGCAGGGGTGGGTGCAGACCCGGTTGCCCGAGGCGGTCCGGGTGCAGGCGCACAGCTTTCTCGTGTTTCTGCAGCGCGCGTCGCAGCCGGTCCGCGCCGGGCAGGTGGGGGCGGCGGCGGCCTCCTCGCCGGTGCGGTCGGCGACCACGGCGGCCAGGGCGCTGCCGGCCAGCGCCCGCAGCACGCGGCGGCGGGTCGGGGCGGCGGCGGCCGCGCGGAGCCACGCGTCGAATCGCGTTCCGTCTATGACCGTCCTCCTCCTCGGCGGGCGGCAAACGCCGCCCGCCCCCGTTTGCTCGCCCGGCAAGAACGGCTACGCGACGGTGAACGGCATGATCATGCCCAGGGCGAAGTGCGGCGCGCCGGTCGCGAAGTCCGGGACGAAGCAGATGGCGAAGTGGTCGCCGGCGGCGAGGTCGAGCTCGAGGTAGTTGGTGACGCCCGGGGCCATCGGAGCGATGCCGCCGACGCCCACGAACGGCGGCGGACCGCCTGCCGCCGGGGAGGACTCGGCCACCGGGGACGCTACCTCCCCGGGCATCTCCTCCATGCCCTCCGGCGAGGCCGCGGGCGACGCCGCCGGCGAGGCCGCCGGCGGCGCCAGGAAGATCGACTCGGCCACCGAGTAGGGCACGCCCTCCGCCATCTTGTAGACGACCAGTTCGTGCAGCTGCGCGCCCGTGTCCGTGATCGCCCAGGTGTGCTTCCCGGCCGCGATCCCCGACGAAAGCCCCGCGAACGCGAAGTCGACGAGGTCGATGGCGGCGTCGCTCGCGGGCGGCTCCGAGGCGGCGGCGGCCCCGGTGACCTCCAGCGGGGTCAGCATCCCCATCGCCGCGTGCGGCATGCCGGTCTCCTCGTCGGGGATGAGGCAGACCACCATGTACTGGCCGGGGGTGAGGTCGACGATCACGCTGGTGGTCGTCCCGACGGCGCCGGCGTTGGGTCCGCCGAGGCTCGTCGCGGCTCCGAGGATGGCCCCGAAGTCGCCGGACCGCAGGGCGGTCATGAAGCCGTCGGCCGTCACCCCTTCGTTGAGTCGCATGAACATCGCGTGGTGGTCGGACGGCCCCCCCTGCGCCATGCTCAGGCGGGTCAGGCCGCCGGGGACCGACGCCGGGAGGTCGATGAACGCGTAGTCCCTGGCGGTGAAGGCGACGGTCGGGTAGTCGCCGGCCGCCGGCGTCGCGTCCTGGGCCCCGGCGCTCGGGAGCGACGCTCGGGCCGCCAGCGCGGCGAGCGCCGCGCCGCCGAGGCCCTTGAGTGCGGTCCGCCGCGTCAGCCCGGCCATGGTGATCGTGTCGACATCGCCTTCCACGGTGTTCCCCCCCCTACGGTCGCCGCCGGCCGATCCGCCTAGATCACGTACCGCTTGTTGAAGAAGACGCCGGGCGGCTGATCGTTGCAGACGTCCACGCGGTCGCTGAGCTTGCGCGCCTTCCCGCCCGTGCGGCAGTGGAGGTACAGCGTGCCGAGTCCCCGGCAGCTGGGCTGGGCATCGGCAGCGACGATCCGCAACTGGTCGCCCGCCCGCGCCGCGAAGCGGATGGGTTCGAGGTAGTTGGCGCTGCCATCGCCGTCCACGAAGATCGGGTCCCCGTTGAGGCGGACGGTCAGGTCGTCGTCGACGAAGATCTCGTCGTCCGGCAACGGCCCGCCGGAGAGGACGAAGCGCCGGCAGGTGCCCGGGTACGCCAGCGAGGTACCGGGGCGAGCGACGGCGGACAGGCCGCCGGCGAGGGCGCCGGCCAGGAGCCGCAGCGCCCCCCGCCGCGACGCCCCCGCCGCCAGCCGCCTGGTGATCGCGTCGAACCGTTCGCTGTCCATGCCGGTGCCTCCTCCGAGTCGCGCGGACGGCGACGGGCGGCCCCACCGGGGCGGGCCGCGCCGGGCCGTCGGTCGTGTCGATCGTCGCCCGCTCTCCACCCCGAGCCAGGGCTGGGGGGGGGCCGCGGCCCCGTCGCGGCTGTCCCGCCCGAAGCGGGCGGCGAGGGCGACCGCGACGAGCAGGGCGACGGGGGCGACGAGCGCCGTCAGAACGTCCACAGCGGGGACCTCCGTCGTCCGGTCCGACGCCCGCGCAGGCCGCAGGGTCGTAGGACCAGTCTGGGCCCGCGCCGGCCCGCGGTCCATCCGTACAAGTACCCATTCGGCGGCCGGCGGGTACCCAATCGCGCGTCCGGGGCGGCGCACCCGTCCGACAGCCACGCCAGCCGGAGCCCGCCGCCGTAGTGTCGTCTTGTACGGCGTCCCCAACGGCTCCTGCCCCCGCCACGGCACCGGCGTCGGCTGCCCGGTCTCGCTCGGGGTGCCGGCGAACGCGGGGTAGGCACCCCTCACCGCCACCGTCCAACGACGCCCCGGTCGGACCCCGTCCGCCGGGGCGTCGCCGTGTCCGGTGGGTTGTCCCACGGAGCCGGCCCGATCGTGACCACCGGATAGTCGAGGCCGCCCGAGAACGCGGCCCGCCCCGGTTCCACGCCGGCCCGGGAAGCTTCGTCGCTGCCTGCATGCGGACGCCGTTTCCCCGCACCGCGGCCAAGTGCAGCGGCAGGTGGCCCGGTCGCGAGAGGTGCCGGGCTGGCATTTCGTCCGGCACTGAGGAGGAGCCAGACGGCGGGGAGGGATGCGCGCGCGGGGCGGGACCGTGGCCCCGCCCCCGGCCGCTCAGGCGCAGGGCTGCGCGCACATTTTGCCGCCCCCACAGTCCACGCAACCGGTAACGTCGACGCACTTCGAGCCCGCGGGGTGCCCCTTCGCCTCCGAGCAGTCCGCGTCGGTTTGGCAGATCGGCCCGGAGGGGTAGCAGGCTCCGCCCTGGGTGCAGACGACGCCGCCGCCGGTGGTGCGGACACATTGGCAGGCGTTCCCGTACTGGTCCCTGCCGCATGTCGGGCTCGTCGGCTCTCTCCCGCAGAAGGGGACGGCGGTCGCACTCGCGCAGGCGCCGCAGACGCCGGGCGTGCCCCCGCCGCCGCAGGTCCGGCCCTCGGTGCAGCTCCCCCTCTGGCAGGCGCCGCCGCAGCCGTCGCCGGCGCCGCAGGCCTTGCCGGCGCAGTCCGGCACGCAGGGGACGCACCCGCCGTCCTGGCAGGTGCCGCCGTCGCCGCAGCTCACCCCGTCGGTCTTGTTCCGGAGCGCGCACTTGCCCGTGCTGGTGCAGACGGCCTTCCGGCACGGCTCGGTCGCCGCGGGCTGGGGGCACTGCCCGGCGCGGGTGCAGCGGCAGGTGGTGCGGCAGTCGCCGGAGCAGCACTGGCCGTCGCGGCTACAGATTACTCCGGGGTGGCGGCAGCCGTGGTCGGCGGCGGCGCGGCGGGCGGGCAGGCCGAGGGCGGCGCCGAGGGCGCCGCCGGCGAGCAGCCGCAACGCCCCCCGCCTGGGGCGGTTCCCCGCCAGCGCCTTGGTCCACGCGTCGAACCTCGTGCCGTCCATCCTTGCCTCCTCGTCGCCCGGCCCCGCGCCCGCAAGCCGCGGCGGGCTCCCCCGCGCGGCCCCGTCGTCCGGTCCGACGCCTGCGCCCGCCGCGGCGTCGTAGGACGAGTCTGGGCCCGCGCCGGCCCGCGGTCTATCCGTACAAATGCCCGATTGGGGGCCGGCGGGTACCCAATCGCGCGCCCGAGACGGCGTCGCTGGTCCGAACGCCGGGCCAGCCGCCATCTCGGCCGTCCCGCACGGCGTGCCGAACGGCTGCTGCCCGCACCACGGGACGGGGGTCGGGTGCCCGGTCGGTCTGTCGGTGGCCGCTCCTGCCGACGAAGAGCGTGCTGCAAAACCCCTCGGTGGCGCGCCGGGCTGCCGGCACCGGACCGCCGCCTGCCCGGGCGGCGTCCGGTCCTGTCGGTCTTGGCCGGCCATATAGGCAACGCGAATGGGCAATATTGCCCATGCGCGGCGGGGCCGGCGGGCGCATCCTGGGGGCGAGGCACCGGGGGGACCGGCGCGGGGAACGGGAGGAGCGGACCATGGACGGGCAGCGATTCGACGCGGTCACCAGGGCCTTGGCCGGCGCCGGCACCCGGCGGCGCGCGCTGCGGCTGCTGGCCGGCGGCGCCCTCGCGGGGGCGCTGGCCCGGCTCGACCTCGGGGGCGCGGCGGCCCAAGACTTCA
>CADCWL010000247.1 GCA_902806405.1 uncultured Thermomicrobiales bacterium | reverse complement strand
GGGGAGCGGGACATCTTCGCGATCTTCACCGGGCCGATCAAGGACCAGTCCGGAGCCGAGAAGGTTCCGGCCGGAGCGGCGCTAACGGCGGAGCAGCTGCTGGGGGCGGAGATGGACTGGTTCGTGGAGGGGGTGGAGGGGGATATCCCGGAGATGTAGGGTTGGCGGGGACGCGGGGAAGGTCCGTCTCGCCCCGGTCTTGCCGACCGGGACGGGACCGGTGCACCTGTCCGCGACGCGCGACCATGTCCGAGACAGGGCCCCCGCCGGAACGACGGCCCGGTACGATCCCGAGGGTCGGATGATCCACGACGAGCGGTCGCCGGCGATCGAGATGCGCGGCATCGGCAAGCGGTTCGGGGCGACGGCCGCGAATGCGGATGTCGACTTCGTGGCGCGCTTCGGCGAGGTGCACGCGCTCGTCGGGGAGAACGGGGCGGGTAAGTCGACGCTGATGAGCATCCTGGCCGGGCTCTACCGGCCGGACGCGGGGACGCTGGCAATCGGGGGGCGGCCGGTCCGATTGCGGTCGCCGCGGGAGGCGATCGGGCTCGGGGTCGGGATGGTCTACCAGCACTTCATGCTGGTCGAGCCGTTCACGGTCGCGGAGAACGTGCTGCTCGGGCAGGAGCGGGCGGGGCCGTGGCTGGAGACGGGCGCGGTCGAGCGGGAGCTGCGGGAGTTGGGAGAGCGGTACGGACTGGCGGTCGACCCGCGGGCCCCCGTCTGGACGCTCTCGGTCGGGGAGCAGCAGCGGGTCGAGATCCTGCGGCTGCTGCACCGGGGCGCGAAGATTCTGATCCTGGACGAGCCGACGGCGGTGCTGACGCCGCAGGAGGCGGCGGGGCTGGTGCGGACGCTGCGGGGGCTGGCGGCCGACGGGTTCTGCATCGTTTTTATCTCCCACAAGCTGGACGAGGTGTTGGCGGTCGCCGACCGCGTGACGGTTCTCCGGCGGGGCCGGGTGGTCGGGAGCGTGGCGGCGGCGGAGTCGGACCGGCGGTCGTTGGCGCGGTTGATGGTCGGGCGGGAGCTGGCGTCGCTGGTGGAGCGGCCGGCGGAGGAGCCGCACGAGGCGGTGGCGACCGGGGAGCCGGTCCTGGAGCTGGCGGGGCTGCGGGCGGAAGGGGATGCGGGGCGGCCGGCGCTGGCCGGGATCGACCTTGCGGTCCGGGCCGGGGAGACGGTCGGGGTCGCCGGGGTGGCGGGGAACGGGCAGCGGGAGCTGGCGGAGACGATCACCGGGCTGCGGCGGGCGAGCGGGGGGCGGGTCCGGATCGGCGGCGCTGACGCGACGAACCGGTCGCCCGGGGAGATCGCGCGGGCGGGTGTGGCGCACGTGCCGGAGGACCGGCTGGCGGACGGGCTGATCGGGGGGATGGACCTGGCGGGGAACGCGATCCTGCGCCGTTACCGGCGGCCGCCGCTGGCGCGGGGGCCGTTCGTGGTCGCTCGGGCGGTCGCGGCCTTCGCCGATCGGCTGCTGAAGGAGCACGGGGTGGCGGCGCCGGGGCGGAGGACGCGGCTGGGGACGCTCTCGGGGGGGAACCAGCAGAAGCTGCTGCTGGGCCGGGAGCTGGCGGGGGAACCGCGGCTGATCGTCGCCGTCCATCCGACCCGAGGGGTCGACGTGGGGGCGACGGAGGCGATCCACGCGCTGCTGCGGGCGCAGCGGGAGCGGGGGGCGGCGACGTTGCTGATCTCGGAGGACCTCGACGAACTGCTGGCGCTGGCGGATCGGATCGCCGTCCTCTTTGAGGGGCGGGTGATGGGGATCGTGCCGGCGGCGGGCGCGGATCCGGAGCGGCTCGGGCTGCTGATGGCGGGTGTCGACGGCGGTGGGGTGGCGCCGGTGCGGCGGGTGGCAGTGGCCGGTGGTTGAGCTGGCTGCGCCCTCGGGGCGGGGGCGACCGCGGATTCGCGTCGAGCGGGTGGCGGCGCCATCGCGGCTGGCGTCGGCGTTGGTGCCGGTCGTCTCGATCGCGTTGGCGCTGGCCGCGAGCGGCGTGCTGCTGCTGGCGGCCGGGGAGAACCCGATCGCGGTCTACCGGGCGATGCTGCGGGGAGCGCTCGGGGACCGGAACGGCTTCGCCGAGACGCTGGTAAAGACGATCCCGCTGCTGCTGACGGGGCTCGGGGTGGCGGTCGCCTTCCGGATGCGGCTCTGGAACATCGGCGCGGAAGGGCAGCTCTATCTGGGGGCGATCGCGGCGGCGGGCACGGGGCTCTACCTGGTGCCGGGGGCGCCGGCGCCGCTCCTGATCGGGGGGATGCTGGTCGCCGGGCTCGTTGGGGGGGCGGCGTGGGGGCTGATCCCGGGGGCGCTGCGGGCATTCTTGGGGGCGAATGAGATCATCACCAGCCTGATGCTGAACTACGTGGCAATCCTCTTCTCCGAGTATCTGGTCCACGGGCCGTGGCGCGATCCCTCCTCGTTCGGCTTCCCCGGCTCGCCGGCGCTGCCGGAGGCCGCCGACCTGCCGCGGTGGGGGACGACGCGGGTCCATCTCGGGCTGCTGTTCGGGCTGGTCGCGGCGGCATTGCTCTGGGGGACACTGCGGCGTACGCGGTGGGGGTACGAGGTCGGGGTGATGGGGGCGAACCCGCGGGCGGCGCGCTACGCGGGGATGCCGACGCGGCGGACGATCCTGGCCGTGATGGCGCTCAGCGGCGCGCTGTGCGGACTGGCGGGGATGAGCGAGCTGGCCGGGATCGGCCACCAGCTGCAGCGCAACCTGTCACCCGGGTACGGCTACACGGCGATCATCGTCGCCTGGTTGGGGCGGCTCCATCCCGGGGGCATCGTCCTCGTCGCCTTTCTCCTGGCGGCGATCCTGGTCGGGGGGGACCAGCTCCAATCGAGCATGGGGCTGCCGGCAGCGATCGCGCCGATGCTGCAGGGGACGATCCTCTTCTTCCTGCTCGGCGGCGAGGCGCTGGTGCGGTACCGGCTCGCGTGGGGCGCGACGGTCCCCTCCCGCGATCCCGGGGGGAGGGAACGCGCGTAGCCATGGACGAGGTGCTGTCGGTCGCGTTCCTGACCTCCGTGCTGGCGGCGGCGATCCCGGCGGGGACGGCGATCCTCTACGCCTGCCTCGGGGAGCTGCTCTGCGAGCGGGCCGGGGTGCTGAACCTCGGGGTCGAGGGGATGATGCTGATGGGCGCCCTGGGGGGGGTGGCGGCCACGCTGTGGAGCGGGAGCGTGTGGGTCGGGACGCTCGGGGCGCTCCTCGTCGGGGCGGGGATGGCGTCGATCCACGCGGTGCTGACGGTCGGGCTGGGAGCGAACCAGGTGGTGAGCGGGCTGGCGCTGACCCTCTTCGGCGGCGGATTTTCCGCGTTCCTGGGCCAGGACCTGGTCGGTCGGCCGGTGCCGGCGACGTTCGGAGACCTCGCGGTCCCCGTTCTTGCCGATATCCCCGAGATCGGGCGGATCTTGTTCCGGCAGGACGCGCTGGTCTACGTCTCGTACGCGCTGGTGCCGTTGCTGTGGCTCTTCATCGGGCGGACACGGGCGGGGTTGCGGCTGCGGGCGGTCGGGGAGCGGCCGGAGGCGGCCGACGCGATGGGGGTCTCGGTCGGGCGGCTGCGGGCGCTCTACGTGGTCCTCGGCGGGGCGTTGGCGGGGGTGGGCGGGGCGGCGATATCGCTCGGCACGAACCCCGGCTGGCAGGAGGGGATGACGGCGGGGCGGGGCCGGATCGCGGTTGCGCTGGTGATCTTCGCGGGGTGGAACCCGCTGCGGGCGGCGCTGGGGGCGTACCTCTTCGGCGGGGTGGAGGCGGGACAGTTCCGGCTGCAGGGGGCGGGGGTGCCGGTCTCCTCCTTCTTTCTGAACATGCTGCCGTACCTCTTCACGATCGCGGTCCTGGTGCTGGCGACGCGGGAGGCGGCGCGGCGGCGTCTCGGTGGGCCGGCGGCGCTGGGCCGGCCGTACGCGCGGGAGGAGCGAGGCTAGGCTCAAGCGCTGGGAGGTTCGCCTCGAGGAGTTGATGATGTGGCGGACGGGGCGGACCTCCGAGCAGGTCGGGCTGAATGATTGCAAGGGCGACACGGAAGTCGCACCGCGGGACTGTGCGGAGGAAACCGCAGGTGCCGTTCGGGTAGACCCAGGTCCAACGGGAGATCGGTCGTGGCCTCGTGATCCGTTGGCCGGATGTGGTACACGGTCGGCGTCGACGCGGGCCGGGTCCGCTAGGGTACTGACACGGGCTACATCCCAGAACTCGTCTTCATCCCGGTACCGTACCAAGCGCAGGACCGGGACCGGTGGGAGGCGCTGGGGGGCGACGATCGCCCGCTGCCGCTCATCGTCGCGGTCTCGTCGCCCTCGACCGAGGAGGACGACGTCGAGTTGACGCGGCCGAAGTCCGTGGAGCGGGGGGATCTCGCGGTCCGGCGTCTCCGTCCCTTCGGGCGAACGCTGACCGGGTGTCAAAAGCGCCCGGCCTGCTCGTACGCGGAGATGGCCGTGCGGTCCGACGTCGTCGATGCGGTCGCGCGGCCGGGCGTCCGGGCCGAACTGGACGCGCCCGTCGAGGAGGCGGCCGGATCAGCGCAGCTCGCCGCGAACGAGCGCCCGCGCGATCGCATTGTGGCGGGCGATGAGGGTCGGGAGGTCGACGCCGAGGAGGTGACCGTCCTGGACGCGGACCCTGCCGTCGATGACGTTGAGGTCGACGGTTGGGGGCTGGCAGAAGATGAGGGCGGCGAGGGGGTCGTGGACGGCGCCGCCGGCGAGGCCGAGAGCATCGAGGCGGAAGCCGACGAAATCCGCGGCCATGCCCGGTGCCAAGGAGCCGATGTCGTCGCGGCCGAGGGTCTCGGCGCCGCCGCGGGTGGCGAGGCGGAGGGCCTCGGTCGCCGTCAAGGCGGCGGGGTGGCCGCCGACGCGCTGGAGGAGGAGCGCCTGGCGGGCCTCGGCGAGGAGGTGGCTCCCGTCGTTGGAGGCGGAGCCGTCGACGCCGAGACCGACGCGGCAGCCGGCGGTTTGCCAGGCGCGGAGCGGGGCGATGCCGGAGGCGAGGCGCATGTTGGACGTCGGGCAGTGGGCAATGCCGGTCCGCGTCCGGCCGAGGCGCGCGATCTCGGGCGGGTGGGCGTGGACGACGTGCGCGTGCCAGACGTCGGGGCCGGTCCAGCCCAGATCCTCCGCCAGCTCGACCGGGGTCTTGCCGAAGGTCTCCCGGCAGTAGGTCTCCTCGTCGCGGGTCTCGGCGAGATGGGTATGGGCGTGGACGCCCGAGGCGCGGGCGAGGGCGACGCTCTCGCGCATCAGGTCCGGGGAGACGGAAAAGGGGGAGCAGGGGGCAAGGACCAGGCGGAGCATCGCGAAGCGGGCGGGGTCGTGGTAGGTCTCGATCAAGCGGCGGGAATCCCGGAGGATATCGTCCTCGTCTTCGACGACGCTGTCCGGCGGCAGCCCCCCCTTCGACTCCCCAACCGACATCGAGCCCCGGGCGGCGTGGAAACGGACGCCCATCGCTCGGGCGGCCTCGATCTGGTCGTCGAGGCGGGCGCCGTTCGGCCAGAGGTAGGTGTGGTCCGACGCGGTGGTGCAGCCGGAGAGGATCAGCTCGGCGAGGGCGACCTCCGTCGCGACCCGGATCGCCTCCGGCGTGAGGCCGGCCCAGACCGGGTAGTGGACGCGGAGCCAGTCGAAGAGGCCGGCGTTCTGGGCGGCGGGGAGGTTGCGGGTCAGCGTCTGGAAGAAGTGGTGGTGGGTGTTCACGAGGCCGGGAAGGATCAGCATGCCCCGGGCGTCGATGGTCCGATCGGCGGTGGATGGCAGCTCGGCCGTGGGGCCGACCTGGACGATGGCGTTATCGACGGCGTAGAGGCCGCCGTCGGGCCAACGGGTGTCGGCGTCGTCCATGGTGGCGAGGAGATCGGCGTGGCGGACGAGGAGGGTGGGCATGAGCGGATCGCTCCTCGGGTCGGGCCGGGGAAGAGGCGCGGAAGGTCGGATTCGCCGCTAGAATACGCCGAACGGTGAACGGACGCCCGAGCGTGAGGGGGGCCGGTGGCGATCGAGAAGGCGGAGGCCGCAGTCCGTCCCGGCGGAACCGTTCCGGTTCTGCCCCGGTACGAGCGGCCCCGCGAGGAGCGGGCGACCGTCTCGGCCGGAGATTGTGCCCCGTGCGCCGATGCCGAGGTTGCGATCGCGGCCTCGGCGCTCTCGGACGGGGCGAAGGCGATGCTGCGGGGGCTGTTGCGGCTGGGGACGGCGCGGGAGTTCGCGGGGGGTGGGGTCGGGATTGAGTACGGGAGCCTGCTCAAGACGGCGGCGCGGCCCGAGTACGTGGCGGGGCACGTGGCGGAGGCGGCCGCGCACCTGCGGGAGCGCCGGGTCGACCTGCTGCTGGTGCCGGGGATGAGCGGCTACCCGATCGGGGCGATGTACGCGATGGCCTCCGGCATCCCGGCGGTGCTGCTGAAGAAGGCGCGGCTGGAGGGGGACGGGCAGCGGACCTACCCGGCGGGGGCGTTCGTGATCCCCTCCTACACCGGTGAGGGGGACGTGGTGATGCACGCCGACCCGGCGGCTGTGCAGGACATCGTCGACGGGATCGTCGCCCCGCAGCTGGCGGCGCAGGCGGGTGAGTCGGAGCCGACCCTGACGCTGAGGACGGCCGGCGCGGACGACATCATCGACAAGGCGACGATGAGCCGGGCGGTCGGCGAGAGCGCCGTAATCGTGGGGGAGGCCTCGATCGCGGACTGGCTGCGGCGGCACCGGGCGGCGACGGGGGAAGCGCGACCGATCGTGGCCCGGGTCGAGGTGGTGGCCTGGGTGACGCCGCTGATCAAGGGATACAACCGGCCGCAGGAGCACCTGCGGCGCGCGTTCGGGATTGCGCCGTTCGCGGGGATCGACGTCGAGAGTGTGCATCTCTCGCCGCCCGCGATCGGGGTGGCGGGGGTCGGGGTGCTGGCGTTCGAGGGGAGGCGTTGACCGGGGAGCCCCGGAAGCCGCGGCGAGGGACATTTGGAGCCGCCGCCGGTTCCGCCGCCTGACGTCGCGGACGGTGCCGAGGGTCTCGGGTCTCGGTCGCAGGCACCGTCGTGAGTCCCTCCCCACGCTGCCGGTCGGGGGCGCGGCCGTCCTTCCGCCGAGGTCCCCGCCGTTGTCCATCTTCGGCTGAGGTTTCCGGGATCGGTCTGGCAGGGAGCCTGAGGCGAGGAGGACGACGGGGTGGTCGGCCGGAGCGTGCGGTACCCGATCGTGTGTCCCTCCCACTTGAACCACGGGTCACCCAACGCGTTCGCGCGCGGCGCGTTTCTGGTACGGTCCTTGCTGGTTGATCCCACGGGTCACACTGGACGAATGCCGGCGACCGCGCTTGGGCGCGGATGGGCGCCGGCGACGACGAGAAGGAGAGAGCAACGATGGCCTTCGAACTTCCCCCGCTGCCGTACGACTACGCGGCGCTGGAGCCCCACATCGATGAGCAGACGATGCGGTTGCACCACGACAAGCACCACCAGACCTACGTCACGAACCTGAACGCGGCGGTCCAGGGGACCGAATTCGAGGGCATGGACCCGCAGGAGCTGATGGGCAACCTGGGCCGGGTGCCGGAGGAGAAGCGGACGGCGGTCCGCAACAACGGCGGCGGGCACGTCAACCACACGATGTTCTGGGAGATCATGGGGCCGAATGGCGGCGGCCAGCCGACGGGCGCGCTAGCCGAGGCGATCACCCAGGCATTCGGCTCCGTCGACGCGATGAAGGAGGCGGTCAACAAGGCGGCCACCGGGCGCTTTGGCTCCGGCTGGGCATGGGTGGTGCTCGGCGCCGACGGCACGCTGCAGGTGACGAGCACGGCGAACCAGGACAACCCGTACATGACGGGGGTGGCCGAGGTCAGCGGGCACCCGATCCTGGGCGTCGACGTCTGGGAGCACTCCTACTACCTGAAGTACCAGAACCGGCGGCCCGACTACCTCGCCGCCTGGTGGAACGCGGTCAACTGGGACGCGGTAAGCAGGCGGTACGAGCAGGCGCGGGCGCAGTAGCGCGGATTCGGCCGTCCGCCGGCCGCGTTAGGCGAGGATACGTGAGAGACGGGGCGGCCCAACCGGCCGCCCCCTTCCGTTTCCCGGGCGAAGAAGATTCGTCGAGTCCGCAGAATCCGAGCGATTGTGGGAGGTTCCCTTTTGAGGTCGACGTCGTAGGGTGCGGGCTCGGTCTAGAGCGTGAGCGGGCGACGCGGACGCCCTAACATTCACGGAATCCCGGTTAGCGGGCAGGGGGGTGGAGGGACCGGGCGACGACCGCCAGGAGGTCGTCGAGGTCGAACGGTTTGGGGAGAAAGGCGGTGATCGACGGGTCGAGTGGGACGGCGCCGTTGGCCGCGCTCATGAGGACGATCGGTACCTCGGCCAGGTCCGGCGCGGCCCGCAAGGAGCGGACCATGCCGGGTCCGTCGAGCTCCGGCATCATGACGTCGGAGAGGACCAGATCGGGCCGTTCCCGGGCCGCCAGTTCGACGGCGATCCGACCGTTGGGTGCCGATGCCGTGCGGTAGCCCTCCGCCTCAAGCAACTCCACGAGGAAGGAGCGGATGGCGGGCTCGTCGTCGACGACCAGGATCTTACGCGGAGCGCGCGCTTCGCCGTTCATCCGTCGTCCCCGTCGGCGCTCGTCCCGGACGCGCGCCGGGCGGCGTCGGTCAGGATAACTTCGGCCGCTTCCCCCGAGGGGTCGACCTCGATCCCGCGGTCGGTGATCGCGAACTCGCGGACGGCCGGGTCGAAGCCGCTCTCGCGGACGCGGAGGACGGAGACGAGGCGGTGGAGGCGGGAGCGGGGCTCAACGTAGCGGAGCAGGACGGCGTTGTCGATCGTCGCCGACGCTTCCGGCAGTGGAACGTCGAGCCCGGTCCCCTCGACGGTCGGCACCTCGGCGGTGAGCAGCGTCGTGGCACCGCGGGCGCGCAAGGCGGAGGCGAGGGCGCGGGTGAAGGCCGGCAATCGACCGGCGTCGGTCGCCAGCCGCGCCATGTCGGTGAAGGCGTCGACCAGCACCCGCTGGGGGCGGTACTCGGCGACGGCGGCGAGCAGCTCCCCCGCCCAGGCGTCGATCGGGCGCCCCGTCGACGGCTGCCACAGGAACCGGATCCGATCCGCCTCGACGTGGCCGCCGAGACCAAGCCCGAGACCCTCGGCCTTTGCCACCAGCCGCTCCGGCGCCTCCTGAAAGCCGGCGATCAGACCCCGCTCCCCGTGCTCCGCGCCCTCGGTGATGAACTGGAGACCAACGCTCGTCTTGCCAATCCCCGGCGGTCCAACAACCAGGGTCGTCGAGCCGGTTAGCACCCCCCCGATCAGCACCGTGTCCAGCCCCGCGATCCCGAGCGGATGCCGCCGGCGTCGGGGAACGGGCGGCGGCGGAGGAACGAGTGCCGCTTCCAGACGGGGATACACCTCCACCCCGGCGCCGGTGATGGCGAAGGCGTGGTGGCCGCGTAGCGTGTCGGTGCCCCGCATCTTGGGCACCAACAGCATTCTGGTCGCCCGGGTTTCAAGCAGGTGGTCCTCCATGAGGAGGATGCCGTCGACGTGGGTGCCAAGGGTATGCATCGGGTCGGCCCCGACGGTGGGCTGGGCGAGGAGCAGCGTGGTGCAGCCGAGGAGGCTGAGTTGCTGGTGCAGCTCAGCGCTGAGCCGCCGGTATTCGGCGCGGGACGGAGCGAAGTCCTCGAAGCGACCGGCACCGTCGATCACCAGCAGGGTGGCGTGGTGCTCCTGCACGGAGCGGCGGAGCGCGGTCAGGGCGGCCTCGAGACCGCCCCGATGGAGGTCGTCGAAGAGGCTCAGATAGCCGACGCCGCTCCCGACCAGCGAGGGATCGAAGAAGGCAAAACCGCCGAGGTGGAGGAGCATCCGGTCGTGCGCCTCGGCGAGGATGGTGACGTAGAGGGCGACGCCCCCGGACCGGGCATGGCCGTGGGCGATCTGGTTACCGAGCGTCGTCTTGCCGGTTCCAGGCTCTCCCAGGACGAGGTAGGAGCCTCCGCGGAGGAACCCGCCGCCCAACACCTCGTCCAGCCCCGCGATAGCGGTCGGTACGCGCTCGATCGCCGACCGGGCCGGTGCGCTCGCTTCGTCCGCCATCGCGCGCGCACCTCCTTCACCCGACGATCCGTCGATCTCGCGGATCCTTCGCGGGGATCAGACGCAAGCAGGGTGCCGCTACCGTGGGGGGCTGGGTCGTCGGGGCGGTGGCAGTGGATCGAGGGCGGTGCGGGCGGTTCGGCGTCTGGCCAAGGACGGGTTGGGGCAGATCGACCAGCGGGCCGCCAATCGGGCGGGGCTAACCGGGGCCTCGGCGCCGGGAGCGCCACGGGCCGCGAGGCCCGGCGTCGGCGGCGGATCGCTCCGGGGGAACGGCGGCGGCCTCGACGAGCGGCTGAAGGGCAACGATCAGGGCGGCGAGGCGGTCGGCGGTGCGGCGGACGGCGGCGGCGTCGAGCCGGGGGAGCGGGACAACCTCGTAGAGGTGGCCCCAGGAGGCGGTCCACCGCTCCAGCTCCAGCCCCGAACCGAGGTCGTGTTTGAGCTCGACGATCCGGGCGTCGAAGAAGGCGAGGTAGGCGGCGGTGCTGACGGGACCGTCTTCGAAGTGGAGCCCGAGCCCGAGGTGGCCGCGCCCTCCATCGATCCAGACTTCGAAGTGGACGCGCTCATTCGCGTAGAAGAGCTTTACCAGGCTCATGCCGGGGCGGTGTCGAAAATCGGCCAGGCCGTCCGGCAGCCGCGCCCGCAGATCGTCCACCAGGTCGGAGAGGAACTCGCGGCGGGGGCTTCCACCACCCTCCGTGGCACCGGTCACGGTCGGTTTCGACGGCGCCGACGGGAGCGTCTGGATCGCCACGCAACCTCCGATCGCGACCGGTGACGGAGCACAGTATGAGGTGTACGGACGCCCTCAGCGATGGGGGTTGGGGCGACGGGCGGGGGCGCGTCGGTTCAGCCGGGAAGGGCGGGCGGCTGCGTCCGGGTGGCGAGGGCCGCGCCGATCTCGAAGAGGCCGAAGCCGATCAGCGCAGCGCCCACCGAGCCGTCCTCCTCCGGGAGGAGCATGGGGGCGGCGCAGAAGAGGGCGCCACCTGCGGCGTCGAGCGCGAGGTGGCCGGGCATTGGCAGGACCTTTTTGAGACCGAGCTCGTAGCGGGTGAGGAGGCTGTAGACGAGCGTGCCGGCCGCGGCGCCCGTCAGCAGTTTGGTCGTGCGCGGACCCCAACCGAGGGCACGAGGCGCCGCGAGGAGGGTCGCAACCGACAGGTAGTCGAGGACGCCGTGGGCCTTGGTCGGGACGAAGCGGAGGTTCATCGGTTCCCCTGGAGACGAACGACGGACGGCCAGACGCGTGCCGGTGAAGGCACGCCGCGTGCCAATACCTATCGTCACCTCGGCGACATGACCGTGTACGTACGGCACGGGCGTTGCGAAATGGAGATCCCCGGCGCGACGGCGGGACCGGGGGTGGACGGAACGGGTGAACGAGGAGCGCGAGCGGGTGGGGACGGTGAAGGGGCAGGCGGCGCGGATGCGCCGTGTGGCGCGCGAACGGTTCGGCTACAAGGGGTTCCGCCCGGGCCAGGAGGAGGCGATCCTCTCGACGCTGGCCGGGCAAGACACCCTGGCGGTGATGCCGACCGGGTCGGGAAAGTCGGCGATCTACCAGATCGCGGGCAGTATGATCGAGGGGGCGACGGTGGTCGTCTCGCCGCTGATCGCGCTCCAGCGCGACCAGGTGGAGTCGATCGTGGGGGAGGACGTGGGAGGCGCCGCCGAGGTCAACTCGACGGTCCGGGAGGCGGCGCGGGACGCGGCGTTCACGGAGTTGGCCGAGGGGGAGATCGAGTTCCTTTTTCTTGCCCCCGAGCAGTTCGCGAACGAGGAGACGATGGCGCGGCTGCGCGCGATCAAGCCGGCGTTGTTCGTCGTTGACGAGGCGCACTGCGTGAGCGAGTGGGGGCATGACTTCCGGCCGGAGTACCTGCGGCTCGGCGCGGTGATCGCGGATTTAGGTCGCCCCCGGACGCTGGCGTTGACGGCGACCGCCTCGGCGCCGGTGCGGGAGGAGATCTGCGAGCGGCTCGGAATGCGCGAGCCGAACCTCATCGTCGAAGGGTTCGACCGGCCGAACATTCGCCTCGTCGTCGAGCGGTTCGAGGACGAAGGGGAGAAGCGGGAGGCGCTGATGGCGGCGGCCGTCGCGGCGCCGAAGCCGGGGATTGTCTACGCGGCGACCCGGAAGCGTGCAGCGGAGCTGGCGCAGAACCTCGTGGAGCGGGGGGTCGTGGCGCTCGCCTACCACGCCGGGATGCCGGCCCGGGAGCGGGTCCGCGTCCAGGAGGCGTTCCGGGAGGACGCCGCCGAGGTGATCGTCGCTACGACGGCGTTCGGGATGGGGATCGACAAGCCGAACGTCCGCTTCGTCTTTCACCTCGATGTCAGTGAGTCGGTCGATGCCTATTACCAGGAGATCGGCCGCGCCGGGCGGGACGGTGAACCGGCCCAGGCGGCCCTCTTCTTCCGCGAGGAGGACCTGAACCTGCGGCGCTTCTTTGCGGGGGCCGGCCGCGTCGACGAGGAGCAGATGGAGGCGGTCGCCGAGGCCGTCCATGGTCACCCGCGGGCGATGACGCCGGCCAAGATCGCGGAGGAGGTCGACCTGCCGGCGTCGAAGGTGACGGTCGCGCTGAGCCGGTTGGAGGAGGTGGGGGCGGTCGACGTGACGCCGACCGGCAGGGTCCGCTCCTCGAAGGGGGCGGACGTCGACGAGGCGGCGGCGCAGGCGGCGGAGGCGCAGGAGAACCTGCGGCGCTTCGCCCGCTCCCGGGTCGACATGATCCGTGGCTACGCGCAGACGACCGGTTGTCGCCGAGAGTACCTGCTCAACTACTTCGGGGAAGCGTACGCCCCCCCGTGCGGGCGGTGCGACGTCTGCGAGGCGGGGCTCGTGATCCCCGTCGACGATGACAACACGCCCTTCCCGGTCAATTGCCTGGTCGTGCATCGAAACTGGGGGTCCGGCACGGTGATGCGCGCCGGCGACGGCAAGGTGGTGGTGCTGTTCGACACGGTGGGATACCGGACGCTGGGCGTCGACCTCGTGAAAGAGGAGGGGCTGCTTCGGGTTGCCAGCTAACGGTTTCGGCCGGGGGGGCGCGTCCCGGATACGCCGGTTGCCGGGGGCCCCTGGCAGCGAGGGAAGGGGGACCGAGGCAGGCCGTCGCGGTTGCAACAGGTCCGCCGTGAAGGGGCCGCATTGGCAGGAGCTTGTGGCATGCTGCTTGCCCTGCGGTCGGGGCCTGAGGCGGACCCTTCGGTCGCGACCGGAGAGAACCCGACGAACGGGCGAAACGTATCTTTGAGGGACGGGACGATTCGGTCCCGAAGCGCGGAGCAGTCGATGGCACGCCCCACCTCCCTCGCCGACAAGATCGCCGGGTGGCTCGAGAAGCTCCTCGGGCAGGCGGTTCGGCCGGCGCCCGTCCTCGTCCCGGTGCCGGTCCGGCGCCCGCAGCCGACGCGGGGTCCGTTGGTCCGCCGCTAGCGCGTCCCGTCCTCGGCGCCGGCGACCGAGACGACCGGCGCCGGGCGGGAGCAAAACCACCAAGACGCTCAGACGCCACCGGGGAACCGGTGGCGTCTGAGCGTGTCGAGGCCGATGTCCTGCCAACCTTCCAACCACGCGAGCGCCGATGGGTCCTTCCTGCGGCCGGTTTCGCGGGAGCCCCTTGCCTAGGTGATCGTCGGGCCTCCCTCCCACTTGCCGGTCGCCGCGGCCTGCTTCGCCGACGCGCGGAAGCGAGCGCGCCCGGCGGCCGCGGCTACCGTGTAGAATCCGCGCCGACGAGGGTACCGGAAGCGAACCACACCGCCCGGTCGGCGCGGCGTCGCGGGCGTCGTGGGCGACGCGCCGCACCGTTGGGCGGGCGATCGGCGAGGCCGGCGCGGGGGCGGAGACGCGGTCCGTGCGACGGGGCGGGATCGGGGAGGGCGGTAGCTTGGGCGAGCGGGACGGCGGGTCGGCGGGGGGCCGGCTGACGATCGGTGTGGCACGGGAGACGGCGGCTGGTGAGCGCCGCGTCGGCTTGATTCCCGACGCGGTGAAGCGGCTCACCGGCTCCGGCGCGTTTGTGCTGGTCGAGGCGGGAGCGGGGGAGGAAGCGGGCGTCGCCGACGCCGCCTACGAGGAGGCGGGCGCCACGATCGTGCCGAACGCGGCGGAGCTCTACCGGCGGGCCGACCTCGCGATCAAGGTCCAGCGGCCGTCCGACGACGAGGTGCCGCTGCTACCGGACGGGTCGGCGCTGATCGCGTTGCTCGCGCCGCTCTCCAACGGGGAGTTGGTCCAAGCGCTGGCGGCGAAGGGGATCACCGCCTTCAGCATGGACGCCATCCCGCGGATCACCCGCGCCCAGTCGATGGACGTCCTCTCCTCGCAGAGCACGGTGGCCGGCTACAAGGCGGTTCTGTTGGCCGCCGACCACCTCCCGAGGTTCTTCCCGATGCTGACGACGGCGGCGGGCTCGATTACGCCGGCCAAGGTGCTGGTCGTCGGCGCCGGCGTGGCCGGTTTGCAGGCGATCGCGACGGCGCGGCGGCTGGGGGCGGTGGTCGAGGCGTACGACACCCGGCCGGTCGTCAAGGAGCAGGTCGAGAGCCTTGGCGCCCGCTTCGTCGAGATCGACACCGGGCAGACCGACGCGCAGGACGTCGGCGGCTACGCCAAAGAGGCGTCGGCCGACGTGCTGCGGCGCCAGCAGGAGAAGCTGGCGGAGCGAGCGGCGCGCTCCGACGTCGTCATCACGACCGCGCTCGTGCCGGGCCGGCCGGCGCCGCGGCTGATCTCGGCCGAGACGGTGCGTCAGATGCGGCCCGGCTCGGTGATCGTCGACCTGGCGGCGGAGACGGGCGGCAACTGCGAGCTGACCGAGCCAGGAGAGGTGGTCGTCCGGGAGGGGGTGACGGTCATCGGGCTGCTGAACCTGCCGAGCACGATGCCGGTCCATGCCAGCCAGATGTACTCCAAAAACGTTCAGAACCTGTTGGCACTGCTCGTTAAGGAGGGCCGGTTCGTGCCCGACTTCGCCGACGCGGTGGTGAAGGGGACCTGCATCACGCGCGGTGGCGAGGTGGTCCACGAGGCCACGCGGCAGCGGCTCGGGCTCGACGGAACGGCGTCGGCTCCGACGCCGACGCCGGTAGCGGAGCCGGCGCAGGGGCAGGAGTTGGCGGCGGCCACCAACCCCGAAGCGGCGGGGGACCCGGGGCGGGCGGCGGAGGTGGCGCGGGGGGATTGATGGGGGGTGGCACGCCGAGCTGTGGTTTTCCCGTGCGCGGAGCTGACGCCCCCCTGCTGAACCGACGAAGCCCCTCCGGGGGCTGGGGACGGGGGAGTGGAGCAGCGGGGCGATCGACGATCCAAGCGGCGGTTGACGGCGACAGTCGGTGGAGGGTGGGATGGACAACGAGGTCTTGCTCGGGGCGTATGTCTTTCTGCTGGCGATCTTTCTCGGAATCGAGCTGATCGGGCGGGTGCCGGCGACGCTGCACACGCCGCTGATGTCGGGGACGAACGCGATCCACGGTATCGTCCTGCTGGGCGCGATGCTGGTCCTGGGGCGGGTCGACGGCTTCCTGCTGCAGGCGCTCGGGTTCGTTGCGGTCGTGCTCGGGGCCGCCAATGTCTTCGGCGGCTTTGTGGTGACGGACCGGATGCTCCAGATGTTCCGGAAGCGGCCGGGTCAACCCGGGGGAGCGCAGGGGCGATGATCGAGAACTGGCGGGATGCGCTGATCGACCTGAGCTACGTGGTCGCGTCGGTCCTCTTCATCGTCGGGCTGAAGCAGCTCGGCTCGCCGGCGACGGCGCGGCGGGGGAACCAACTGGCCGCGGTGGGGATGGCGGTCGCCGTGCTGGCGACGGTCTTCACGCGGGGACTGCAGAACCACCTCCTGATCGTGATCGGGATCGTGGTCGGGGCGGGGGCCTCGATCGTCCCCTCGCGGACCGTCAAGATGACGGCGATGCCGCAGATGGTGGCTATCTTCAACGGGATGGGCGGTGCGACGGCCGCGCTCGTCTCGGTCGTCGAGTTCGAGCACGCGACCGACATCGGTCGGGGCGAGACGACCTCGATCGTGCTCGGGACGCTGATCGGTTCGATCTCCTTCACCGGCAGCATGATCGCCTTCGCCAAGCTGCAGGAGCTGATGTCGGGACGGCCGATCGTCTTCCCCTCGCAGCGAGTGATCAACGCGGCGCTGGGGGGCGCGGTGCTGCTGCTCGCGGTGCTGGTGATCGCGCTCGGTAGCGGTGGGGTGGCGCAGGCGCTACTGGTGCCCCTCTTCCTGGCCGCGCTCGCGCTCGGGGCGCTGCTGGTGCTGCCGATCGGCGGCGCCGACATGCCGGTCGTGATCGCGATCCTGAACTCCCTGACCGGGCTGGCGGCGGCGCTGACCGGATTCGTGCTCGGCAACCAGGCGCTGGTCGTGGCCGGGGCGCTCGTCGGCGCGTCCGGCTCGCTGCTGACGCTGCTGATGGCGCGCGCGATGAACCGTTCCGTGACCAACGTCCTCTTCGGAGCGTTCGGCGCGGCACCGGCGGCGGCCGGCGGCGGCGGAGCGGCGGTGGGCGAGGCGCAGCCGGTGCGGGAGACGAGCGCCGAGGACGCGGCGGTGCCGCTCGCCTACGCGGAGCGGGTAATCATCGTTCCCGGCTACGGCTTGGCGGTGGCGCAGGCGCAGCACACGGTGCGGGAGCTGGCCGACGTGCTGGAGGAGCGGGGGGTCGACGTCAAGTACGCGATCCACCCGGTGGCGGGCCGGATGCCGGGGCACATGAACGTGCTGCTGGCCGAGGCGAACGTGCCGTACGACGACCTGAAAGAGATGGACGAGATCAACGATGACTTCGCCAGGACGCAGGTGGCGCTGGTGATTGGCGCCAACGATGTGACGAACCCGGCAGCCCGCAACGACAGCAGCAGCCCGATCTACGGGATGCCGATCCTGAACGTCGACCAGGCGGAGCAGGTGATCGTCCTGAAGCGGAGCATGAAGTCGGGGTTTGCGGGGATCGAGAACGAGCTCTTCCACGCCCCGAACACGACGATGCTCTTCGGGGACGCGAAGGACTCGCTTGGCAAGCTGATCGCGGCGGTGAAGGCGGCGTAGGATTGCCCGCCATGGACCCGGTCGAGACGGGCGGGGGGCCGGGCAACGAGCCCGGTCCTTCTGCATCGTTTAATACGCGTTCAAGGCTCGGTCCAATGGCTTGACGTGTGCGAGCGAGGTCGTCGACCGCGGCCGGCGCCCGCGCACGGGAACGGCAAGCGCCCTGTCGCGCCAGACGAATCCGGTCGGGGCGCGAAGAATTGCGACCCTACATCGCGGCAAATCGTGGAATCGACCGGGAGGAGCTTGATGTGGCGGACACGGCGACGAGGAACGAGGGGGCCGACGCCGGCGCCGACGACGAGATCGCCGTCGCGCTTAAGCGAATCGAGGGGAGCTGGCGCGGGTTGACAGCGGCGCTCGACGGCATTCCAGAGGAGCGGCTGGGGGAGCCCGGGGCGGTCGGGGAGTGGTCGGTCAAGGACGTGATGGGGCACCTCGCGTTCTGGGACGAGCAGGCGCTCGTCGCCGCTGAGCGGCAGCTGGCCGGGCAGGCGCCGGCCAAGGTCGTCGACTGGCAGGCGATGAACGAGCGAGAGGCGGCGGCGCGGGCGGACCGCTCGGCGGCGGAGCAGCGGGCCGAGCTGGAGCGGGCGCATGGGTTGATCGTCGCCTTGCTCCGATCCCGGTTGCCGCTCGACCCGGCGACGGTCGGGCTTTGCGGGTGCCTGGAGGAGGATACCTACCAGCACTACGACGAGCACGCCGCCGAGATCCGCGCCTGGCGCGATCGGGTTGGCTCCTGAACGGTCGGGATGGCCAGGGGCGTCGCGGACTCCGCAGACTCGCGGTCTCGTTCCCGAGATTCTTCGCCGGCGTCGTCGTGCTCGTCGCCGTACTGCTCGCGCAGGGGTGCGGGGAGATGGCGCGGGACGAGGTGCCAGGGGAGCGGCCAGCCGTCTCCTCGAGCGACGGCGGCACCCGACGCGACGCCCACGTCCGGCAGGCTCCGGCGCCGCGGCAGCGCCGCGGCGCCCTGCCGCCGCCGCCCGTGCTGCCCGGACCCGGCTTTGCCCAGCTCTTCGTCCAACCGGAGGACGGGCGGGCGCCGGTCCTGGAGGAGATCGACGGGGCGCGGGAGTCGCTCGCGCTCGCGGTGTATCTGCTGAGCGACGAGGAGACGATCGCGGCCCTGGAGCGGGCGCGGCTGCGGGGCATCGGGGTGCGGGTCATCCTGGAGGAGCAGCCGTTCGGCGGGGCGGGGACGCAGCCGGAGGTCTTTGCTCGCCTGCAGCGGGCGGGGATCGCGGTGAGATGGGACAACCCGGCGTTCCGGTTCGGCCACGTCAAGAGCCTCGTGGTCGACGGCGCGACGGCGCTGGTGATGAACCAGAACCTGACCTACTCGTCGTTCACCAAGAACCGGGAGTTCGGGGTGATCACGACCCGGCCGGCCGAGGTCGCCCAGGCGGCGGCGATCTTCGAGGCGGACTGGAACCGATCCGCCGAACCGCCGGACGGGCCGCTGATCGTCAGCCCAACGACGAGCCGGAAGGATCTCCTGTGGCTGATCGACGGCGCCCAACGGACGCTGGACGTCTACGCTGAGGTGATGCGCGACCCGGAGATCATGGCGGCTTTCGTCGCCGCCGAGCGGCGCGGCGTTGCGGTCCGGCTGGTGATGTCGGAGGACGACGACAACGCGGAGGAGCGGCGGGAGCTGGCGGATGCCGGGGTCGAGGTGCAGCTGGCGCGGGGCGGACTCTATATCCACGCCAAGATGATGCTGATCGACGGGGCGCGGGCCTACGTGGGTTCCCAGAACTTTACGGCGACGTCGCTCGACCAGAACCGCGAGCTGGGCGTGCTCCTGACGGACCGGGGCAACCTGACCCGCCTCGCGGCCACCTTCGCCGAGGATTTTGGAGAGGGCCAACCGGAGGGGTAGGAGCGTGGATCGAGAGGAGACGGCGGCGCCCGCCTGGCGCTGGGACCCGGTCGCGCTCGGCGCCGAGCTGGAGGCGGCCGGCTACGACGTTGACGGGACGGAGGCGACTATGGGCGTGGGGGGCGGCAGCCTGCGCGGACGGCTGGACCGGGGCAGCCGGAGCTACGTTGTCGTCCTCGACGCCGGCGGGCGTTTCCGCGGGGTCGTGACCGTCGTCGAGGACGAGACGGGCGGGTCGGCAAGCGTCGCCGGCGCGGCGCTGCGGGTGGTGGCGGAGACGCGGCGGGCGGTGATGGTTGGGGGGACGCTGACAGACCCGGCGCAGGTTGGACCGGTCCTGGAAGCGCTCGACGGATTGGCGAGCGGGTTGCCGGGGGATGCCGGTTCGTTCGGGACGGAACCCGGGGATGCCGCCCAGGGGTACGACGACCGGTAGCGATGGTGTCGGACCGATTGCGCTGAGCACGACGGATGCGCGGTGTCTCCCGCTCTCGTCGGATGACGGGAGGAGAAGGGTGGGAGGAGGCGGCGGGGTGCCGAAGCGGAGCGGCCAGGACGGCTCGGTCTACACCGACGCGAATTTGCGGGACCGGCTGAAGTCCGAGATCACGGCCGGCGACAAGGGCGGGCGGCCCGGCCAGTGGAGCGCTCGCAAGGCGCAGCTGCTGGCCAGGGCGTACGAAGACGCGGGCGGCGGCTACACCTCCGAAGAGCGGACCGAGGCGCAGGGGCACCTGGTGGAGTGGGCGGAGGAGGAGTGGACCACCGCGGACGGCGAGCCGGCGGTCCGTGGCGAGGAGACCGCGCGCTACCTTCCGAAGGGGACGTGGGAGGAACTGACCCCGGCCCAACGGCACGCAACCGACGCCAGGAAGCGCGCGGGGTCCCGCGTAGGGGGGCAGTTCGTGCCGAACACGGCGGCGCGGAAGGCGACGGAGGATTGACGGCGAGCACGCCAGACCGCCGCTGATTCGTCGGCGGCGCGGGCAGGGATCCCCCCGTCGAACCCGCGGCGCCGCCTCCGGGCAAAGGTCGGGGCGCCGCCTGATCGTGACGGCGGGGACCGTCCAGGAAGCGGTCGAGGCGGCCGGCGACCGATGACGAGGCACCCCGCTCCTCGTGCCCGAATTGGTCGCGCTTTGCGGGCGGCAGCGTCGTGCTAGGCTGCCGGTCCGAGCCAGCTGATCGGGGGAGGGAGCGGGATGCCGCGGTGGGCGCTGGGCGTGCTCGTTGTCGGGATGATCGCGATCGGCGGTGCCGCGAACGGGCGTGCCCAGGGCGAGCCGGATCTTGCGGCGGAGGTGGCCGCGCTGCGGACCCGGGTGACCGCGCTCGAACGGCGGGTGGCGACGCGGGTGGTTGGGGCCGCCGTGCCGGAGGGGGTACGGTTCGCCGGTCGTGGCGATGTCGTGTCGGAGCCGTTCCCGTTGCGCGAGGGTCTGGTCGTCGTCCGGCTCGAGGCCCAGGGGGAGGGGGAGGTCGCCGCCACGCTCTACGACGCCCGGGGGAAGGCGCTGCCGTTCGGAACGAAGAAGCTGCCGTACGCCGGGAGCATGGCGGATGGCATCCCGGGGAACGGAGACTTCGTCCTCGCCGTGCGGAGCGAGGGAACGTGGAGCGTGGTGCTTGAACAGTAGCTCGCCGCTGCGAGCGAGGGGCAAGCCGAGTGACCGGAGAACCAATCCGTTTGGTCGAGCCCGAGCGTCCGCTCCGTAGCGATCGTCTCCTGTTGGAGCCGCTACTTGAGACCCACGCCCTAGCCGTCTTTCCGTTCCTCGGTAGCGCGCAGCACTAACGCTTCATCCCCCAAGAGCCGCCGGAGACGGTGGAGGCACTGGGTGCGCGATACGCTCGGCTTGCGGGCCGGCGCTCTCCGAACGGACGAGAGGCGTGGCTGAACCGGGCGATGCGGCTGCGGGAGGGTGCGGAGGCGTACGTCGGGCTGCTGCAGGCGTCGGTGCAGGAGAACGGGACCGCGATCGTCGCCTACACCGTCTTCGTTCCGTATCAGCGTCAGGGGTATGCGAGCGAGGAGTTGGCCAGGCTGCTGACCCACTTGTTCGACGACTACCGCGTCGCCGAATGCGTGGCGGAGATCGACACCCGGAACGCGGCGTCGATCGCGCTGCTGGAGCGGTTCCGGTTTCTAAGAACCGGAACGACCGTCGGTGCGGACGTCTTCAAGGGGGCGTCGAGCGACGAGTATCGGTACGAGCGGACGTCGACGGGAGTGGCCGACGTCGAGCAGGAATCCAACGGGTGCTTCTAGGTTAGGAGGGAGCAGAACTGGGGTAGTAGCGGGGTCACCCGCCCGCGTCCCGCTCGAATTGGATGGCTACCCGCTTCTCGGCAGTGACGGGCAGGATGCGGTGCCCATAGGCCGGAGGTAGGGCGCTCCACCCCGATTGGGACGTCGGTCGAGGTGGAGAACGGTGCGGGGAGGACCAACTCGCCACCGTTCCTGGTGAGAAAGGCGAGAAAGTCCGAGGCCATGCCGACCTCGACCCTGAGGGGGCGGCCGTCGGCGTTGACGTCGACCAAAGCAGCGAACCCGACGGTGGACCACGGCGCCGTGGTCCACCGTCGGGTTCAGTGCGTCGGCGTCGGCCTTGGCGTCGATGCGAACCCGCAAGGCAACCGACGGGCGGCCGCTGGCGGTGGGCATTCCGGTTTCCGTCCGATGCGGAGGGCGGTGACAACGAGGATCTTGAGGTGTCGTCGTCCGTGCCGCGACGGCTCATCGTGGTCGGTCGACGCTCGGCTAGCGACGGCTCGATGGGGGGACCGAGCGATTCACGTCGGCAAGAGTGATCCGGCGATCAGCCACCTGCTTGCGCACGCGATTCGTGAGAACGACACGGGGAGGACGAGATGATGGCGGGGTGGTTCCAACCGGGCCACCGGTGACCATCACCTCGCCACGTCCAGCGACCGCCCTCCGACAGCGTCTCGCCTTGCCGTGTCCGGTGCCGCGGCGAGCGCGGCCAGCACCCGCTCCGGGGTGAAGGGCTGCTCGGTAAGCCAGACACCGACCGCGTCGTGGACGGCGGCGGCGATGGCGGGGAGGAGGGGGACGAGGGGCATCTCGGCGACACCGCGGGCACCGTAGGGGCCGTTCGGGTCGGCAAGCTCGAGGATCACGGGGACGATCTCGGTCGGCATGTCGAGGGTGGTCGGGAGGAGGTAGGTGCTCAGGTAGGGGGTCAGGACGCGGCCGTCCTCCACTCGGAAGTCCTCTAGGAGGGCGTAGCCGAGGGCCTGGGCGAGGCAGCCCTCGATCTGGCCCTCGACCTGCTGGCGGTTGATCGCCTTGCCAACGTCGTGGACGCTGATGACGCGCTCGACGCGGATCTGACCGGTGAGGAGATTGACCTCGACCTCGACCGCCTGGGCGGCGTAGCCGTAGCAGTAGTTGGGGGTGCCGGCACCGGAGCCGGGGGCGAGAGGGGTCGTCGCCGGGGGGCGGTACTGGCTGGTCGCTTCCACGCGCTGCTCGTCGCTGTTGCGGTAGCGGACCAGGGCCTCGACCGCGGCGTCGTGGACGGCGCGGCCGGCCATCAAGGTCAGGCGGGAGGCGGAAGCGCTGCCGGCGTTCGGCGCCTCGGCGCTGTCGTCGCAGACCATCTCGATCTGGTCCAGGGGTAGACCAAGCTCCTCGGCGGCGATCTGGCGGAGGGCGAGGTGGGACCCCTGGCCGACGTCGGCGGCGCCGACGCGGACGACGCCGCGCTCCGGCTCGCCTCGGCCGAAGAGTTCGACGGTGGCCGTGGCCTGCTCCGGGAAGCCGAAGGAGTACCCGAGATTCTTGATGCCCGAGGCGATACCGAGGCCGCGGCGGAGGTGGGGACCGGTACCACTTCCCCGTGCGAGGCCGGCGTCCCCCGCGCCGACGGCCGCGCGCCAGTCCCCGTCCCCATCGCCTCGGCCCTCGGCTCCCGGATCCCAGAACCGCGCCCGTGCCTCCTCCACGCAGCGCTCTAGCACCGGCAGCGCGCTGACGCCGAGAGGGAGGGGGCGCTGGGTCGGCTCCACGCTCCCCTCGCGGTAGAGGTTGCGGCGCCGCAGGTCGACGGGATCGAGGTCGAGGGCGTGGGCGAGGCGGGTGACCATGATCTCGGCGGCGAACTGGGCCTGAGGGGCGCCGAAGCCGCGGAAGGCGCCGCTCGGGATGTTGTTGGTGTAGACCGCGTAGCCGTCGGCAGCGACGTTGGGGACCTCGTAGGTCCCGCTGGCGAAGAGGGTGGCGACCTTGACGACCTCGGCGCTGGTCGAGGCGTAGGCGCCTCCGTCGGCGACGACTTCCGACTCGACCGCGGTGATCCGGCCGTCCGTGGTCGCGCCCCAGCGACAGCGGACGCGCATCGGGTGGCGCTTGTGGTGACCGCGGATCGACTCCTCTCGACTCCAGACGAGGGCGACGGGCCGGCGGAGACGCCAGGCGGCGAGGGCGAGCAAGCCCTGGACGGACAGATCTTCCCGCCCGCCGAAGGCCCCGCCGATGGCGGCGTAGCGGACGACAACCTGATCCTCCGGCAGGCCGAGCAGGGCGGCGATCTGGCGGCGGTCCTCGTGCAGCCACTGGCCGGCGGTCTCGACGACGACCCGCTCCCGCTCGTCGACGAAGGCGACGCCCGCTTCCGGCTGGAGGAAGGCGTGCTCCTGCCAGGAGGTGCCGAACTCGCCGTCGAGGACCACGTCCGCAGCGGCGAAACCGGCGGCGACGTCCCCCTTCCGGATCGGAACGTGGAGGAGGAGGTTCGTGCCGCGCGCCGGGTGGACGAGCGGGGCGTTGGAGGTGAGGGCGGTGCGGGGATCGGTGACGGCCGGAAGGTCCTCGTAGTCGATGCGGACGAGGGCGGCGCCCGACTCGGCGGCGGCGGCGCTCTCGCCGGC
Source organism: uncultured Thermomicrobiales bacterium (assembly GCA_902806405.1). Lineage (GTDB taxonomy): Bacteria > Chloroflexota > Chloroflexia > Thermomicrobiales > UBA6265 > CADCWL01. Next base: position 108,211 of record CADCWL010000247.1, on the reverse strand, counting down.
GACGAGGGCGACCTTGTCGCCCGCGAAGCGGACGACGTCGTGGCAGAGGAGGGGCTGGTCGGCCTCGATCAGGCCGAAGGCGTTGGCGGGGACATCGGCGGCGAGGAGGACGGCGACGACGCCGGGATGGGCGCGGGCGGCGGTGGTGTCGATGGCGAGGAGGCGGGCGTGGGGGCGGTCGGCGAAGACGACCTTCAGGTGGAGCATACCGGGGCGGACGAGGTCGGCGGGGTAGCGGGCCTCGCCGGTGACCTTGGCGAGGGCGTCGTGGCGGGGAAGGGGTTGGCCGATGACGGAGGCGCGGGGCATGGCGGGTCTCCGGGGCGAGGGATCAGCCCGGGGCGGACCCCGGGCTGATCCTACGAAGCCCCTTCGGGGCTGGAAACGTTGGCGGAGCGGAGGGTGGCACCGCGCGGGGACGCGCCGTTGGCGGAGACGGGCGAAGAATCGGCGGCGGCGAGGACGGCGTCGACGATCTTGCGGTAGCCGGTGCAGCGGCAGAGGTTGCCGCTCAGAGCGACGCGGACGGCGGACTCATCCGGGCGTAGGCGCTCCTGGAGGAGTTTGGCTCCGGCCATCAGCATGCCGGGGATGCAGAAACCGCACTGCACCGCCCCGTGGTCGACGAAGGCGCGCTGGAGCGGGTGGAGCGGGTCGTCGCCCGCGGACGGGCGGAGCCCTTCGATCGTGGTGACGGAGGCGTTGTGGGCCTGGGGGGCCGGAACGAGGCAGGCCATCACGGCTTGGCCGTTCAGCCAGACGGTGCAGGCGCCGCACTCACCCTCGGCGCAGCCTTCTTTCGTTCCGATCAGACCGGCGTCCTCGCGGAGGGCGTCGAGGAGCGTCTTGGACCCGGCGCCGGTGAGCGAGAGCGGCACGCCGTTAACGACGGTCTCGACCGTCCCGACGAACGGACGACCCGAGGGAGGCGGTGCCTCACCGTTGGCGCTCCCGTCGCCCGTGTCGAGGAGGACGGGTGGGGGCGGAGGGTACGTGCAGTCGGGGGTGGCGAGGTCACGCAGGCCACGGGCGACGAGGTTCGCGATGGCCGTGCGGCGATACGCGGCCGAGCCGCGGACATCGCTGATCGGGGAGACGGCATCGAGGGCCAGGCGGCCGGCCCCGTGGCACGTCTCGGGATTGAGCGTCTTCCCGACGAGGAACGCTTCGGCGGCGGCGGCGCGGACGATGGTCGGAGCGAGGGAGCCGAGGGCGATTCGCGCGGCGGCGATGCGCTCGTCGTCGAAGGTGAGGACGAGGGCGAGGTCGACGACCGAGATCGCCTGGGCGCGGCGCAGGCCGAGCTTCAGGAAGCGGCCTCGCTGGTCCGGCCGGAGGGCGGGGAAGCGGATCTCGCGCAGCAGCTCGTCCGGCCGGATGTCGGTGCGGCGGACGCCGAGGGTGAAGCCGGCGAGTGGCAGGACGCGCTCGCCGCCGGTGCTGACGAGGACGACCTCCGCGCCGAGGGCGACGAGGGGCGTGATCGTGTCGTTGGCAGGGGAGCCGGAGACGAGATTGCCGGCGACGGTGCCGCGGGTCCGCAACTGAGGCGCGCCGATCTCTTGGCAGGCCTGGACCAGCGGCAGCGCCCGCTCCCGACAGCAGGGGGAAGCGAGGACGTCGTTGTGGGTGGCGAGGGCGCCGAGGCGGATCAGTCCGCGCTCCTCGCGAACGTACCGGAGGTCGGGAACGCGGGTGATATCGACCAGGGTTTTGGTCGGGCGGAGGCCGCGGGAGAGCTCGACGAGGACGTCGGTGCCGCCGGCGACGATGCGCGCGGAGGGGCCGTGCTTTGCGAGGAGGGTGAGGGCGTCGGCGACGCTCGTGGGCTGGAGGTAGGTCTGCCACATAGTCCGTCTCAAGGGGTCGCGTCGCTCGGCGTTCACGGCCGTCACAGTGTAGATCAGGTTTCGTCCCCGGGTCCGTCGTCGCCCGAGGGGGGGAGGGCTTCGACCTTAACTGGTAGCTCGGGGGCGGTCCTCGCCAATCAGGGTGGCGCGTCGGCCCAAGCGATGCGGACGAAGACGACGCCGTTCGCGTCCGCGCCTTCCGCTTCTCCGGCGACCGCGTGGCCCCAATCGCGGAGCGGGTCGCCGTCCGGCTCGGCCCGGAGTGCCAGACGCCGGGAGCTGCCGTACGAGCAGACGATGAGACGGCCGCCGGGGACGACGACCTCGCGGAGGAGGCGTGCGACGAGGGCCGGTTGCCGCGCAGGCGGCACGTAGACGAGCTCGGTGCGGACGAAGTCGAAGCGTTGGGGCGGCGTCCAGTTGCCCGCGTTGCCGACGAAGATGCGGTCGGCCCAGCGGGGTAGGCGGTGGCGGGCGAGGGCGGCGAGGTTCGGGAATTAGTCGAGGCCGTACGGCTCGACGTGGTGGCCGTCGGCGGCGACCCAGCCGACGATGCTCTCCATCAGGAGACCGTTCGCGCAGCCGACGTCGAGGAAGGTGCCATTGCGGTTGATCCCCTCGGCGATCGGGCGGCGGCCGCGCTCCCAGCGGGTGGCGTCGGCCCGCATCCCGGACTGGGCGTACGGGTCGTCGGTCGCCAGGTCGGCGTCCTCGAGGACGGCACGGGCGGCGTCGTACCAGCCGTCCTCGCCGAGGCGCCCGGCGGCCAAGACGCCGTCGATCTCCTCGATCTTGCGCCATCCCGCCGTTCGGGCCGCGTCGTCGCCGGACCGGGGGATCACAGACACGTCCTCCCGTTCTGCGTCACGACGTTCCCCGGCGGCTCAACTAACCGCGGCTGGCCGGAGCAGTCGACCGATCGGCGGCGAGACGACCGCACCATCGAGGAACGTGGTGATGCCGCGGAGCACGGTGCGGACGACGCGACCGGTGAAGGCACGACCGACGTAGGGGCTGAGGCGGTGGCGAGAGAGGAGATCGCGGGGGTCCAGGGTGAACGGCTCGGCGAGGGCGACCAGGGCGAAGTCGGCGTCGGCGCCGACGGCGAGGCGACCCTTGGCCGGTAAGCGGAAACGCTCTGCGACGTATCCCGCGGTTACCGAGGCGACGTCGGGAAGGGGGAAATCAACTCCATGGTGGCCGCTTCCGAGCAGCAGCGGCAGGCTCGATTGGCAGCCGGCGATGCCGCCCCAGATCGCGAAGAAGTCGGCGCCCTCCTTCATCGCGGGCGGGGAGGGGGAGTGGTCGGAGGCCACCATCGGCAGATCGCCGGCGAGCAGGTGACCCCAGAGGGCGTCGCGCTCGTGGGCGGGGCGGAGGGGTGGTGCGCACTTGGCGACGGCGCCGAGCCCTTCCAGGTCGTCCTCGGTGAGGACCAGGTAGTGGGGGCAGGTCTCGCACGAGGCGTCGACGCCGCGGGCGCGGGCGGCGGCGACGAGGGCGACGCCGCGGCCGGTGCTGACGTGGACGACGTGGACGGCGCAGCCGGCCTCCTCGGCGAGGAGCAGGGCACGGCCGATCGCCTCGACCTCGGCGACGACGGGCCGGGAGAGGAGGTAGTCGCGGGCCGTTACCTGACCGGCGGCGACGCTGCGGGCGGCGAGGCGGGAGGTGATCGCCTCGCTCTCGGCGTGGACGGCGACCGGAAGGCCGAGCGCGGCGGCGCGGCGCATCCCCTCCAAAAGGGTCAGGTCGTCGGCGCGAGGGAAGTCGTCGGTGCCGCTGGCCGACATGAACGCCTTGAAGCCGACGACGCCGCGCTCCGCCAGGTCCGGCATGGCGTCGAGGTTGCCGGGGACGAGGCCGCCCCAGAGGGCGAAGTCGGCGACGGCGACGGCCTCGGCGGCGGCGCGCTTGGCGTCGAAGCTCGCGGCGTCGAGGGTCGGCGGGTGGGCGTTGAGTGGCATGTCGAAGAAGCTCGTCGCGCCACCGGCGGCGAGGGCGGCGGTGCCGGTGGCGAAGCCCTCCCAATCGGTCCGGCCCGGCTCGTTGAGGTGGACGTGGGCGTCGATCACGCCGGGGAAGAGGTGGAGGCCGGCGGCGTCGATCTCGGCGCGGCCCAACCCGTCCAGCTCGGGGCCGATCGCGGCGATCCGGCCGTCGGCGACGGCGAGGTCGGCGTCGGCGACGCCGTCCCCGGTGACGAGGGCGCCGTTGCGGACGATGAGGTCGTAAATGGGCATGGGCACCCCTTCCGGAGTCTGACGGACGTCGAGGCCGCGAGCCGCGACGGCTGGGTACGGCGAAGGCCGGAGATGCGGTCGAAGCCGCGGTCGAGACGCATGATCCTGGCCGATGCGCGTCGGCGCTAGCACAGCCGGGTAGGGGTCGGCGAACGAAAGATTGGGGGCGACGCAGAGATCGACGATCGGGCGAAGGCGTCGATTGTCGGAGTCACGACCACGGGGATCGCAAGCAAGGGCAAAAGCGTCGCGCCGAGGTCGAACCGGTGTCGAGCGTGGAGTCGATCGAGCGGGCGAACGGCCGCGAGGACGACGGTATCGTCCAACGGGACCTCACCTTCGCCGTGTCCGACACGATACGAGTTCATGCTGGTTCAGGGTGAATGATCGGCGTGGTGCTGGCGCTTGGGACGCAGGCGACCGTCGTGTCGAGCAGGGCTGGAATGTCCGCCCCATCACCCTAACGCCCGTTGATCTTCCCCGCCACCGCGTGCCCGGAGGCGTCCCAATCCTCCTTGTCGCAAAGCCGCGGACGGCCGCACGTGGGCGCGCCAGCGGTGCTGGTGTCGACGCCTCCCCGGTCGCTGGGATCGAGGCGGGCCCGGCGGACGGCCACCTGGTCGCCCTCCTCCGGGGCAGGGACCCGGAAAATCTCGACCAGGATGGGGTGATTTGGCCCGTTCGGGTGAGAACGGTTGCCCGTTGGCGCATTCGCTCCTCTTCCGTGGTGCTGCTCCTCGGTCGCCCACCCGTTGGCGATCGCCCAGGACCTACGGAGCGGGGGCCGAAGCGGGAAGGTCGGATCGGGGAAGGGCCGGATGCTCGCACTGTTCCCCCAGCCGCTGGATTGCCGCGTCGGCGATGGCTCCCTCCGCGGCCCGCCCCCGATTCTGGGTGGGGAGGAGCGGCCCCTCGCCACCGAGGGGCTCGGCGGTTCGCGTCGGTGCGCTGCCGCGCCAGCGCGACCGTTAGGGGGAGGAAGGCGCTGTCGCCAGGAGGAGGAGGCAGCGGTCGACGGTCTCGATGGCAACCGCCACGTCTTCGGCCGTGACCGACTCGGCGGGGTTGTGGCTGACGCCGCCGGCGCAGCGGACGAAGAGCATCGCGACCGGGCAGAGGTGGGTCAGCATGACGCCGTCGTGCCCGGCGCCACTGGGAAGGCGATGGGTGTGGTGGCCGGTCTGCTCGACGGCGCGGGCAAGGGTGGCGGCGAGGGCGGGTTCGCAGGCGATGGCGGGGTTGTCGTTGACGAGCTCCCAGGTGGCCACAACGCGGCGGTGGGCGGCGATCTCGTCCGTTCGAGCGCGGAGGCGGCGGAGGGCGTCGTCGCGAGCGGCGTCGTCGGCGTGACGCACATCGAGGGAGAGACGGACGAGGCCGGGGATCACGTTGCCGGCGCCCGGCTCGGCGGCGATCTGGCCGACGGTGGCGACGAGGCCGGGGAGCGAGCGGGCGGTCTCCTCGGCGGCGAGGACGAATTCGGCGGCGGCGCAGAGGGCGTCGCGCCGCAGCGGCATGGCGACGGTGCCGGCGTGGCCCGCCTCGCCCGCGAAGGTGACCTGCAGCCCGCTCCGACCGGCGATGGCGGTGACGACGCCGACCGGGAGATTTCGGGCCTCCAGTGTCGGACCTTGCTCGATGTGGACCTCGAGGTAGGCGAGGAGGTCGGCGCCGTCGCGGCGGGCGGCGGCGAGCGCGTCCGGCTCGCCGCCGAAGGCGCGGATGGCGTCGGCGAGGGTGACGCCCGCGTCGTCGGCCAGCGCGAGCGAGGCCGCGTCGAGCGCTCCGGTGAAGACGCCGCTGCCCAGGTAGGCGGTGCCGAAGCGGAGCCCTTCCTCGTCGGCGAAGGCGACGAGCTCGATCGCGAACGGGAGGCGCTCGCCGCGGGCATGGAGGTGCTCGACGGCGGCGAGGCCGACGAGGACGCCGAGCGGACCGTCGTAGCGGCCGGCGTCGCGGACGCTGTCGAGATGGCTGCCGAGGAGGAGTGTTCCCGCGGCCGGGTCGCTGCCGTGGTAGCGGCCGAGGAGGTTGCCGACGGCGTCGCGGCGGACGCCCATCCCGGCCGCCTCCATCCAGGCGGCGACCGCGTCCTGTGCCGCCCGCAGGGCGGGGGTGCCGTAACGGCGCGTCAATCGACCGGGCTCATCGCTGTGCATGGCGAGGTCGTCGCAGCGGGCCATGACCACGCGGGCGCGTGTCGCGGAGGCGCTGGTTCCTCCAGCGGGCACCGGCTCAACTGCCACGGTAGGTGCTGTACGCCCACGGGGAGGCGAGGAGCGGGACGTGGTAGTGGGCGTCGGCATCGGCGACGGCGAAGCGGACAGGAACGCGGTCGAGGAAGGGCGGATCGGTCACCGGGAGCTCCTGGGCGAGGTCCGCGAAGTAGGCACCGACGGCGAAGACGAGCTCGTAGAGGCCGGCGGTCAACGCTTCGCCGGCGAGGAGGGGTGCGGCGGTGCGGCCGTCGGCGTCGGTGCGGACGGTCGCGAGCCGGCGCCGGTCCTCGTTCGGGCCGAGGCGCCAGAGCTCGATGGCGACTCCCGCCGCGGGGCGGCCGCGGGCGATGTCGAGGACGTGGGTGGTCAGGCGTCCGGGCATCGGGTCGCTCCTGGCCGGCGGAGGAGGTTAGGCGATGCACCAGTGGAACGTGGCGTCAAGGGTTGAGCGCCTTGCCGACGTCGCCGGGTGTGCAAAACCCCGGGGCGGTCCCACGAAGCCCCCTGAAGGGGGCCGAGCACGGTTCGCCTCGCTCGGGACGGGTGCCGTTGGCTCACGCCGTGCCCCGCGACATGGTCAGGGTGATCTCGCCGTAGGCGGGGAAGGGGTCGCTGTAGACCTTGGCGCGGGGGGTCGTCGTCGATTCGGCGTACGGGTCGCGGGTCAAGTTGCGGGCGGCGAAGGAGACTTCGGCGAGCTGGGGGAAGCGCTCCAAGAGGCGGGTGCCCATCTCGTGGACGAGGTGTTGGATCGACTCGCTGACGAAGCCGGCGAAGACGGCGCGGACGAGATCGCCGACCTGCTCCGAGGGGACGTAGCGGGTCGGGTCGGGGGCGAGCAGGTCGGCGACGTCGGCGTAGCGCCAATGGATGTCGAGGCCGACGAAGAGGGGACGGTCGCGTCGGTCGGGGAGGGTGGTGAAGCCGTCACGCACGAAGCTGGTGAACGCGCTGCCGGAGAGTTTCATCAGCTCCATCCCGACACGGCCGGAGCGGTGGCCGGTGATCGTGTCGTCGGCGATCTCCAGGGCGGCGACGGCGACGTCCCCGCCGGTACGGACGAAGAGGTTGTTGTCCGCGGCGAAGCCGCCGACGCCATCGGGGACGGGGACCGCGGCAAAGGGGAGCTCGCGGGCGGCGAGGCGCAGGGTGCGGAGCTGGTCGTAGGTGGACGTGAAGGTGCGGCCAAGACGGGCGAGGAAGCCTTCGAGGGTGGCGCCGTCGTAGGCGAGCGCCTCGCGGAGGACGACGTTTTTCATGCTGTCGGTGGCGACGACGTCCCTGTTGTCGCCGGCGGTGTAGGCGGGGAGGAAGTCGTTGCCGAGGACCTCGACGTCGACCTCGCAGGCGAAGAGGGCATTGGCGCGGTCGGTGAAAGGGGATTCGGGGATCGGCGTCACGCCGCGGAGGGGGGCGGCGTGGACGCGGTAGACCGGGACGCGCCGCTTACCGTAGCCGATCTCGTAGGCAACGCCGTCCATGCGCCGTCTCCCGACCCCTCTCCCACCAACGGGTGGGAGGTGTCCTGGTCTGTCATGGCGGTTTCCCTACCCGTCCTCGGGGAGGATGTCCGCCAGGCGATGATGGCAGATCTTGGCGATCTCCGAGAGGGCGGCGGCGATCTCCTGGTCCCGCGGCTGATCAAGGCGGGCAGCGAAGCCGGCGAGGATGGCGTCCTTTTTGTTGTCGCGGGCGCAGATCACAAACGGAAAGCCGAAACGATCTCGATACGCCGCGTTCAGCTCCGCGAAGTGGACCACGTCGTCCGGCGTGAGCCGGTCCGGGTCGAGGCCGGCCGCGGCCTGTTCCGAGGTCGAGGGGCCGCCGAGGGTGCCGGCCAGCGCCGCCCGGCCCACGAGATCGGGGTGGGCGCGGATCAGCGCGAGCTGCAGCTCCTGCGGGGCACGCTCGACGACGGCGTGGAGGGCGCGGTGGAGATCGTCGCGGTCGGCGAAGGGACGGCCAACCCAGGCCGCCTCGGCGATCCAGGGCGAGCCCTCGTAAAGTGCACCGAAGCGGTCGACGAAGGATGCTCGGTCGAGGGCGTTGACTTCTTCGATGGTGCAGTTCGGCGACGTCACGCTGCGCGTCCCCTTAATCGAGGAGGGCATAGGCCGGGATCGTGAGAAACGGCGCGAAGGCGTCGCTCAGGATCAGGCCGTCGAGGACTTCCGCGGCGTCGGCGTAGCGACCGGCGGCGGGGCCGCCGAGCTTGAGCAGCTCCTCGTCGCGGACGCGACGGTAGCGCTCGTGGGTGATCGGCTCACCGCCGTCGGTGGCAGCTCCGTGGCGAAGCCACTGCCAGACCTGGGCGCGGGAGATCTCGGCGGTCGCGGCGTCCTCCATCAGGTTGTTGATCGCGGCGGCGCCCGTGCCGAGCAGCCACGCGTTGAGGTACTGGAGGGCGACGCCGACGTTGAGACGCAGACCGTCCTCCGTGATGGTGCCCTCGGGGACCGAGATCGTCGCCAGGTCGTCCGCCGCCACGGAGACATCGTCCCGCAGACGTTCCTTCTGGTGCGGTCGGTCGCCGAGGACCCCCTCGAACACCTCCATCGCGACCGGAATCAGGCCGGGGTGGGCGACCCAGGTGCCGTCGAAGCCGTCGCCCGCCTCCCGCTCCTTGTCGGCGCGGACGGCGGCGAGGGCCCGTTCGTTGACCTCCGGATCCTTGCGGGTCGGGATGAAGGCGGCCATCCCGCCCATCGCATGGGCGCCCCGGCGGTGGCAGGTCTTGATCAGCAGTTGCGAGTAGGCGCGCATGAAGGGGACGGTCATCGTCACCTGGACGCGGTCGGGCAGCACCGCGTCGGGGCGGTCGCGGAAGGTCTTGATCGCGCTGAAGATGTAGTCCCAGCGGCCGGCATTGAGGCCGGCGGCGTGGGGGCGGAGCGCGTGGAGGATCTCGTCCATCTCGAAGGCGGCCGGCAGCGTCTCGACGAGGACGGTTGCTCGGATCGTGCCCCGGGGGATGCCGAGGGCGTCCTGGGCGGCGTCGAAGACGTCGTTCCAGAGGCGGGCCTCGCGGTGGCTCTCCAGCTTCGGCAGGTAGTAGTAGGGGCCGCTGCCGCGCTCGATGAGCTCGTCCGCGTTGTGGAAGAAATACATCCCGAAGTCGAAGAGGCTGCCGGAGATCGGCGTGCCGTCGACCAGGACGTGGCGCTCGACGAGGTGCCAGCCGCGGGGGCGGACGACGAGGGTCGCAACCGCGTCATCGAGGCGGTACTCGCGGCCGTCCGGGTTGAGGAAGGTGATCGTCCGGCGGACGGCGTCGTGGAGGTTGCGCTGGCCGTCGACGACGTTGTGCCAGGTTGGGGAGGAGGCGTCTTCGAGGTCCGCCATGAAGACGCGGGCGCCGGAATTGAGGGCGTTGATGACCATCTTGCGGTCGCAGGGACCGGTGATCTCGACGCGGCGGTCGTCGAGGTCGGGCGGGGCCACCGCGACGGCCCAGTCGCTCTCGCGAACCTCGCGCGTCTCCTCCAGAAAGTCGAGGGTCTCGCCGGCGGCGATCCGCTCCCGCCGCTCCTCGCGGCCGGCAAGAAGCGCCTCGCGGGTCGGGTTGAAGGCGCGGTGAAGCGCCGCCACGAAGCCGAGCGCCTCCGGCGAGAGGACGAACGTCGACTCCGGCGCGACCGGGCCGACCACCTCGATGCCGTCGCTCATTGACGTCTCTCCGCCCCTTGCCGTCCGCGCCGCCGACCGGTCGCGTTCGGCATCGTACCGAAGACGGCACCCGGACGCACGGGCGCGCGGTCGGCACCATGGGGCGACGCCGACGGATGTGCGACGATCCGAGTAGACGCCGCCGGTGGGGCGTCCACGCGGGGGCAACGAGCGGGAGAGGAGCGGGCCGGGACCATGCCGACGATCAAGATGGAGGGGATCGGGGAGACGAGTTGCAACGTGGGGCGGCGGCTGGTGCTCTGCGTCGAGGACGCGGGGGTCGACATCCTCCACCGCTGCGGCGGCAACGCCCGCTGCACCACCTGCCGGGTGGAGATCGTCGAGGGGGAGGCCGGGCCGATGCCCGAGCCTGAGCGGGAGCGCCTCTCCCGGGTCGAGGACCTGGCGCCGAACACACGCCTCTCGTGCCAGGTCCAGGTCCGGGACGACCTGACGATCCGGGTGCTGCGCCGCCTCCGCGACAACCCGGAGATGAGCGATGCGGGGCCGCGCCCGATCGAGTGGCCGGAGGACGGGCCGCTGGCACCCGAGTAGCCGGACTGCCGCCGGCGCCCCCGTCGTGGCGCCGAGGAGCGGAGGGACGGCCGTAGCGCTCGGGATCGACGACCCATCCGCGGTCGCGGCGCCGGACATCCGGTCGGCCGGTTGGTGGCGACGCCGGCCGCGGCGGCAGGGTGCGGCCCCGAATATGGCGCCCAGCTGGTCGGGCTCGGGGTGTGGCGGCTTGACCGTGCTGGCCGGGGCAAGACCGCGGGCCTACGCCCCCGCGGTCTTGCCCCGGCGCAGGAAGCGCTCCGGCGGCGGGGGATCGGCGAGCGCGTCGAGCCCCGCCCGGCGGCGGAGCGCGGGCACCGCCCGCGTCGCGTCCGAGATGAGGTCGAGCCCGACCGCGAAGGGGCCAAGCCGGCGCGTCACGTCCGCGTAGCTCCGCTCCCCGCGCATCAGTCGGGAGCAGAATCGCCAGACCGGCGGGGCGCCCCAGATCACGCCGACGGTCAGCGCCGGCATCGCGTGGAAAACATCGTGGACCCGGCGCGCCAGGTCCAACTCCGGCGCCAGCTCCCCTTCGACCTCGGCTGCGTAGCCGGTCAGGTCCGGAGCTTCTCCGGCGACGAAGGCCGCCAGGTGGCGCGCCGCCGCGCGTCCGCTCCAGACAGCCGCGTAGATTCCCTCCAGGGTGAAGGGGTCGAGCAGACCCGCCGCGTCGCCGACAGTGAGCACGTTGCCATCGGCCAGCGGCGCGCCCGGCCGACGCAGCGGCAGGTGGTGGCCGCGTACCCCCCACAGCTCCGTCGGGGCAACCCCGTAGAAGCGGGCTACCCGGTCGAGGCGTGACCGCAGGGTCGGCCCCAACGGCTGCCAGACGGCGACCCCGACGTTGAGATGGTCCCCCTTGGGGAAGATCCAGGCGTAGCCGCCGGGGTGGTCGCCGACGTCGAGCCCGAGTCTGTTCGCCCATTCGTCGGGGATGCCGGCGCTCGGCGTCACGTTTCCTTCGAGGCCGACGACGAGCCAGCGTTCCCCCGCCATGCCGGCCAGTGCGGCGGTTCGCCCGTTCGCGCCGTCCGCGGCGACCAGCGTCCGTCCCTCGAACGCCTCCCCCCCGGCCCGAACCACGACGCGATCCGGGTATCGCTCGACCGCCTTGACCGCCGTCCCTTCCCGCAGGACGGTGCCCGCCGCGGTCGCCCTGGCGACCAGGAAGGCGTCGAGGCGTGCCCGCTGCGCGAGGTGGGCCATCGGCTCGGGGAAGTCGCGGGTGATCCCACGCCCCTGACGGAGCGTGACGCGCATGCCGTGGATCGGGCGCTCGGCCACCGGCGCCAGGGAGAAGGGAATCAAGCGCTGCGTGCGGACCGTCAAGCCGCCACCGCACGGTTTGTCGCGGGGGAAGGTCGCCTTGTCGAGGAGGAGCGTCGCGAGGCCGTGCGCGGCCGCCTCTCGCGCGGCCGTGCTCCCCGCCGGCCCCGCGCCGACCACGATCACGTCGTAGCGCATACCCCCCCTCGCTCTCGTGCTCTACGCCGGGGCGATGAAGGGACCCCGACGCCAAGCGGGGGGTACCCGGTTGAGCCCTGCAATCGGCCACGGTAGACGGCTCGCCCGTCCACGAACCCCAATCGGGAGGATAGCGCGTCGCCCAACCGTGCCACTGTGGGAGCTTCGGCCCGGAGTTGCGAGAGGGCGCCCGCTCAGACGGTCGTCGAATCGGCCACCCCCGGCGTCTGCCAGAGGAGCATGGCGGTCGCCAGGGGGAGATCGGCGGTCTTGGCGTCGGGGAGCGGGAGGTCGTGGACGTAGGGGCGGAGGGCGTCGAAGAGTTGCTGGACCTCGGGGGTGGCGAGAAAGCGGTGGAAGGTTTCCTGGAAGTTGCCGTCGGCGACGGTGAGCTCCAGCGCGTAGTAGCCGCTGCCGATGAAGACGACGACGCGGTCGACCCCGGAGCCGCGCTGGAGCGCCTCGACGGGGAAGGCGTCGTGGGCCGCCCGGACGGCGACCTCCTCGCCGATCTCCATCCGCGACACGTGGAGCAGCGTCTGCATCGAAGGATCCCCCGTCGGCCGACCGCGCCCGCCTCGCCGGCGGGCATCCGGAGCGTCGTCGCCTCCCTGCATGGCGCGTGCCACTCGTGGCCGACCCGGGGGTCGCGTCGCCGAGCGCGGGGCGCACCCTTCCCCGACGCCGTTGGTTGGCGGGGTAGCTCGACGAGTGGGTGGCGCGACAGCGCGGCTAACGGACAAGATCGCGATCGTACAGCGCGCGCGCCCAGACGAAACCGATCAGGGTGATCGCGGCGCACCAGGCGACGGAGAGCAGCGCGCTGTCGCCGATCGCGGTGCCGAGCAGCAGCCCGCGTAGCGTCTCGACGATCGGCGTAAACGGCTGATACTCCGCGAACCAGCGCAGTCCGGTCGGCATCGAGTCCGTGGGAACGAAACCGCTGCCGAAGAACGGAAGGAGGATCAGGGGCTGGGGAAGATTGCTGGCGGCCTCCACGCTCTTGGTGACCAGGCCCAAGGCGACGGTCAGCCAGGTCAGTGCCCAGGCGACCATCGCGATGATGCCGATCGCCCCGACCCACTCGGCGGGACCGGTGGTGGGCCGAAAGCCGACCAGCAGCGCGACGACGACGACGATGGCGACGCTCAGCATGCACTGGATCATGCTGCTGAGGACGTGACCGGTCAGCACCGAGGCGCGGGAGATGGCCATCGACCGGAAGCGGGCGATGATCCCGTCCGCCGTGTCCATGGCGACCGTGATCGCCGTTCCCTGCACCGCGCCGGCCACGGTCAGCAAGATGATGCCGGGGGCGACGTAGTCAACGTAGGCGGCGCGGCCGCCCGACACGCCGCCGAGCCCGGCGCCGAGCGTGCCACCGAAGACGTAGACGAAGAGCAGCAGGATGACGACGGGCGTGCCGACCAGGAGCAGCGTCAACGACGGGTAGCGCCGTATGTGCCGGAGGTTGCGCCGCAGCATCGTCGCCGAGTCGTTTGCCCAGAGCGTAAGGAAGTTCATCGTAGCTCGACCTTTCCGCTATCGGGGCGGCCGGTGAGGGCGAGGAAGACGTCGTCGAGGTCCGGTGTGTGCAGCGACAGACCATCGACCGCGAGCGATCGGTCATCGAGCCGGTCGAGGACGGCCTTGAGCGATCCGACACTGCCGTCCGTCGGCACCCGGAGCGTCAGCGCATCGTCATCGCGCGCCGCCCCATCGAGGGTGCGGACGGCCGTTTCGAGTGCGTCGGCGTCGGCGAACGCCAGCCGGACGTGTCCGCCAGGGACGCGGCGTTTCAACTCCCCCGGCGTCCCCTCGGCGACCAGCCGGCCGCGGTCCAGGAGTGCGACCCGATCGGCGAGCTGATCCGCCTCCTCCAGGTACTGGGTCGTCAGGAAGATCGTGACTCCGCCCGCCACCAGGTCGCGGACGATCCGCCACATCGTGCGGCGGCTGCGCGGGTCGAGGCCGGTCGTCGGCTCGTCGAGGAAGACGATGCGGGGATTGCCGACCAGGCCCATCGCCAGGTCGAGACGGCGCCGCATGCCGCCCGAGTAGGTGGCGGGGCGCTGCTTGGCCGCCTCGACGAGGTCGAAGCGGGCGAGCAGGTCGGCCGCACGCCGGCGGCCTTCGCGGCGGCCCAGGTGGTGGAGGTCCGCCATCAAGATCATGTTTTCTTCGCCGGTGAGCAGGTCGTCCACCGCCGAGAACTGCCCCGTGACGCCGATCGCGGCCCGCACCGCGTCGGGTTCGCGGGCGACGTCGTGACCGCCGACGCGGGCTTCGCCGCCGTCCGGCCGGAGCAGGGTCGACAGAATCCGGACCACGGTCGTCTTGCCGGCACCGTTGGGACCGAGCAGCGAAAAGATGGTTCCCTCCGGAACGTGGAAGTCGATCCCGTCCAGCACGGAGTGGTCGCCGAACGATTTGCGCAGCCCGGTCGCTGTGATCGCCGCATGGGATGGGGAGTTCGGCATCTGCGCTCCTCTCGTCGATGAAGACGAGCACGTCGCGAGTAGCTCGACGGTCGGCGCGGAGGAGGACGGGCGCGGTTTCGAGAAACGCTTTGGGTAGGCGCGGGGTGACTCGGCGACGGGAGGATCGGTCGCCGTTCGGCGGGAGGAGCGTGGACGATGGGAGTCGGGGAACGGGAGCGGACGCCGCTGGTCGGTTGCCGCGGAGCGAGCGATCTAGATGTCGAGATCCTCGACCGGGGGCTGCTCGGCGACGGCGGCGACCAGTTCGTACAACTCGGCCGGGAGGAGGTCACGTAAGCCGTCCAGGGAATCGACGATGCGCAGGGTCGCCTCGGCCGGGGTGCGGCCCCAGGTCTGGTCGGCGCTCCAGTTTCCGACCCAGCTTCGCCAGCCGCTGGCCCACTTCTCTGCATCCGGACCGGTCGTCCAATCCTCAGAGCGTTCTGTGTGCACGACAAACTTGCCGGTTCGGCTCCGGTAGACCCGGTACTGCTCGACCCGGTTCGCCGTGGAACGACCCCACTCCGCGAGCAGCACTCCAGAGAATCGTTGGAGGCGCCGCTTGCGCGCTTTGCCGAGCCCGACCCGCACCGTGATCTCGTCGTACCCCTCGAGACGACCCTCTTCCACCTCGACGAAGCGTCGTAGCGCCCCCGTGATGGCCGCCGACAAGTTGCCGCCGGCCAGCGCTTGGGCGCGCTGGTAGAGCGGGAGGTCGCCATCGGCCACGTAGATGGTCTTGTTCGGCATCTCACGATTGTACCCCTTGCCGGTGTATGTATGCATATACGTATACATGCACGGTACCACGTACCTAGTGCCGGGTCAACCGCTTGCTCGGTCGTCTCGCGGGATGGCGATATCGGTTGGCAGCGTCTGCGGTCGTGCTCGAGCACGAGGCAGACGCCGGGTCGGAAGCGCCGCCGTGCCGCACTCACGGGATGGGACAAGATTTTGACAGGGGGGCGCGGCAGGCTTAAGCTTGCGGCGGTCGTGCTAGATGGGGAGCTGGCGGTGCCCTGAACCCGCAACCCGCCTTAGCGGGGTTGAACTCCCCCCCGAGGTCCGCCCCTGTGGGACTGGCGGCGGCACGTAGCGTTGATGGAAGGGTCCCACGCGGCGGGGAACGGTGAACCCGGTCAGGACCGGAAGGTAGCAGCCGTAAGCCGCACTCTTCGGGTGACGTGGGGTTTCCCAACCGGAGCCAACGGGCGTCGAAAAGCCGGAGGGACGCGATCGACGGGGGGTGCACGGCCTTCCACCGCCGGTCAAGAGAAGGCCCCGCTCCGACCAGGAGCGGGGCCTTCGTTGTGCCCCCGGCCCTGCCCGGTGCGTGGCTCGACCGCCGTCCGACGCCACGGTCGGACGGGACGACCGTGCCGGACCGCTCCTACCGGGGGCGACGTCTGCTGGGGCGGGGCGGCGGCGCGGTCACCGGGCGGAGGGCGGTGGAGGCGGTCGCCGCGGGGCGCAGGTAGCGCTGTTTGATCTGCTGCCGCTCGTGGGCTCGGAGCTGCTCCGGGTAGACAGTCCGCAGGTAGTAGAAGCAGTAGGCGACGAGCGTGATTGCGGCGATCACGCAGAGCCAGAGCCAGATCGGACGGCCGAAGGTAAAGGGGTCGATGCCGAGGGCGCGGACGCCGAAGAAGAAGAGGCCGGCGCCGAAGACGAACGTGGCGATACCGGCCAGCCGGCGGACCGTGCGCCGCGCCACGGGGTGTCCGGCGACGCGGCTCGCGCCCGCGTTGGCAAGGTAGAGCGCGACCAGGAACCCGATCGCGAAGACGAGCAGGAAGACGACGCCGAAGAGGTCGAACACGTCCGCCGCCGCCGGCGCAGTCGTCAGGTAATCCCAGGTGAATGGGTTGTTCATCTACCCCCCCAGCGAGCGGGAAGAGGGACGACGGAAGGGGATGGGAGCACGACGGTCGCGCTCCTTCCCTCTCGCGGCCCCCTCCTCCCTCTCCTCGCTACACCGTCTCGAAGAGGAGCGCCCGTTTGACCTCCTCGATCGCCTTGGTGACCTCGATGCCGCGGGGGCAGGCGTCCGTGCAGTTGAAGATGGTGCGGCAGCGCCAGACGCCCGACTGGGTGTTGAGGATGCGGAGGCGCTCCGCGCCGCCCTGATCGCGGCTGTCGAAGATGAAGCGGTGGGCGTTGACGATCGCGGCCGGACCGACGAAGCGCTCGTTGGTCCAGGTGATCGGGCAGGAGGTGGTGCAGGCGGCGCAGAGGATGCACTTGGTGGTGTCGTCGTAGCGCTCGCGCTGTTCCGGGCTCTGGCGCCGTTCGACGGCGCTCGGGGCGTCGTCGGCGATCAGGTAGGGCTTGACCGCTTTGTAAGAGTCGAAGAACTGGTCCATGTCGATGACCAGGTCCTTGATTACCTTGTAGCCGATCAGGGGCTCGATCGTGATCTTCTTGCCGAGCTCCTTCATCAGGATCTTGCAGGCGAGGCGGTTACGGCCGTTGATCCGCATCGCATCCGAGCCGCAGACGCCGTGGGCGCACGACCGCCGGTAGGTCAAGGTGCCGTCGTGCTTCCACTTGACCTGATTCATCGCGTCGAGCACCCGATCGGTCGGCTCGACGTCGACGACGTACTCCTTGAACGCCGCCTTGGCGTCCGTCTCCGGGTTGTACCGCTTAATGCGGAGGGTCACTTCCACGGGGGCTCCTTCGTCGCCAGTAACCGGTGGTCAATAGCCGGTCGCCAAAGCGTCGGCTCTCCTGATTACGGGCCTCTGGTTCCTGGCTGCTCCGTCAGTACTTGCGTTCCTTCGGCTCGAACTCGGTGATGGTAACCGGCTTCTTGCGCATCTGGAGGCCGCCCGAGGTGCGGTAGACGAGGGTGTGGGCCAGCCAATTCTTGTCGTCGCGGGTCTGGAAGTCGTCTCGGAAGTGGGCGCCGCGGCTCTCCTCGCGGGCCAGCGCCCCGGCGACGATCGCCTCGGCGCAGTCGATCATGCAGCCGAGCTCCAGCGCCTCCGAGAGGTCGGTGTTGAAGCAAGTGCCGCGGTCGTCGATGGCGAGATTCTTGTAGGCGAGGCGGATGCGGTCGATCTCCCGCTGGGCCTCGGTCATGCCCACCGCGTCGCGGACGACCGAGACCTTGTCCATCATCACCTCCTGCATCGCCTCGCGCAGCTCGGAGGCGCGCTCCCCTTTGGGGCGGTTCAGGAGGTCGGCGATCTGGGCGCGGGCGGTGAACTCCGGGTCGGACGGCAGCGGCGGCAGTTCGGCGTCGGGGAGGAAGCCGAGCATATGGCGACCGGCGCGTCGGCCGAAGACGACGAGGTCGACCAGGGAGTTGGTGCCGAGCCGGTTGGCGCCGTGGACGGAGACGCAGGCCGCCTCGCCCGCCGAGTAGAAGCCGGGGACGATGCGGCTCTCCTCATCGAGGATGACGCGCCCCTCGACGTCGGTCGGGAGGCCGCCCATCGCGTAGTGGGCGGTTGGCTGGATCGGGATCGGCTCGGTCTTCGGCTCCACGCCGAGGTACGTCCTGGCGAAGTCGGTGATGTCGGGCAGTTTGGCGTCGATCAGCTCCGGCGGCAGGTGGGTCAGGTCGAGGTGGACGAAGTCCTCGCCGTTGACGCCGCGGCCCGCCTTGACCTCCTCGTGGATGAAGCGGGACACCATGTCGCGGGGGGCGAGGTCCTTCAGCGTCGGCGCGTAGCGCTCGGCGAAGGCCTCGCCGGCGCCATTGCGGAGGATGCCCCCCTCGCCGCGGGCCGCCTCGGAGAGGAGGATGCCGAGCTTGTAGATCCCGGTCGGGTGGAACTGGTAGAACTCCATGTCCATCAGGGGAACGCCGCGGCGATAGGGGATGGCGCAACCGTCCCCTGTGCCGGCCATGGCGTTCGAGGTGACCTTGAAGACGCGGCCGAAACCGCCGGTGGCGATCAGGACCGCCTTGGCGTGGACGGTGTGGATCTCGCCGGTCCGCTGCTCCATCGTCACCACGCCGCAGCAGCGGCCGTCGTCGGTGAAGAGGACGTCGAGCAGGTGGTGCTCGTCGAGGAAGTTGACGTTGTGCTTGATCCCCTGCTGGTAGAGGGTCTGGATGATCATGTGACCGGTGCGGTCGGCGGCGTAGCAGGCGCGGCGGACGGGACCCTCGCCGTAGTTGCGGGTGTGGCCGCCGAAGCGGCGCTGGTCGATCCGCCCGTCCGGAGTCCGGTTGAACGGGAGCCCCATATGCTCCAGCTCGAGCACGGCGTCGACCGCCTCGCGGCAGAGGACCTCGGCGGCGTCCTGGTCGACGAGGTAGTCGCCACCTTTGACGGTGTCGAACATGTGCCACTTCCAGTGGTCTTCCTCGGTGTTGCCGAGCGACGCGCTGATTCCGCCCTGGGCCGCTCCGGTGTGGGAGCGGGGGGGGTAGAGCTTGGAGACGACGGCGATGTTCGCCTTGCCGGCGAGCTGGATGGCCGCCATCAGGCCGGCGCCGCCGGCGCCGACGATGACCGCGTCGAAGCGGTGGTAGGCCATCGGGGATCCTCCATGGGACGGTGAATGGGCGACCGAACGAGGGTTCGGCGGGGGCGCGACGTGGAGCCGGAAGGCCCGCCAATCCCTCCGAGCCGGTCGCGATTCCACCGGCAAACCTAGCCCGCGGGGGGGGTGGTGTCAAGCGCTCGCCGGGGGGTGCTGATGCACGGCAGCGCCGTCCCCGGTCGCTCCGCTACGCACCCGGCTCGGCGCCACCCGCGGTGCCACGGAGTCGCCTCCGTCGCTTTGCGAGCGGCCGAGATAGCGGCCCCAGATCACGCGATTGAACCGTCGGTCGAGGTCTCCCCGTCGACATAGCGCTGCAGGACCGGGGCGACGAGGGCGACCAGCGCGCCGCAGTCGCTCCCGGCGAGGGCGGTGCTACGGATAACGTCGCGAGCGACCGCGATGCCAATCACGTGAGCGGCGATCAGGGAAGCGCGTAGCAGCGCGTCGCCGCCGTCGAGCCGGTCCGCGAGCGGGCGGACGAACTGCTTGTCCACCGCGTCCCGGAGGAGGGTGGCCACCGGGTCGCTCGGGGCGGAGCGGAGGAGGGCAAGCAGGGCATCGAAGGCACCGGGCGTCTCCCCCTTCGTCAGGATGTAGCGGGCCAGCCGCTCACCGAGCGCCGCTCGGTCGCCGGCGAAGAGATCGACGAGCGTGACCTCGCCCGTGACCGCCTCCGCAAAGAGCCGTTCCTTGGAGCCGAAGTAACGGATGACGAGGGCGGGGTCGATGCCGGCGGCGGCGGCGACATCGCGCACCCCGACCCGCTCGTAGCCGTGCCGGGTGAAGGCGGCGCGTGCTGCTTGCAGGATCGCGGCGCGCGTGGCGGCAGCGTCCCTGGGACGTCGCGGTTGGGACGACATCTCCGCTTCCTCCACCGTCGACTCTCCCCTCAAAGCCTATCAACCGGCCCTAGTCAACCTAGGTTGACAACTACCTGCGTCGAGGGTATCGTCATGGTCGTCAACGGCTGTTGACTAGTGTGCGGGTTCGGCAGGGTCGATCCCGCTGAGAACGGAGAGGAGTGTAGCGATGTCATCGTCGCGGAGCCGGGTCGCCCTGGTCACCGGCGCATCGTCTGGGATCGGCCGAGCGACCGCGGTTGCGCTGGCCGACGCCGGATTCGTTACGTACGCCACGGCGCGCTGTTTCGAGTCGGTCGCCGATCTCGCCGCACGGGGGCTCCCGACACTGCCGCTGGACGTCGCCGCCGAGTCCTCGATGGTGGCGGCCGTGGCGGCGGTGGAGGCGGCGCACGGGGCGGTCGAACTGCTGGTCAACAACGCGGGGTACGGCCTCATGGGGCCACTCGAAGAGCTCAGCGTGAACGACGTGCGGCGGCAGTTTGAGACCAACGTCTTCGGCCTCCTCCGGATGGCCCAACTCGTCCTGCCGGGGATGCGCCGCGCGGGCCGCGGGCGGATCGTCAACGTCGGTTCCGTGGGCGGGCTGTTCACGGCACCGGGCGCTGCCGCGTACCACATGAGCAAGTACGCCGTGGAGTCCCTCACGGACGGCCTCCGCTACGAGGTCCGGGATTTCGGTGTCGAGGTCGTCTTGATCCAGCCGACCGGGGTCCGGACCGCCTTCATCGACAAGCAAATCTCTACTCTTCCCGACACCGGCGACGATGGCCCGTACGCCGCCTTCAAGCACAACCTCGCCGCCGGCGCCAGGCGGCTGTTCGACGTTCCCGTCCCCGGCATCGTCGTCTCGCCCGAGCGTGTCGCCCAGGTGATCGTCGAGGCGGCCGAAGCCAAACGCCCCCGCACCCGGTACAAGGTGGGCGCGAGCGCCCATCTCCTGCCTGCGCTACGACGCCGCGTCTCCGACCGGACCTGGGACGGTCTCATGGCCCGCCAGTTCCCGGCGACAGAGGGGAGGAGCGGCCGAGTCGCCGTCGCCTCCGACGGCGTAGGTCGCGGATCCGAGCCGTCGCCGGGAGCGGCCTGAGCGCCCACCGCCGCACCGTTCCCGTCCTTCCTCGTCCGACCGGAGGCTGTCGTTTCGTTATCGCACGGGAAGGTGACCCTGGTCAGGGTGCCTCCATCCGGCACCTGCCGCGCTACCGCCGACGCGCTCAACCGGAACGGCTGTCCCGTTTTCAACACTGCTCGGTGGTCTGAGCCGTTGGCGGCGACACGAGCGCCGAGCCTGGAGCCGATCCGGCTCGACGTCACCAAGGAGGCTTCTAATGGTGCGGCGTTCGACGGGATCGAGGCGAACGCACGCTGGGGGCTCGACGGCACCGCCGAGGAGATGACCCACCGTCGCTTCCCGTGAGGCGGCGGCAGGGGGCGGGAACTATCGTCCGCCGTTCCTCGGTTTCCGGCGAGGTGACCACTCTGGTGGCCGATCGGCACTGCGCCTCCAAGCACGCCGTCGAGGCGCTCGCCGACGCGCTCCGGCTCGAGGCCGCCCCGTTCGGCGCCGGGTCATTCTGATCGGGTCAGGGGCGATCGCGACCGGCTTCGATGCCGCCGCCCTTGGGGCGCTGGGGGAATCCGCACGGGTCGACACCGACCGGTGCGCGACCGACGCCGTCGATCGGCTCCTGCGGAGCCCGCCCGAGCGGGCGCCCGGCCCGGAGCCGGTGGCCGCCGCGATCCTCCGGGCGGTCGAGGCGCCGCGGCCGAGGGCGCGGTGAGCACCCGCCGACGACCGACGACGCGAGGGCGCTCGTCCTGATGTAACGCTCGCTGCCGGACGCGCTGCTCGAACGGCCCGTCCTCCGCTTGTTGCGCGACCGGAGGCCCGAGTCCGCCACGGAACCGCCGCTATCAGCGACCGTTCAGGCCCATCCTGGCCGAGCGCAGAGTGGGGCTCGGTCGGTCGCTGCACGCTGCTGCAGGAGCGTCGGTGCATTGTCGCCGCATAGGCTGAGCGCTGGGACCGGCGGGACGGGGGCGGATGCTATACTCCGGCGCCAATCGCAGCCTGGCCTTTGGCTTGGCGTACGTTGCTTGTTCCCTCTCGCGGCTGACTCTAGACAGGACACCCATTGCGCGACACGTCTGGCAACGCGGGGGCGCAGGCCGCCGACCGGCTTGCGGCGGTGCGCGCCGCAGCGGAGGCGGCGGTCCCGCGCGTCCTCGAGTTGACGCAGCGGATTGCCGCCGTGCCGGCTCCGACGGGGGACGAGGGGGAGCGGTCGCGTCTGGTCGCCGAGCTCTTCGCCGAGGCGGGGCTGGCGGTGGTGGTCGACGCGCTGCACGACGTGGTGGCGACGGTGCCGGGTGGCGGCGGGGCACCGCCGGTACTGGTCGCGGCCCACCTCGACACCGTCTTCGCGGCCGGTACGCCGCTGCCGATCCGGCGGGTTGGAGACCGGGTCTGCGGCCCCGGCATCGGCGACAACAGCCTCGGCGTGGGGGCCATCCTGGCCCTCCCGGGGTTGCTGGCCGCAGCCGACGCGCCGAGGGGGGCCGACGTGCTGCTGGTTGCCAACGTCGGCGAGGAAGGGCTGGGCAACCTGCGTGGGATGCGGGCGGTGATGGACGACCGGCCCGAGGTCGGCGCTGTGGTCGCCGTCGAAGGTCACAACCTGGGTCGGGTGACCCACATCGCGGTCGGCAGCCGGCGGTTGCGGTTGACAGCGACCGGCCCCGGCGGTCACAGCTGGGGGGATTTCGGACGGCCGAGCGCGATCCACGCCCTGGCCCGGCTGGTGGCCGACCTCGCCGCCCTGCCGCTGCCGCGCCACCCGAAGACGACACTCAACGTCGGCACGATTGAGGGGGGCGTCTCCGTCAACTCGATCGCGCCGACGGCCTCCTGCCTGGTCGACATGCGCTCGGTCGACGAGGCGGCGCTGCGCCGGCTGGGGGAGCGGGTGGAGCGGGAGGTGGCCGCGGCGGGCCGCGGCGGGGTCGCGATCACGAGCGAGGTCCTGGGGGAGCGGCCGGCCGGGGTGGTGCCGCTCGACGGCCCGATCGTCCGGCTGGCGACGGAGGCGCTTGCCGCGCTCGGCGTGGAGACGACCTACGACGCCTCCAGCACCGACGCCAACATCGCGATCAGCCGGAACGTCCCGGCCGTCTGCGTCGGACTGACGACCGGCGGCAACGTCCATCGCGAGGACGAGTACGTCGACGTTGCGCCCCTCGCCGACGGACTGGCGCAGCTGGCGCTGCTGACGGCGGCGCTCGCCGAAGCCTCGGCCACCGGTGGGCTGGCGCCCGGCGGCAGGCGTTGGTAAGCGTGTGAGCGAGGCGGCGGCAACGGGCGGAGGCAGTGGCGGCACGTACGTCGCGCTCGACGTCGAGGCGACGGGGATGGACCCTGCTCGGCACGAGGTGATCGAGGTTGCCGCCGTCGTCTTCGACCGCGAGCGGGAGCGGGAGCGATACCAGACGCTGGTCCGGCCGCGGGGACGGCTCTCGCTCGACATCGCGTCGCTGACGGGGATCGGGACGGAGGAGCTGGCCGCGGCGCCGACCTTTGGCGAGGTTGCGCCCCGGCTGCGCCGCCTGATAGCGGGGCGACCGGTCGTCGGCCAGTCGGTCGGGGGCGATCTGGCGATGCTCGACGCCGCCGGGCTCCTGTTGGCGAACCCGGTCTACGACACGTACGAGCTGGCGACGCTGCTGCTTCCCGACATGCCGGCCTACGGGCTGCGCGCGGTCGCCGCTCGGCTCGGCGTCGAGGCAGCGCCGAGTCACCGGGCACTCGGCGACGCCGAGACGGCGGCGGCGGTCTTCCGCGCGCTTCTCGCCCGGCTCGACCGTTTCGATGCCGGCACCCTGGACGAACTGGCCGGGTACGCGCGGATGGCCGGTTGGGGCTCGGCGGAGCTCTTCGCGGCGGCGGCCCGGGAGCGGTGGGACGGCCCGCTCTTCGAGGCGCTGGCGGACCCCGCCCAGGGCGGTCCGCACGAACTCGCCTTTCTGACCCCCGGCGAGCGGCCTGAGCCGCTGCGGCGGACGGGATCGACGCGGCGCATCGACCCGAAGCGGATCACCGCGGCGCTGGCGCCGGACGGGCCGCTCAGCCGGGTCGTGGCCGGCTATGAGCGGCGACCGCAGCAGGAGGCGATGGCGCTCGCCGTGACGGAGACGCTGGGCCGCGACCGGCACCTCCTCGTCGAGGCCGGGACCGGCACCGGCAAGAGCATCGCCTACCTGCTGCCGGCGGCACTGCAGGCGGTGGAGCGGGGCGAGCCGGTCGTCGTCTCGACCAACACGCTAGCGCTGCAGGACCAGCTCTACCGGAAGGACCTGCCGGACTTGAGGGCTGCGCTGGCCGACGGTCGAGGGGAGGACCTTGCCGACGGCGGTGCGGCCCCGTTCACGGCGACGGTTTTGAAGGGGCGGTCGAACTACCTCTGCCTGCGGCGCTGGTTCGCCCTCCACCGGCAACCGACGGTCGACCCGGTCGAGGCCGGCCTGCGGGCCAAGATCCTCGTCTGGCTCGGCGAGACGGAGACCGGGGATCGGGCCGAGCTGCGGCTGACCCACGAGGAGGAAGGGCTCTGGCGGCACGTGGCCGAGGAGGAGGGGAGCTGCGTCGCCTCCCGCTGCGTCTTCCAGCAGCGCAACCGCTGCTTTCTCTACCGGGCGCGACGGGCGGCGGAGCATGCCCACCTGGTGATCGTTAACCACGCTTTGCTCCTCTCCGATGTGATGGCCGGCAGCCGCGTCCTGCCGGAGTACGAGCACCTCGTCGTCGACGAGGCACACCACCTGGAGGACCAGGCGACGACCCAGTTCTCCTTTGCGGTCGACGAGCGCGCGCTGGCCGAGCACCTCGACGGCGTGGCGCGGCGGGACGGTCCGGTCGCGGGCGGCACGCTGGCGACCGTCGCCGCCTACCTGGAGCGGACGGCGATCGACGACGGCGGCAAGCGGCGGGCCGCTGCCGCGGCGGAGCGGGTCCGGCTCGCCCTCGGCCGGGCCGACGCTGCGCGGTCGGCGGCGGCCCAGCTCTTTGCGCGGTTGAATGAGGCGATCGCCCGCCAGGAGGGGAACGGCGGGGGGTACGACCGTACTCTGCGGCTGACCGATGGCGTCCGCCGCGACGGCGCCTGGCTTGAGGTCGAGCTCCTCTGGGAGCGGCTGGAGCGGGAGCTGAGGGAGCTTGACGACGCGCTCCGCTGGTTCCTGGAGGCGGTCGAGCGGGTGGAGCCCGCCGAGGGGGAGGAGGGGCCGGACCTCCAACACGAGGAGTTGGCGATCGAGCTCGGGCTGGCGGTGCGCGGCGGGGCGGAGTTGGCAAGCCGCTTGCAGTCCGCGATCGGCAGCCCGAGCCGCGACCTCGTCTACTGGGCAGAGCGCTCCCAGGTGGGAGACCGGGCGTCGCTCCACGCCGCGCCGCTCCACGTCGGGGACGTGCTGGCCGAGCGGCTCTTTGCGCCGCTCCGCTCGGTCGTCCTCACCTCGGCCACGATCACGACCGACGGCACCTTCGACTACGTTGCCGAGCGGTTGGGTCTGGAAGGGCCGGAGGAGCTGCAGGTCGCCTCGCCGTTCGACTACGAGCGCTCGACACTCCTCTACCTCGCCGACGACGTGCCGGAGCCGAACCAGCCCGGCTACCAGCGCCGCCTCCAGGAGACGCTAATCGCGCTCTGCGAGGCGACGCGGGGGCGGGCACTGGTCCTCTTCACCTCCCACGCCGCGCTGCAGGCGACGGCGCGGGCGGTCAAGCGGCCGCTTGAGGAGGCGGGAATCCTGGTCCTCGCCCAGCGCCTGGACGGCAGCCCTCGGCAACTGGTGGAGCGTCTGCGCTCCACGCCGAACGTGGTCGTGCTCGGGACGGCGACGTTCTGGGAGGGGGTCGACGTCGTCGGGCCGGCGCTGAGCCTGCTCGTCATCACCAAGCTCCCCTTTGCCGTCCCCTCCGATCCGGTCTTCGCCGCCCGGTCAGAACTGTTCGAGCAGCCGTTCCTGGAGTACGCCGTGCCGCAGGCGGTGCTCCGCTTCAAGCAGGGCTTCGGGCGCCTGATCCGGAGCGGGCACGACCGGGGCGTCTGCGCCGTTCTCGACCGCCGCGTCCTCTCCAAACGCTACGGGGCATCGTTCGTGCAGTCCCTACCCGAGTGTTCGGTGGAGGTCGGTAGCGTCCACGACCTGCCGATGGCGGCGGCCGACTGGCTCGACGTACGAGGGCAGAGGGCAGAGGGCAGGGAGCAGTGACGAGGAAGCGGCGGAAGCCGGAGTTGGGGCGTTACCGCCGCGGCCACGACGGTCGGTTCCGACTCCTGCCCTCTGCCCTCTGCCAACTCCGGAGGGTTTGATGAGCGACTCGATGCTTGGGCGTAATCTGGCGCTGGAGCTGGTGCGGGTGACGGAGGCGGCGGCGCTGACGGCCGGGCGTTGGATGGGGCGGGGCGACAAGGAAGCGGCGGACCAGGCGGCGGTCGACGCGATGCGGCTGGTCCTCGGCTCGATCGCCATGGACGGGGTTGTCGTCATCGGCGAGGGGGAGAAGGACGAGGCGCCGATGCTCTACGTCGGCGAGCGGGTCGGGGGGGGAGGCGGGCCGGGGGTCGACATCGCGGTCGACCCGATCGACGGGACACGGCTGCTGGCGAACGGGATGCCGAACTCGATCGCGACCGTGGCGGTCGCCGAACGGGGGGCGCTCTTCGAGTCGCGGCACGTGATGTACATGCAGAAGATTGCGGTCGGGCCCGAGGCGGCGGGGGCGATCGACATCAACGACACGGTCGAGGCGAACCTGACACGGATCGCGGCGGCGAAGGGGCGGCAAATCCCCGATCTGACGGTAGTGATCCTCGACCGGCCGCGGCACGAAGGGATTATCGAGGAGGTGCGGGCTGCCGGCGCACGGATCAGGAGCATCCCCGACGGCGACGTCGCCGGGGCGGTGATGACGGCGATGGAGGGAACCGGTATCGACGTCCTGCTCGGAATCGGTGGCGCCCCGGAGGCGGTGGTCGCGGCCTGCGCCCTGAAGTGCATGGGTGGCGACATCCAGTGCAAGCTCTGGCCGCGCAACGACCAGGAGTGGCGGGCGGTCGCCGAACACCGGCTCGATGTCGATCGGGTGCTCGGCTGCGACGACCTCGCGGCCGGCGACGATGTCTTCTTCGCGGCGACCGGGATTACGGACGGCGATCTGCTGCGGGGGGTCCACTTCCACGGTGATGGGGCGACGACGCAGTCGCTCGTGACGCGTTCCCGATCCGGGACGATCCGCAAGATCGACGCAACGCACCGGCTCAACAAGCTGCGGCAGTACGCTGCGTTCCCCTTCGATTAGGCGTCGCCGGCGGTGCGGGCGATGTTCCGCCGCCCACGTGCCGGTATCGATTGACGGCCACTGCCGGGCGGTGGTAGGATGCATTTACGCCCCTCGGCGGGCAGCCTGCGTTCCCCACGCCAAACCCCGCCTTCTCACCCTCCGGAGTCGATCGCGCTGACGGCCTCTTGCTCACGGGAAAGCCGCATGCCCGCGCCCGGTCCGTCCGGGGGGGGAACGGTGGCGCTCGTCTGTGGTGCGCGATCCGGATGTCGTGCAGCCGCATGAGCGCCGCGAGAACCGAGCGCTGGACTCTCCCCATCCCCATCTGGTCGAGGACGGCAGCCCCCCCAAAGATTGATGCTTGCCACTGGAGGTACGTCGTTGTCCCCCGAGGAAGAGGTTGATCAGGCCGCGCCGGCGCCCGCCGCGCGCAAGAAGACCCCCCGTCCCCGCACGACCCGTGCGCGCCGCACCCCCGAGCCGGAGGCGACGGTCGACGCCGTGGAGGGGGCAGCGGCGGCGGCGGTGTCGGTCCTTGACCCGCCGCCGCCGGTACCGGTCCCGGACCTCCTCGAACTTTCCCCGGCGGAGACCGAGCCGTTCCCCGACGCCGCGTCCGACGCCCGCGGTGTGGAGCCGGCCACACCCGAGCCGGCACCGATCGAGCCCGCGCCGCCGGTGCCGCCGGCACCGGTCGCGATCGCACCGGGGGAGGATGGAGCGAGCGCCGACGGTCGCCTCGCCCTCTCGCCGCCGGTGGGCGCGGAACGAACCGACGGGGTCGCTCCGCCGGCGTCCCTGGACGGGACGCAGGTGCTGGACGGTACGCAGCGCAAGGGTCGTCCGGCCGAGGCGCCACGCCCGCCGCGCCCCGAGCGGCGCCCCGGCGAGCGGACGGGCCGCTCCGAACGGACGGGGCGCGGCGACCGGCCGGAGCGGGCCGATGCCGGCGATCGCCGCAACAGCGCGGAGCGGGCCGAGACCGGGGAGCGGCGCAACGGCGCGGAGCGGGCGCCGCAGAGCGACGGCCGCGAACGCCAACCGATGCCGCCGGGCTTCCGGCCACGCCAAGACCGAGGGCCGGGGGCGCCGCCGCCGCAGCTCCAGGTGCCGTCGCAGCCCCCCTCGCGGAACGGTAACGCGCCGCTCCGGAGCGTCACGGAGCTGATGGCGATGCCGATCGAGGGGTTGCACGAGCAGGCCCGCGCCATGGAGTTGCAAGGCTACTCGCGGATGTCCAAGGGCGACCTGATCGTCAAGCTGCTCCACACCCAGACGGAGCAGGAGGGCCTGGCTTTCGGCGACGGCGTGCTGGAGATCATCGAGGACGGCTTCGGTTTTCTCCGTGGCCAGCGCTTCCTGCCGGGCGCGGACGACATCTACGTCTCGCAGTCGCAGATCCGCCGCTTCGGCCTCCGCACCGGCGATCGCGTCTCCGGCCAGGCGCGTCCGCCGAAGGACAACGAGAAGTTCTTCAGCCTGCTCCGGGTCGAGGTGATCAACGGCGTCGACCCGGAGACTGCCCGCCGCCGGCCCTCGTTCGATACGCTGACGCCGATCTTCCCGCTGGAGCTGATCGACCTCGAGACGCAGCCGAACATCCTCTCGACGCGGCTCCTGAATCTGGTCGCGCCGATCGGGCGGGGTCAGCGCGGGCTGATCGTCTCGCCGCCGAAGGCGGGCAAGACGATGCTGCTGAAGGCGATCGCGAACGGGATCACCGCCAACAACACCGACATGCACCTGATGGTCTGCCTGATCGGCGAGCGGCCGGAAGAGGTGACCGACATGCGCCGCTCGATCGACGGCGAGGTGATCTCCTCGACCTTCGACGAGCCGGTCGAGGACCACACCAAGGTTGCCGAGATGGCGCTGGAGCGGGCGAAGCGGTTGGTGGAGGGAGGGCGGGACGTGACGATCCTGCTCGACTCCATCACCCGGCTGGCGCGTGCCTACAACCTCGCGGTGCCGCCCAGCGGACGGACGCTCTCCGGCGGCATCGACCCGGTCGCCCTCTACCCGCCAAAGCGCTTCTTCGGCGCCGCCCGCAACATCGAGGGGGGTGGCAGCCTGACGGTGGTCGCGACCTGCCTGATCGACACCGGCAGCCGCATGGACGACGTGATCTACGAAGAGTTCAAGGGCACCGGCAACATGGAGCTGCACCTCGACCGCAAGCTCGCCGAGCGCCGGATCTACCCCTCGATCGACGTCCAGCGCTCCGGGACCCGCCGCGAGGAGCTGCTACTCAACGAGTACGCGCTGCGCCAGGTCTGGACGATGCGGCGGATGGTCTCGATGCTGGGCGGCAGCGAGGGGACGGAGTTGCTGCTCGGCCGGCTCTCCAAGACGCAGACGAACGAGGAGTTTTTGGACACGCTGAACCGGGACGTGTAGAGCGACCGATCGCGTCCCGGGGATCCGATAGCGGAACCGACGGAGGACGCGCAATTCGGTCGGTCGTTAGCACGTCGCCGCCACGAGCGGGCGCGGACGACTACCACCTCCCGGATCGCGCCTAGCGATCCGCCGACGCAGACCGGTTGCTTGTCGCACCCGATCCAGCGCTGACTCTTCCGGGCGATTCGGAGACCGCTCGGTCGCGGAACGGCTTCTCGGGCGACGGGACCGAGCGCCAGGCGCTAAGGCGAGGGGAGGGAGTGCCGAGTCTCGGTAGATCCCTCGTGGCACTGCCTATCGACGAAGGACCGTCTCGTGGGGCAGAACGGAGCCTGCCGCACCCCAGGACAGGTTATCCACCAAAGCCGAACCGGATGTGACGCCAAGGATTGGCGTCCGTGCAGTGGCCTCCGCGCTTTCCGGGAGCGAGCAGGCCCTGCCACTGGCTAGCGTCAGGGTATCGCCTCGGGGAGTCTCCTCGGTGCCCACCAGCAGAGACCGGTGAGCCCGTCGATGCGGGAGACGATCACCCTTTACGGGATCGCTGTCGCGGGCGGGCCGGTGCTCGTACGCGAGGACGACGAGACCGAGATCGACGCGATCGCCACCCGACCTAAGACAGCAGTTCGTGCCCGATTCCAACCCTCGGTGGTGTCTCCGGCCCGATCGCTCGCACGGGCAGCGATCGGGGGTGAGACGATCAGGCGCCCTCTATCACGTCGGGGCTGACGCGGCGAAGCGCGGATTGGGAACGGTAGGACGAGACGAAGGTGTCGGTCGAGACCTCGTTGCCGTCCGCGTCGGTGACGCGGCGGACGACGGTCACCTCCAAGGCGTCGGCGGCGGGACGGTCCTCAACGACCGTGCCAGGTAAGAGGCTCTCGTCGATCTCCTCGGTTGCGGGTGGGGCGGGCTCGGTGACCCGCTGAACCGGCTCGTCGAAGCTGACCCCGTAGCCGGTCTCGGCGCCGAGGAGGTCGACGCGCAGCCCGCTGCCGGGTTCGAGCGCGACGCGGACGAGCATCCAGGAGTCGGTCGGGTTCTCGAACCGGAAGTCCGTGTCGCTCTCGGGGTCCTGCCAGACCTGGACGATGGAAGCGTCGAAGCCGGGGGACCAGCCGGCCTGCTCATAGAACGGGCTGCGGAAGCCGTGCGGCCACCACTCCGTGATCGGCAGCCCGGCGCGCAGGGCGGCACGGAAGACGGTGGTCGAGACCTGGCAGACCCCGCCCCCCTCGGCGGTTTCAAACCCCTCGATCATGGAGTTGGCGGCGGCGAAACCGGAGTCGAAGAGGGTGCCGAGGGCGGCGTTGTAGGAGAACGTGCCCCCGGGTGGGACAAGGGCGCCGTCGACCCGTTCCGCCGCGAGGCGGACGTTGGTGTCGCGCCCCGCGTCGGACCCCGCGAAGGCGGAATCCCCCTCCGCCACAAGGCCGGTGATGCCCAAGTCGGCCAGCAACTCGTCGGTTGTGACCTCCGGCACGGCCGCGTCCCGTTGGACCGGAAGCGCTAGCTCGTGTTCCCCGGCGAGGAACGCGGCCCGCAGGGAGGTGACCAGTTCATCCCGGAGCAGTGTGCGGCCCTGGACGGCGGGCACCAGGTACTTCTGGGAGCCGCGCTGCTCTATCCACGCGTCCGACGTCGCCGCCTCCGTTTCCGCCGCGATCCGGTCGACGAGGGTGGCGAGGCCGGCGCCGTCGAGTGTGGCATCGAGTACGCGGCCGCCGTCACGATCGACCGGCGCGATACGTACCAATCCCGCCAGTTCCTCGGGTGCGACCGGCCACGTCTCGTCGCCATCGCCCAGGAGTATTGGCTCGGCCAACGCCTGGTCGAGCCGGTCCTGCAGGGCCACGGCCTCATCGTCGTCGATCGCGGGGGGCAGCGCGCGCTCGGTAAGGGCGACGGAGACCGGCCGGAGAGCGGCGAGCAGCGGGACGAGCGCCGAGCGCGCGACGTCGCGGTCGATGCCACGGCCGTCGCGCGCCGGGGTGATTGATACATCGGTGCCGGCAAGGACGACCGCCGCGTCGACGGGCGGCGCGCCGACCTCGGCGTCGATCTGGTCGAGGAAGCGGTCGAAACCCGTCTGGTCGAGGCGGATAGCGAGCGGGACGGGGGCCGGCTCCGGCGCCATCCCCACGGTTCCGAGCAGGGCACCGGCGAAGCCGGGGTCGCGGCCGGCGGCCAGTGCGTGGTCGACGGCGGCGTTCGCTTCGTAGGTTACGCCGATCTTCGCCGGTCGCGTCGTCCAGTTCCGGTCACCGAGGGTGAAGGCGACCGGTTGCTCCGCTAACGCCGCGGTGCGGGCGCCGACCCGGGCACGGGCGGCGGTCTCGCTCAGACCGCCGACCTCGACGTCACCGACCCGCGTTCCGGGCGCCGCCTCCCCCGTGGAACGGAGGAACGCGGCGCCGAGCGCGACCAGCGCAAACAGGAGGAGCGAGGCGGCGATGGTTCCTGCGACGCGGTACCGTTGTGGTGCGGAGCGTCGGCCGCGCCGGCGCGGCATGGTGAGCCGTCGGACGGGCACGTCCGCCGCGTGCTCCATGCCGATCGCTGGTCTCTCCAGCCGTCCCGCGCCCATCCGGAACTCCCGTCGATCGCCTCGTGGGCCGACCGAGCGGTCTCGGCCTTCGCCCGGAGGCGGCCGGACCGACGCCGCCGGTCCACGGGCGCCCTCCTAACCCTGTCCCGATTCTACTCGATGCCGTCCGGCCGCGTGTCGGCGGCCCCGCGGGAGCGTGCGGCCGCGAGAGATGCGTCTGCGTTCCCCCGTGTCCGTGGCCGCGAGGCCGTTGACCTCGGCGCGAACGACGTTGTCCACTCTCCTTAGAACCGGACCAGCGCCACGTCGCCGACGCCGATCGTGATCTCGCCGTCGTCCCCGATGAAGCGGGTGGCGTTCGCTGGCAGGTTCAAGAGTTCGACCGGGGCCCTTCGCCGCGCCCGCACCAGGGACGCCCGAACCATCGCCTCGTACGGGACAAGGGAAGCGACCTGCTTGGCGAGGACGAGGTGGGTGGCGGGGAAGGCCCGAACGAGGTGCGCCAGTTTTTCGCGGCCGGTCTCGCCGCACTCACCCCAAAAGACGGGGCCGTCGTCCGGACCGAGGGCGATCAGATCCGGCGTGTAACGGTGGCCGATGCGACGCTCAACCGCCAGGTCGGGATAGCGCCCGACGTAGAGGCCAAAGACGAGCGCCTTGAGCAGGACGTGACGCTCGGACTCCCAGGCGCGCTTGGCGAGGACGAGTTTGCGACTCCCGGCGCGCACCGTCAGCTTGCCGGCGAGGGGCAGCTCGCCGCGGGCGGTCATTCGGGGCATGACCGGGGTCAGCTTTCGGCCGGGATGTGGAGCCGCTCCGCTTCGACCACGGCGTCGTCCTCGTCGCGCAGGAAGACGTAGGTCTTGCCCGGGACCGTCGAGACCGCCAGATGGTTGCCGTCGCGGTCAACGGCGACGATGTTGACCTCCCCCCGGTATGGGTCGTCGAGGGCGTGAAGATCCGCGGCGGCGGCGCGAAGCGCAGCGTCCAGCGGCAGCCCGGCGCGGAGGGCGGTGACGACGGTGTGGGCCGTGCAGCAGCGCTGTGCCATCTCGCCGCGGCCGGTGCAGGCGGCGGCACCGGCGCGCGTGTCGGCGTAGTTGCCGGCGCCGATGATGGGCGAGTCGCCCATGCGGCCAGGGTACTTCCATGCCCAGCCGGAGGTGCTGACGCCGCAGGCGACGTTGCCGGAGCGGTCACGTGCGATCACGTTGACGGTGCCATGGGCGTCGGCCGCCAACTCCGGGTCGTCGCTCATCCGCCCGACCATATCGCGCACCTTGTCGAGGTAGGCGGCCCGGTCCGGCCCCCCCACACTGTCGAGCCGTTGGCGCCAGATGCGGCGCGCCTCGTCCGTCAGCAGCTCGACCGGAGTCAGGCCGACCTCCTTTGCGAGGCGGCGGGCGCCCTCTCCCGCGATCAGGACGTGGGGCAGCTCCTCCATCACGTGCCGCGCGAGGAGGATTGCGTCCTGGTAACCGCGGAGGGCACCGACCGCGCCGGTCGCCAGGGTCCGACCGTCCATGATGCTGGCGTCGAGCTCGACCTCGCCGACCAGATTCGGCAGGCCGCCGTAGCCGACCGAGTGATCGTTCGGGTTCGCCTCGACCGGACGGATGGCCGCGACGACGGCGTCGACGGCGCTCCCGCCGCCGCGGAGGACGGCCATCGCGTCCGGCAGGCCGATCCGACCGTTCGTGCTAGCGACGAGCAGGGCGGTCATGGGCGGTGGTCTCCCTCCGTCCCCCAAGCCTTGGGGGAGCCAACGACGCGCGCCGCCCTCGGCCGTGGGTCCCCGATTCCAGAACGGGGCGGGGCCATCAGCGCCCGGCTGACCTCGTCCGTGTCGAACCGTGGTAACTCCGCCATGCCATCCTCCGTCCGCAACGCGAAGCCCTCGGCCGCGTCGGTGACGCGGCCGATCTCGGTCACGGCGATGCCCGCGGCGGCTCCGGCGTCGCGCAGGGCGGGGACGGCGGCAGGGGGGGCGGCGGCGAGCAGGCAGCCGGAGGCGAGCATGCCGAGGGGATCGATTCCGAGG
Organism: uncultured Thermomicrobiales bacterium; assembly: GCA_902806405.1. Lineage (GTDB taxonomy): Bacteria > Chloroflexota > Chloroflexia > Thermomicrobiales > UBA6265 > CADCWL01. Next base: position 74,040 of record CADCWL010000247.1, on the reverse strand, counting down.
AGGGCGGCGATGGCTGCCGTCTCGGGGAGGAGGGGGACGACAGCACGGTCGAGCGCGGCGCCGCAGCCGGCCGCGCTCGCGAGCTCTCGGACGGCCATCGCGAGGCCGCCTTCGGTTGGGTCGTGCAGGGCGTGGACGCCGCCGGCGGCAAGCAGCGCCTCGGCGTCGCGCACGACCGAGATGCCCGGATCGTGCAGCAGCCGGGCGGCCCGGGCGACCGTGTCGGCGCCGAGGGAGGCGACGAGGTGCGCTTCGCGCTCGGTCGCCAGCAGGGCCGTTCCCTCGATCGCGACCGCCTTGGTCAAGAGGAGGCGGTCGCCGGGGCGGGATCCGCCAGGGCGGAGCAGGCGTTCGGGGGTCGTCTCACCGAGGAGTTGGCCCACGAGGATCGCGCGGTCGAGCCCAACCGTGATCTCGGTATGGCCGCCAACGAGGGCGATGCCGCGCCGGGCACTGGCGGCGTTCAGTGCAGCAAATTGCACATCCACGTCGACGGCGGTCGTCCCCTCCGGGAGGAGCGCGGTGACGAGCAGCCAGCGGGGGGTAGCGCCGAGGCAGGCAAGGTCGTTGGCGTTGACATCGACCAGGTAGGTGGCGGCGTCTTTGGTGGCGAAGGTGATCGGGTCGGTCTTGGCGACGAGCACAGCCCCGCCGATCGCGATCGCCGCTGCGTCGCGGCCGACCCCGGGGCCCACCAGGAGGGTGGGGTCGACCGGTGCGTCGCGGGCAAGGAGGCGGCCGAGGAGACCGGCGGGGAGCTTGCCGACGGGGAGGGGGGCGTCGGTCGGTATCACGGACACGCCGGCGGTGACGACCTGGGCGGCAAGGGATCGATCGCCGGGGCGGGCGCTCGGTGCTGCCCAGTTTTTACAAGTCCGGGCACCCGCGATATGGAGGGGCCACGTCGAACCCGCAATGCCTCACGCATCCGCATTGTCATCCTCCCCTGCCTCCCCGGGGTCGTAGAAGCTCGTCGCCACCTCCTCCAAACGGGTTACCCGCAGCTCGGCCTCGCCCAGGAAACGCTCGCACCGTGCGGCGAGGCGGACGCCGAGCTCGTAGCAGGCGATCGACTCCGCGAGCGGCAAGCGACCGTCCTCCAGGTGGGCCACGACCTCCTCGAGGGTCGAGAAAACCTCCTCGAAGGAGCCGTCTCGGAGCGCGCCCTCCCAGGCCGCGTAGAGGGCCGGGTCCCGGCGGCCGTCGCTCATGCCGTCGCCTCCACCGGGGCGGAGGCCGCCAGCGCAACGGTCTCGATCCGGCCGAGGAGCGCCCCGTCGGCGAGGTCGGCGCGGAGGGCCTGGCCGGGGGTCGCCTCCACAACGCGGCTCAGGGGCGCGCCTGTGACCGGGTGGGAGAGGGCGGCGTACCCGCGGCCGAGGACGGCGCCGGGATCGAGCGCGCGCAGCAGGCCGGTCTGGAGGGCGAGGCCAGCCCGCGCGGCCTCAAGCGTCGTCTTCTGGCGGCGGGCGTTCCGCTCTGAAAGTCCCTGAACCAGCGCCCGGCGGGGGGCGATGGAGCGGCCGGGGTCGAGTCGACCCAGGTGCGTCCGGAGGTGATCGAGCCGCAGGCGCTGGCCGCCGACGGCGAGCGAGGCGCCGCGCTCCAACCGCTCGCGCGCCTCCCCGATTCGGGCGTCGATCTCCAGGATCGACGGGACGCAGAGCTCGGCGGCGGCGGAGGGGGTCGGGGCCCGGAGGTCGGCGGCGTCGTCGACGAGTGTCCGGTCGATCTCGTGGCCGACGCCGGTGACGACCGGGACGCGGCAGGCGAAGACGGCGCGGACGACCGCCTCGTCGTTGAACGCCGCCAGGTCCTCCGCCGCGCCGCCGCCACGGGCAAGGATGATCACCTCGACCCGCGTCAGGAGTTGGAGCGCCTCGATCGCGGCGACGATCGACACGGGGGCGCGGTCACCCTGGACGAGGGTGGGCGAGAGGAGCAGTTCGACGAAGGGGTAGCGGCGGCGGAGCACGTTCTGGATGTCGTGCCAAACCGCGCCGTCCGGGGAGGTGACGACACCGATCGTCCGCGGGGCGACCGGCAGCGGTCGCTTGCGCCCTTCGTCGAAAAGCCCTTCGGCTGCCAGCTTCTGGCGCAACCGCTCAAGTTGGAGGGCAGCGACGCCGAGGCCGGCCGGCTGGACGACGTCGACGTAGAGCTGGAGGGTGCCTTCCCGCTCGTAGATGGTGACCCGGCCGTGGGCCGCGACCTGATCTCCCGGGCGGAAGCCCTGCTGCCGGACCGCCTGCGTCCGGAAGAGAGCACACTTGAGCTGGCCCTCGTCCCCACGGAGGGTGAAATAGACGTGCCCGGACTGGGCGCGGAAGAGGTTGGAGACCTCACCCTCGACCCAGACATCGGCGAGCAACTCGTCGCGCTCCAGCACCTCGCGCAGGTAGGAGGTGAGGAGGCCGACGGGGACGACCTGGGGCCTCATCCGGCGTCGGCACTGCTGACGCGGAGCAAGGGGGAACCGTACTCGACCGGCTGTCCGTTCGCGACCAGGATCCCGCTGACGATCCCGGCGCGGTCGGCGGCGATCTCGTTCATGATCTTCATCGCCTCGATGATGCCGATCGTCTGCCCGATCTCGACCGGGTCCCCGACCTCGACGAAGGGGGGCTCGCCCGGCGACGGCGAGCCGTAGAACGTTCCGATCATCGGCGCCGCGACAATGTGCTCCCGGCCCGAATCGACCGCGGCGGCCGCGGCCGCCGCGGTGTTCGGCGCTGCCGCTGCCGGTTGCGCCGCGGGCGCGCCGCCGCGGAGCCGTACCGAGACGGCGCCGAAGGCGAGGTCGAGTTCGTGGATGCCGCCGCCGCCCATCATCCCGATCAGCGAGCGGACCAGCGACTCGACTTCGGTCGCGGCCGGAGGGGTTGACCCGCCGTGCCCGTTCGCTGCCGGACTCCCCTCCGGTCCCACGTTAACTCACCCGCTCGACGTAGTCGCCGGTCCGTGTGTCGATTTTGAGGGTGTCGCCGATGTTGACGAAGAGGGGGACGTTGACGACCAGGCCCGTCTCCAGCGTCGCCGGCTTGGTCGCGCCGCTGGCGGTGTCCCCCTTCAGGCCGGGGTCGGTGTCGGCCACGCGGAGGTTGACCGCCGTCGGCAGCTCGATGTCGATCGGCTCGCCGTCGTAGGTGAGGAGGTCGACGACGTCGTTTTCCTTGGTGTACTTGGCGGCGTCGCCCACCGAGCGCTCGTTCAGGGCGATCTGGTCGAAGGTCTCGGTGTCCATGAAGTGGTACTGGCCGCCCTCGGCGTAGAGGTACTGCACGTGCTGGCGGTCGAGCCGGGCCGGGGTGAACCTGGCCCCGGCCTGAAAGGTCTGCTGGGTGGTCGCGCCCGTCCGCAGGTCGCGCAGCGTCATCCGGATCTGGGCCGATCCGCGCCCCTGCTTGTTGTGGGCGTACTCGATCACCTTGACCAAGCGGCCGCTCATGTCGAGGGTCAGACCCTTTCGCAGGTCCCCGGTGTCGATCATCGTTGCCGATGCCTCCTGTCGTGGTGGCCATTATGCTATCCGTCGACCGCCGGCCCTCAGTCAGGCGGGGTCTTGGGCGCGCCCGTCAGGACGCGGAAGCCGTCCGCCTCGATGACGCCGACGTCCTCGATCCGGACGCCGCCCCAGCCGGGGAGATAGACGCCCGGCTCCACCGTTACGACCTGTCCCTCGCTGAGGATGTCCGCCGACGTTGTGCCGAGCGACGGCGCCTCGTGGACGCCGATGCCGAGACCGTGCCCCAAGCCGTGGCCGAAGTCGCGCTCGTGACCCGCGGCGGTGATCACCTCTCGGGCGATGGCGTCGGCGGCCTTGCCCGTCAGCCCGGCGCGGAGCGCGCCAAGGGCGGCCCGCTGCGCCGATTCGACCACAGTGTAAACGGCGCGTAGACGCGGCGTCGGCTCGCCGATCCAGACCGTGCGCGTCAGGTCGGCCGCGTAACCCCCGAGGCGGGCGCCCATGTCGATAATGATCGGCTCACCGGCCGCGATCGGGCGGTCGCCCGCGGCGTGGTGGGGGCGCGCGCCGTGGGGACCCGCGGCGACGATCGTTTGGAAGGCGGGGCCGTCGGCGCCGCGCTCTCGCATCTCCCGCTCGATCCGCCAGGCGAGCGCCCGCTCGCTCGTGCCGGGCTGGAGGTCCGCCGTGGCGGCGACGAAGACGTCGTCGGTGAGGCGGATCGCCTCCGCCATCAGCGCCAGCTCCGCCGGCTCCTTGACGGCGCGGAGGCTGCGCGTCGCGTCCCCCAGCGGCACCAGGGCAACCTCTCCGCCGGCGGCCGTCATCAGGGCGCCGTGGCTGGCGACCGTGAGCGCCGCGTCCTCGAAGCCGACGCGCACGGTACCCTCGTCCCTGAGCCGCTTCCCGACGAAGCGTTCCCAGGGCCGTTCCCAGCCGGCGACGGGTACTCGCGACTCGCTCTCGGCCCACGGCAGGTTCGTCGGGCTCGTCAACAGCGTCGCTCCCGCGCGGTCGATCAGCAGGACGCCCGACGACTCGTCCGGCCCGTGGTCGTCCGCGGTGAACCCGCTCAGGTAGAAGCGGTTCGCGGGGTGGACGATCAGGGCGGCGTCGAGGTCCCGCTCGGCGAGCAGCGCGCGGAGACGGTTCAGTCGGTTGGCGGGGTCGGTCACGGGTGCGGTTTCTCCCGACGAACGTGGTGGTCGATCAGGTAGCGGAGGGCGTAGCGGTAGCCGTCCGCGCCGAGGCCGGCGATCTGGCCGACGGCGATCGGGGCGACGAAGGAACGGTGCCGGAACGTTTCCCGGGCGTGGATGTTGGTCAGGTGGACTTCGACCACCGGCTTTCCGACGGCGGCCAGGGCGTCGCGGAGGGCGACGCTGGTGTGGGTCAGGCCGCCGGCGTTGACGACGATGCCGGCGGCGCCGGGGCCCAGCTCCTGGACCGCGTCGATGAGGAAACCCTCGTGATTCGACTGGCGGGTCTCGACGCGGACCGGGGGGTCCGCGTCGGCCGCGATGGCGCGCAGAGAGGCATCGATCTCGGCGAGGGTGGTCGCGCCGTACAGCGCGGGTTCACGGGTGCCGAGGAGGTTGAGGTTGGGGCCGTGGATGACGAGGATGAGCGGGATTTCGTTCGAGAAGGTGGGTTGTGGCACGCTCTTCGGCACCCTAAATTCCGGCCCCCATCGCCCGGGGTTCGATACCCCGGGCTAGATCGACGAAACCTCCTCAAGGAGGGTTGAGGTCGTGCGGTGAGCTGCCAGACGGACCGCAGCCCCGCCCAGCACACCAGGCGCCGTAGGAGGATCCGGGGATTCAAAACCCCGGGCGGCGCGAACGCCGTCGTGCTGGTTCGGACCTTCAACGGGCTGCGGACGGTTGATGTGCCCGAGCCCTAGCGCAGCACCGGGTCGGACTCCAGCTCCAGGATGCGGCGCAGCTCCACGATCTGGTCCCGCAGCAGGGCGGCCTTTTCGAACTCTAGATCCTTGGCGGCCGTCTTCATCTGGCCCTCGAGGTCCTTGACCATCCGCGCCAACTCGTGGCGCGGAATCTCGGCGATCACGCCCGGCTTGCCGCCGTTGCCGGTGCCGCCGGCGTCGTACTCGGCGCCCTCCTCGGCGACCGCCTTCAGGCGCTCGGTGATGTCACGGATCTCCTTGACGATACCGCGCGGCTCGATCCCGTGCGCTTCGTTGTGGGCGATCTGGATCGCGCGGCGGCGGTAGGTCTCGTCGATCGCGGCCTTCATCGAGCGGGTCATGGTGTCGGCGTACATCACCACCTGCCCCTCGACGTGGCGGGCGGCACGACCGATCGTCTGGACCAAGCTCCCTTCCGAGCGGAGGAATCCCTCCTTGTCGGCGTCGAGGATCGCGACCAGTGAGACCTCGGGCAGGTCAAGCCCCTCCCGGAGGAGGTTGATGCCGACGACCACGTCGTGGACGCCGAGGCGGAGGTCGCGCAGGATCTCGATCCGCTCGAGCGTCTCGATCTCGGAGTGGAGGTACTGGGTCCGGACCCCCATCTCCTTCAGGTAGTCGGCCAGGTCCTCCGCCATCCGCTTCGTCAGCGTCGTGACCAAGGCGCGCTCGCCGCGGGCGACGCGGGCGTTAATCTCGGCAAGCAGGTCGTCGATCTGGCCCTTGGTCGGGCGGACCGAGATGGCGGGGTCGATCAGCCCCGTCGGGCGGATCACCTGCTCGACGGTCCGCTCGCTGTGCTCCTGCTCGTAGGGGCCGGGGGTGGCGGAGACGAAGATCGCCTGGCCGAGCATCTGCTCGAACTCGGCGAAGGTGAGTGGCCGGTTGTCGCGGGCCGAGGGGAGGCGGAAGCCGTGCTCGATCAGGACGTCCTTACGGGCGCGATCGCCGGCGTACATCCCCCGCACTTGAGGCAGGGAGATGTGCGACTCGTCGACGACCATCAGGAAGTCGTCCGGGAAGTAGTCCATCAGCGTCGAAGGCTGCTCGCCGGGGCGGCGGCGGGAGAGGTGCATCGAGTAGTTCTCGACGCCTGAGCAGTAACCGGTCTCCTGCATCATCTCAAGGTCGTACATCGTCCGCTGCTTGAGGCGGGCCGCCTCCAGCACCTTGCCCGATGCGTCCAACTCCTTGAGCCGGAACCCGAGCTCTTCCTCGATGTCCTTCATCGCGGCGTTCAGCTTGTCGGAGGTGGTCACGAAGTGCTTGGCGGGGTAGACATCGATCTCCATCCGCTCGACCAGCAGCTCTCCGGTGAGGGGGTCGACTTCGACGATCCGCTCCACCTCGTCCCCGAAGAACTCGACGCGGAGCGCGATCTCTTCGTAGGCGGGGTAGATCTCGAGCGTGTCGCCGCGGACGCGAAACGAGCCACGGACCAGGCTCATGTCGTTGCGGTCGTACTGGATGTCGATTAGATGGCGGACTACCTTGTCACGCCGCATCTGGCCGCCGCGGCGGAGGGAGACGACCGTCTTGGCGTACTCCTCCGGCGAGCCGAGGCCGTAGATGCAGGAGACGGAGGCGACGATGATCACGTCACGCCGGGTCAGCAGGGCGCGGGTGGCGGCGTGGCGGAGCTTGTCGATCTCCTCATTGATGTCGGAGTCCTTCTCGATGAAGGTGTCGGTGCGGGGGACGTAGGCCTCCGGCTGGTAGTAATCGTAGTAGGAGACAAAGTACTCGACCGCGTTCTGGGGGAAAAACTCCTTGAACTCGGCGTAGAGCTGGGCGGCGAGGGTTTTGTTGTGGGCGAGGATCAGGGTCGGTCGGTTGACCCGCTCGATCACGTTCGCCATCGAGAAGGTCTTGCCGGAGCCGGTGACCCCGAGCAGCGTCTGGAACCGCTGGCCGCAGTCGAGGCCCTCGACGAGGCCGTCGATCGCCTTCGGCTGGTCCCCGGTCGGGCGCAGGTCGGAGACGATCTTGAAGTCGGGCATAGGGTCTCCTGGATTCGACGACGCGAACGAACAGTATACCCCGGACCGTACGCATCGGGGTGGCCTGGGATCACCAAGGAGCCCGTTCGGCGCGGTGCCCATGATCGCCCCTCTACCGGGCGAATTCCGTCATGTTAGGCGCGGTTGACGTGGGGCTTGGACGGGATGGGGGGGAGACACGGCAGGGAAGCCCCCGGTGACGGCAAACGGCCCGGGGTGACGACGCACCGCCACTACCGCACCCGGTAGAACTCCGCGTCGGGGCCGCCCTGGCCGATGACCTCGTCGATGTGGCGGATTGCCCAGCGCTGGCCGGACCAGAGGAGGCGGGCGGTCGCCTCTTCGCGCTCGCACCAGGCACTGTCGCCGAAATCCTCGCCGAGGCGGACCTGGGCGCGGGGTGGGACGGCGAAGGCGAAGACGGGGGCGAGGATGATCGTGTCGCGGAGGTGGTCGTAGACCTGGTTGATGTAGTCGGCGGAGTAGGCCTCGGTCACGGAGAGGCCGGTGTTGCCGAGCACGGCACGCTCGGCCGCCTGCAGCGCGGTCTCACCCGGCTCGACCTTCTCGTGGATGCTCTGCCAAGTGTTGCCGAGGGTGGCGTCGGCGCGGCGCAGCAGGAGGAGGAACTGGACGCGGGCGTTGATCTTCCGAAATATGTACGCGTCGACGATGTCGGCGACGATCCGGGGCATCCGAGTCTCCGAGGGTGGCGGACTTGGCCGTGATAGGGACCGTCGCCGCCGCAGTCGACGGGTGGATAGAGACCACCGGGAACGCCGGACGGTGGCCGACGCACGATCGGGCACCGGCCGGGGGTCGCTACCGCGGGATTCTTGCCACGACCGCGGCGCCGCTAGAAGCGCGGCGGGCGGCGGAATCGGTCCCGCAGGGCCTCTACCCAGGCCGGGGGCGGCGGGTCGACGTCTAGGTCGCGGCCGCGCCATGTCTTGGTGCCCGGCCCGCCGGCGCCGCCGCGCCGGCGGACGGCAACCATCGCCAACGAGGCGACGCTGGTCAGGGCGAGGAGGGCGGCGAGCAGCGCCGACGTGTCGCGGACGATGCTGGCGAGCAGGGCCAGGACGAGGCAGACGATCAGGAAGGTGCCCGGCCCGGCGCTGTCAAAGCTCGGAACGGCACGTGCGGCGGCATCGATCCGCGGGCGCCGCTGCTGCTGGGTTTTGCGCCGGACGTGGTCGGCCAAGGAGGTCGGCTGGTCGGTGCGGACCAGGATTTCCAGCACCTCGTCCTCGAGGCGGGACCGGGGCGGGGTCGGCTGGTCGCCGGCGCGGTTGTGGTCGGGCACGGGGCTCCTCCTACGGGGCGCATGGGATGGGGTGGCGCCGACGGGGCGATCCGGCCGAACTGGGATGGCGTGTCAGCGGGGGGCGGCGGGGACGGCGATCGGGCGACGGGCGCCGTCCCCGGTGCCCCACCGGTAAATCGGGCGACCGGGCCGGTTCGGCGACGGAGGGGAGGTCCTCGGTGGGACGGATGGTACAGTAGGCGCGCAGCCAGACGCCACCGTACAGGTTTTGCCCGGCCGCCTTGCCCGGTTGGACGGATTGCGCCCCCCCCGGCGGGGTGGGATGCTCGGGGAACACGTGTGTCGAGGATGCGGATCACGGTGGTCGACCGGGACGGAGCGATCAGCCTCGTCGCCCCGTTCCACGCGGTGAAGATGCTGACCGCGGCCTGCAGCCGGCGGCCGGAGGACCATCGCGCCCTCCTCGCCTTCGCCGAGGAGTACGATCCTCGCCTCCTCGGCAGCATCGCGCGAGAGCTCTCTCGCTTCGATGCGGCGTCGGCGCCGGGTGCCACAGACATCGGCCGTGCCCCCGAGAGCGAGGAGGAGACGGAGGTGGCGCGACCGTTCCGGGTTGTCGATGAGGCGACCCGGCGCCGCAGCCTGGAGCCGGTGAACGCGGGCCTGGTCGTCTTCAACCTGCCGGCAAAGCGGATCGTCCAGGTCCAGAACAGTTACCTGGATCTGCAGCGGAAGGACCGGGGGAGGCTGCGGCGGGACGGGCGGCCCGTTCGGGCGATGTACTCCTATGAGCTGCCGCCGGACTGGAGCATCGTGCCGTAAGGGTGATGGATTGATCAGGCGTCGGCAACGAACACCGTAGCCGCGTGATCGCTGCAGTCCCCGGGCTTAGCGCAACACGCCCCTCACTCGAGTGGAGACCGGTTTCTCGATGGCCGACCGTCGTGTTCAGCCGGCCGAGGCCGGCTTTCGGGGTTCCGGCCCACGGCTAAGGACCTAGAGCGACGCCGGCGGTCCTTGGCATTCCTGGACGACACCACGCGGGCAACTACGGCCGCCGCCGCTCCCCGCCGGTTGCCGCCTTCGCCCCACGATCCGGACCGCCGCGACGGCGACGGGCGAAACCGCCGAGGAGCATCCTGCCCATCTGGTCCTGGAGCCCTTCGGTGGAAAGTTCGGCGGCGGTGCCCTGCAGCAGTTCGCCCTCGCGGGTGGTCTGGGTCGACCACTCGGCGCGGGCGTCGCGGGCCTCCTCGAAGAAGGCGGTCAGGGTCGGCGCCGCAGCCTCGTCGTCGCGTTGAAGGGCGGCGCGGAGCTCGTTGAGGGTGGCGAGGTAGGCGTCGAGCCAGCGGGTGACGGCGGCGCGGTTGGTGAGGAGGATATCGCGGTGCATGGCCGGGCTGCCGGCGGCGAGGCGGCTGACGTCGCGGAAGCCGCCGGCCGTCAGGCCCTTCATGTCGCGCCACGACGCGTCCTGGCTGACGGTTCGCATCAGCGCCGCGGAGACGACGAAGGGGAGATGGCTGATACCGGCGACGAAGGCGTCGTGTTCGCCCGGATCGACGAAGAACGGCTCCGCCTCCAGGGCGGCGACGAGGCCGAGGACGTTTCGGACCGCCTCCTCCCCCGCCCGGACCGACGGGGTAACGACCCAGGTCGCGCCCTTGAAGAGATCCGCCTCGGCGCCCTCGATGCTCTGGGCCTTGCCGGCCATCGGGTGACCGCCGACGAAGGCGACCGTGCGCGGCAGCAGCGCGTCGGCCCAGGCCAGGACGTCGGCCTTGGTCGAGCCGGTGTCTGTGACGGTCGTGCCGGGTCGGAGGTGGGGGGCGATCGCCTCGAAGGTGTCGCGCATGGCGGCGACGGGCGTCGCGAGGAGGACGATGTCGGCGTTCTGGACGGCACGGGCGAGGTCCCAGGCGGTGCGGTCGACCGCCTTGATCTTCTGGGCGTAGCCCTGCTGCTCCAGGTCGGTGTCGAAACCGGTGACTTCGAGGGCGGCCTGGCCGCCGCTGGCGTTCGCTGCCGACCAGCGCCGCAGCCCGAGGCCGACGGAGCCGCCGATGAGGCCGAGGCCGATGATGGTGACGCGTTGCATCTGCGGTCGCTTGCCTAAACTTTAAGATCCGAAGCCAGGGTCATGGCGTCGTCTTCCCTTTACTCACGATAAGGCTCGGTGTCGATCTCTCGCACCCAGCCCTCTTGGTTGTCCTCGGTGCGATACCTTCTCCAGGTATCACCATCTTGAGCAGGATTTTGCGTCGGCTCCTCTTCGTTCAGGTACTGCAGTGGCGTAAGCGGTGGCAGGGCTTCGATCACCGGATCGTTCGTCGATGGTCCCGATCGGAAGTTGATGCTTTGCCCGCCGCGAATCTGAAAGTCCGGCTCGAACGCCTCCGGTGTTTCCGTCGGCTCCGGTGCCACCGTCTCCGCCGGCACGGGCACCGCCGTAGGCGACTGCTGCGCCCGAATCGCTGCGACGATCGCGTTCGGGGTGGGTGCGACTGGATTCTCCGGGGCCCGACTCTGAGCCACGGCCGGCGCCGCGGTCGGCGTCTGTTCCTGAGCCTGAATCTGAGGAGGGACGATGTCGGAGAGCCAGGGGACGAGGGCGGCGTAGATGCCAACAAAGACGCCGACGAGGATCGCGATGGCGGCGGCCATCGAGAGGCCGACCATGAGCCCGGAGCGGCGGGAGTGCTGACGGAGCCGGTTGCTCAGTCCGGGATCGGTCATCGGCCCAATCGTTTCGCCCACGAGAGGGCAGCGGGTGACGCGGATGAACGGAAAATTGCTTCGCTGTCCGCGGGACGGGAGTATAGCACGGGGCTGAAGCCCCTTCCGATGGCGGGCAGCGGCGTGACGTACGGACTCGAGACCCGAAACGTCGACGGGAGGCGATGGACTTGCACGGTGCTCACAACCCGGCCGGCGGCGCCCCGGTGCTGTCCGTCTCGACCCCTATCCGATGGTGGACGCTGGCTGGCACGGGGTGTGCGCGCCATCGCTGCTAACGACGGCTTTCTTGCCCGGTGGGCAGGGGCGATAGCGAGAGGAGCACACCAGCGTGGCAACCGATCCCGTTCAGCAGGTGGAGCAGCACCACGACGACACGCCGTTCGTCGCCGACCTAGCCGGCGCTCTGCGGCGGCTGGCGGCCCTGCCGGCCTCGACCGAGGCGCCCTACCTGACGCTGAGCCTCGACTGGCAGCCGGACGGGTTCCGCCCGAACCGCCGCGCCGGCCGGGAGTGGTTCGACCAGAACGGCGCCGAATTCCTCGCCGACTACAAGCCGCACACCCCCGCCCACGACAGCCTCAGCGACGATCTGGCACGGGTCCGGGAGTACCTCGATGGCGAGGTCGACCCGGCCGTCCAGGGTTTGGTCGTCGTTGCCTGTTCGGTGGCCGGGGTCTTCGAACCGCTGCCGCTCGGCGTGCCGGTGCCGAGCCGGATGGTTGCCGGTCCGACCCCCGCCTTGCACGCGCTCGCCCACGTCGCCGAGGACGCGCCACCCTATGTCGTGCTTCTCGCCGACGGCCGGGAGGCGTCGCTGACGGTGGTCGACCAGGCCCGGCGGGAACGGCACGTCGACGTCGAGGGGGGCGCCGGCGGACGCTCGCGCGACGGCTCGGGGACCCGGAGCCGGAACGACGGCCGCTCGCAGGAGCACGCTGACGCCTTCGCCCGCACGGTCGTCGAAGAGGTTCGGCTGTTGATGGACCGGGAGCGCATCGGCGTGCTCGTCCTCGCCGGCGATGAGCGGGCGACTACCCTGCTCACCGACACACTCCACCAGAGCGTTCGTGACCGGATTGTCGGCTCGGTCCGGCTTGATATTCGCGCCAGCGAGCGGGATATCGTCGAGGCGACCCTGCCGCTGGTCGAGCAGGCGGAGCGGGAGCGGGAAGCGGCCGCGGTCGGCTCGCTGGAGAACGGCGCCGGTCCCGGCGGGGGCGCCGTCGTGGGGATCGAGGAGACGCTGACGGCGCTCCAGGCGGGCCAGGTCCTGACCCTGATCATGAACGACGATTTCGCCGCCAAAGGCTGGGCCGATTTTGCGCTTCCCCTCTACGGCGCCGGTGACGCGCCGGCGGAGCACCCGGCCGCCGGCGACCCGGGGGTCATCGTCCCCGTCGGCTTGGAGGAGGAGCTGGTCCGGCTGGCGATCCTCAGCGACGCCGCGATCGAGATCGTCCGCACCGCCGTCCCGGTCGGCGCCGAGGAGCAGGCCCATATCCCCGACGCCGACGCCGCGGTGCCCCGCAGCGAGGCTGGGCGCCGGCTCGACGCCCTCGGCGGCGTCGGGGCGCTGCTCCGCTTCGTCCTCGACACGGATCAGTCGACGGCGGAGATGTAAGGCGAGCGGGCCGTCCTCGGTGTCCCGTCGGTTGGGGAGCTTCGGGGCTACGGCGGCGTTCCAATACCGCTGAGTGTGGCGCGGGGGTGCAACATCCCTGCGCGGACTCCTCGGTATACCTTCAGCGCACGAGGAGATGGCGACGGCGGCTCGCGGCACCGTCTCATGTCCACGTTGCGTCGTTTTCCTTGCCAATAGTCCTACCGTCCGGGCTCTCGCCTGTGGCCCCGCTCCCCCATCCCGGCGGCCGCTGTCCCGCCGCTCGCCTTCCACCATGAGGTGCTTGCCCTTCCGGGGCAGGAAGAATTTTCGCCCTGAGGTGGGCGTGGGCGAGGATCCTCGGTTCGTGGGCACGACCAAGCGGCGAGAGGGATGGCGGTCGAGGCGGCGTGGTTGGGGCTGTGGTAGGACGCCTCTCGGCCCGAGCCGGGGAGGGAGCCTCGTCTCTCGGGACAAGGCGTGGAAGGGAAGCCCGTGGGGTGTCGCGGGCGGCAGCGCCAAGGGAGACTCCCGAGCCGCTTTCGCGGCGGAGGAGGGCCCGGTGCTTCCGAGCGACAGGGAACGGGGAGGTCGGTGACGACGCTTCGAGAAATTTCTAGTCCGACCAGATTCGGTCGCAAAGCCGGTACTACCGCATTGTCGAAGGGAGGATGCCGAGCTCGGCGCGGTATTTGGCGACGGTCCGGCGGGCGATCCGGATACCCTGCTTGAGGAGGAGGTCGCAGATGCGGCGGTCGGTCAGCGGCTCGCCCTTCTTTGCCTCCCGCTCGATCAGTTCCTTGATCACATCCTTGGTGCTGAGGGAGGGGGTGAAGAAGTCGCTGAAAGGGATCACCTTGCGGGTCGGCAGCATCACGTACTTGTTCGCCGTCGCACGGCTCACCGTCGACTCGTGGACGCCGACCTGCTGGGCGACGACCGCTCGCGTCAACGGGACAAGTTCCCTCACGCCGCCCCGCAGGAAGCTCTCCTGCAGCCCGCAGATGCAGCGGCTGATCTTGAGCAGCGTTTCGCGCCGCTGCTGGATGTTGGAGATGAAGACTTTGGCGCGCGAGGAGTACTGGCGGACGTGGGCGCGGTCCTCGTCCGAGGTGAGGAGGGAGGCGAGCGGCCGGGTGGTGGCGATGGGAGCGACGGCGTGCCCATTAGAGGCTCCGTTGCCGGTGACGAGGGCGACGGTGCCGTTGGCGGAGGTGGCGCTGCCGGTGGTGGTTGCGCCGTTCGCCTTCGCGGCGGACCTGCGGCGGCCGGTCGCCTCACCGAGGCGGTCGTAGATGGGGCTCAGGCGAAGGTGAAAGTGCTTGGTCTCGACCACCTCGACGTGGAGGGCGCCGTCCTTGATCGAGATGATCACGTCCGGGGCGACGAAGGGGGATCGGGTCGGTGTCCGCCAGGAGCGGGCCTGCTGGGTCTGGAGCGGAAACGGGTTGAGGTGGGTACGGATGAAATCGCGCGCGGCCTCCACGTCCTCGGCGGTAAGGCCCAGATCCTTGGCGATCTGGCCGTACTTGTGGGCACCGAACTCGGGGAGGTGCGTGGCGATGATCCGCCCAACGTGGGGCGGCGCCGGGTGTCCGCTCTCCAGTAGGAAGCGGAGCTGGAGGAGGAGACACTCGCGGAGGTTGCGGGCACCGACGCCGACCGGGGCGACGTCCTGGATCACCTCGACAATCCCCTCGATCTCCTCGATCGGGCGGTCGAGGAGGGTGGCAAGCTCGGCGGTGTCGGCGGCAAGGAAGCCGCGGTCGTCGATCGAGTCGACGAGGTACTCGGCGATCGGGTACTCCTCCGGCTCGAGGATCGTGCGGGCGTCGGCCAGAATCTGCTCGCGGAGGCCGAAGTCCTCGGCGATAAGTGTCATCGGGTCGAAGTCGTCGCTGTCGTCGGAGGTCTGGTTGCCGGTGGCGGCGGTCTCGGGGAAGTCCTCGTAGCTCTCGGGGTTGGCGTCGGTGCGCTGACTGACGAGACAGACGGTGCAGAAGGTGCCGTCGAGGACGTTGCCGCAGAGCGGGCAGGTCTGGCGCTCGTCCATCTCCAGCGCCGGGTTCGCCTCCATCTCGGCGGCGACGGCGGCCTGGAGCTCCTGCCGCGAGAGGCTGAGGATGTGGTTCGCCTCGATCAGACTGGGCGACACCCAGGTTCGCATCTCGTGCGAGAGTTCGAACCCGCTTTCCATCCCCGTTGTCCTCTCATCCCAATCGGTCCGCAGCGCCAAGGCCTGCAGCGTCGCGGGGGGCTGCGCGCTCCCGGCGATCGCGGCCGTGCTGCCTAACTGGCACACGACCGCCTCGCCAGTATAGGCACGCCCTGGAACGGTGGCAACAATCTTGCAGAATTCTCTTCCTTCCCCAAGCGAGCAGGAGGTTGTGTTCCTCTACTCCTTTGACGCAATCGGCGGTCGTCCCCGTTCGCTCCTTTCGACGGGGCGGTGCAGTCGACGTTCGGGTGCGCGGCGTTATGCGGCGTCGCACGTTGACTGTATAATTGTGATCGTCAGGTGGCGCGACTTAATGTTTGACGGACCGGCGACGCAGGGGCGTAGCGCGAAGCGCGGGGCGGCATGGTGGGTACGTTCACGCTTGGCCGCGTGCGGGACGTCGAGGTCAAGCTTCACCCCAGCTTCGGGCTGGTTTTCCTCTATGTCTTCTTCCAGTGGGGGACCGATGCCTCCGGCCTCGCCGGGATTGTCGCGGTCCTGTTCGGACTGCTCCTCGTTGGGCTCGTCTTCGCCTGCGTGCTCCTCCACGAGCTCGGGCACAGTTTCATGGCGATGCATTTTGGCGTCCGGGTGCACGACGTGACCCTCTCCGTGATCGGCGGCGTCGCCCGCACCGAGCATGTTCCTTCGCGCCCGTCGACCGAGGTCCTGATCGCGCTCGCCGGGCCGGCGATGAACGTGGCGGTGATGGTGGCGCTGGCGCCGGTCATCCTCCTCTACGGGGTGACGCACGGCCTCGCCTCTGGCGGGGAGTACGTCGATCTCGCGCTCGGCGTGTCGGTCGGCAGTCTCCTGGTCTGGCTGTTCTACGCTAATGCCCTGATGGTCCTTTTCAACATGTTGCCGGCCTTCCCACTCGATGGCGGACGGGTGTTGCGGGCGGTGCTGACACTCGTGGTCGGCCGCGAAACGGGGACCCGGACCGCGGTCCTGGTCGGGCAGGCGCTGGCGGTCGCGCTGGCGATCGTCTCCCTGGTCTGGCTCCAGAACCCGGCGGCGGTCCTGATCGCCGTCTTCATCGTCGTGATGGCCCAGGCGGAGGGGCGGGCGGTGCGGTTGGAAGGCGCGATGCGCCGCCTCCGGGTCGGGCAGTTCGCGCTGTGGGACATGGGCGGCATCGCGCCGCACCAGCCCCTCGCTTACGCGCTCCGCGGCGGGCCGCGCGATCTGGCGGTGACGGACCGCGGCCGAGTGGTCGGGATGCTCTGGCGCCACGATGTGCTGCACGAACTGCACGGCGGTTCCCGCCTGACGGTGGCGGACGTGATGGACCCGGACGTGGTGACGGCCACCGTCGATGAGTCGGTCTATGACGTCCAGCACCGGATGAATCGGCTCAACCGGTGGGCTATTCCGGTGACCGAGGACGGTCAATACCGTGGCATCTTCACCGCCGACCGCTTCGTCCACGTTTACCACCATCTCGCCCCGTTCCCCCTCGCCGCCCGCCGGATGACCGACCTCGCCGCGTCCTTTCGCCAGGGGGTGCGCGCCTGGACCCGGTGAGCCGCGAGTTGGGTGCCGAGTCCGGGCGCTTCTCCGACGCACCGCCCAACTCGAACCTCGTCCGTTCCGGCCGTCGTCCCGAGCGCGGCGGCGATCTTCAACGGACCTGCGCGTGAGCCGGCGCTTACCACTCGCGCGGCACGCCGACGACAACGGTAGGTACGCCGGTGCGCTTCGCCCACCGCTCGCTGCCTTGACCCCTCTCGCCGCCGCGGGTACAGTCTCATCGGGGAGCGTCTCCCCGGATGAAGGCGGTGTTCCGTGAAGGTGTCGTCCCGCGGGGAGTACGGGGTCCGGGCGATGGTGGCGCTGGCGCGCCACTACGGCGACGGTCCGATGTCGATCGCGGCGGTTGCCAAGGCGTCGTCCGTCCCGTCGGCCTATCTTGAGCAGTTGATCGGTCCCCTACGACGGGCCGGCCTGGTGGAGAGCAAGCGGGGCGCCCAGGGCGGCTACCGCCTGACGCGCTCGCCGGAATTGGTCAGGGTTGGTGAGGTCTACCGGGTGATGGAGGGGCCGGTGGCCCCGATGGACTGCGTCTCCGAGGACCCGGCGGACCAGACCTGCCCGCTGATCGACGGCTGCGAGACGCGGCCGGTCTGGCTCAAGATGCGGGACGCGATCGTTGATTCCCTCGACTCGATGACCCTCGCTGATCTCCTCGACCAGAGTCCCCGCCCGCGCGCCGTGCCCGCCGTAGCGGCGGTGCCGCGCGCCTCCTGAGTTCCTCCCCGCGCTTCCCCTTCCGTGGGCGCCGCCCGTCGCCACGCCCGCACACCGCCGCGCCGTGCAACGGCGCACGGCGCGGCCCCGGAGTCTCTAGATGACCTTCCCCGGTTCCGGCGACGAGACTATCTACCTGGACCATGCGGCGACGACCCCGGTCGACGCCGAGGTCCTCGCCGTGATGCTCCCTTACTTTTCCGAGCGGTACGGCAACCCGTCCAGCGTCTACCGGCACGGCCAGGAGGCCCGAGCGGCACTCGACCGCGCCCGCGCCTCCGCTGCCCGCGTCCTCGGCTGCCGGCCGGGCGAGATCCTGTTCACGAGCGGCGCAACGGAGGCCGACAACCTCGCCCTCCGGGGCGTGGCGTGGCGACGTCGGTTGGACGGCGCGGTCGGCGACCCGCCGCCGCACGTCGTGACGACCCGGATCGAGCACCACGCCGTCCTTCACGCCGCCGAGGCGCTGGAGGAGCAAGGATTCGCCGTCAGCTATGTCCCCTGCGACGGGCAGGGCGTCGTCGCCGTCGACGCGGTCGCCGCCGAGATCAGGCCCGAGACGTGCCTGATCTCGGTGATGTACGCCAACAACGAGGTGGGGTCGATCCAGCCGATCGCGGATATCGGGGCGCTGGCGCTGGAGCGGGGCATTCCGCTCCACACCGACGCGGTCCAGGCCGCCGGCATGCTGCCGCTGCGGGTTGACGATCTCGGCGTCGACCTCCTGGCCCTCTCCGGCCACAAGTTCTACGGCCCGAAGGGGGTTGGCCTCCTGTACGTCCGGCAGGGGACGCCGATCGCCTACCAGCAGGCGGGCGGGGGCCAGGAAGGGGGCCGCCGCGGCGGCACCGAGAACGTGCCCCTGATCGTTGGCCTCGCCGCCGCCCTGGAGAAGGCCGACTGGCTGCGCGACGCGTATGCCACCCACTGCGCCGGACTCCGCGATCGGCTCCTCCACGGCATCCGGGAGGCGATCCCCGAGGCGGACTTGAACGGTCCGTTCCACCCGGCGCAACGCCTACCGAACAACCTGAACGTCGCGATCCCCGGCGTCCAAGGGGAGACGGTCCTGCTCAGCCTCGACATGGAAGGCGTCGCCGCCTCCGCCGGCTCGGCCTGCACCACCGGCAGCTCCGAGCCGAGCCACGTCCTGCGAGCGATGGGTCTGCCGGAGGAGCGCTGCCGTGCCAGCCTTCGCTTTAGCGTGGGCCGCGACAACACGGCTGAGGAGATCGACGAGGCGGTCGAAGTACTGGTGGAGACGGTCGGGCGGGTGCGGGAGCTGGCCGGGTCCGCCTAGGGCTGCTCGCCCTCCTGTCCAGCCCCGCTCTCCGGTGAGGGAGTGGGCGGAGCTCTCGAACGAACGGATCGTACAGCAGATTGCCTCCCCGGTGACGCTCCAAGCGAGACGCGGCTGGGATCGAGGGCGGAGACGCGGGCCCGCCCCTCCGGCCGGGCCGTGACGATATTGCGGCGGGGAACAGACAACGATCGGGGCGATCGGCCTTGCCTCCCGTACCATCTGGAGGTGGTTCTCCAGTCCGGGCATGGGGGAGGGATCGCTATCGACTGCGGTTGATCGCAACGTCAAGCTTCCCCGCCGGTCTCCCCCGCCGTCGCCACCGCCGCTTCCAGCAGGACGGACGCGTCGCGCCCTTCGACATCGCCCAAGGGTGGCAGATCGTCGAGCGAGCGCAGCCCGAAGTGACGCAGGAATTCCGGGGTGGTGCCGTACTCGATTGGGTGGCCGACCGTTTCCAAGCGGCCCACCGGTTCGATCAGGCCGCGGCCATGCAGCGTCGCGAGGACACCGGCGCAGTCGACGCCGCGGACCGCCTCCAGTTCCGCGCGGGTGACCGGCTGCCGGTAGGCAACGATCGCCAGCGCTTCCAGCGCCGGCCCGGAGAGGCGGGTTTCCCGCTCCAATCCGAGGAAGCGCATCACCTGACGGGCGAAGCGGGGTGCCGTTGCCAGCTGGACCGTCCCCCGGTGCCGTTGGAGGAGCCAGCCGCGACCGTCGGCGGTCTCCAGGGCCGTGAGCGCGGCCTCGACGTCCGCGACCGCGACTCCGGCACCGCGCGCCAACTCGCCCGGGGTCGTCGGCGTCGGCGCCGCCAGCAGGAGTGCCTCGATCAGGGCCTCCAGCTCGGGACCGGGCGGCAGGCCATCGCGCAATTCCAGCGGCAGGACGTGCTGCGGGGTCGTCGCCGGTGGTTCGTCCTCCGATCGACCGTCGGGATCGGTGAGAGGGTCAGACACGGCGGCGCCGCTCCCCACAGTTCGCGAGGACGCGCGGAGTGGTCATCCGTCGATCCCATCCGGTGTGAGGGTTGGGACCGGTGCCTGGCTGACCGGGGGGGCCGCGCGGCGGAGCGTGATCTCCCCGAACAGCTCCGCCTGTTCGGCCGTCACCACCCGGCGGCGAACCAGGACGAGCACGGCGAGGAAGGCGACGAGCACCTCCCGCCGATCGTCGCATTCCGCCCGGAGGCGTCCGAAGGGTAGCTCCCGCTGCCCGCTGAGGGCGACGAGGAGGCGCTCGGTCATCTCGCGCAGCGTCACGGTGGGCCGCACGGCGACGACCGAGCGGGGGGACGGCACGACGGTCAGCCGACGGCGGACGGCCCGCGCCAGCGCGACCGGGCGACCCGGCGCGAGGCGGAGTGGCGGGGCATCCGGCAGGGCTACGCTATTGCCGCGGGCGAAGGCTCCGACCGACATTCGGTCCCGCTCCCCCAGGAGTTTCGCCGCCTCCCGCATGGTGCGGTAGGCGACGAGCTGACGGACCAAATCCTCCGGCTCCTCATCCGGCTCCGGGCGCGGCGGCCTCGGTAGGATTGAGCGCGATTTGAGGAGGACCAATCGGCTGCCGACCGCCGCAAATTCGGCGACTGTGGCCGCCGCCGCCCCGCCTGCCCCGGCGGCCTTGTCCATCCCCGCCAGGTACGCCAGGAACTGGTCGGTGACGGCGACGAGCGAGACGTCGGTGACCGCGAGTTGGTCGCGCTCGATGAGCCGGATGAGCACGTCGAGCGGCCCCTCGAAGGTAGGCAGGCGCAGTTGGTAGCCGCCGAGGGCGGTTCGATCCGAGATCGTGGTCACGCTCACAGTCCGTACAGTCTACGGCATCGGGGAGGTACGGGCAGGTGGGCGCCGCCGTGGCGGAGGGTGCGGTGCCACCCCGCGGCGAGCGCAACGAGACGCCTATCGCAGGGCCATCCGTGGCCGTGCGCCGCACCTCGTGGCCCTGCAAGGCCCCGGCATGGCATAGCGGTCTTCTCTTCGACGGCGACCAAGAAGGCGACCACGCCGAGAATGGAGGCGGCGACCGCGAGGACGGAGCCGGCGTCGTTACGGGCAAGCCGCGTCGGCGGCGGCGAGGCGCGCCAGATCCGGATCGTCCATTGCCGACGGGTCCTCATGGTGGGCGATCAGCCAACAGGCGCGGGGGGAGCAGCCGAGCGCCGCGGCACGTGCAGCCCCGACCGCGGGGTGGTGGACTGCGAGGGCGATGCCGCGCCGCCAGGGAGGCGCGGGGAGGCGGGCGAGTCGGCGCAGGACGCCGGGGGTCAGGCGTGCGAGGAGGACGCGGACGACCCGATCCGGGAGCCGGACGCGGCCGGATGCGGTCGCTTTGCCGAGATCGTGGAGGAGCGCCGCCGTCAGCAGGTCACGGTCGACTACCCCGCCGCTAAGGAGGGAGCGGTGCACTCGGCACAGGTGGGCCTGATCGTGGACGGGGAGGGCCCTGAACGCCGCCGCTTGGGCGGGCGACAGGAACTTGGCGAGGATCGCTTGCCGATCCTCGGGCAACCGGGGGCGAAGCGCGCCGAGGCCCTGGCGAATACGGGTCCCGACGGCTCCCGTGGCGAACTCAGGCACGCAAATCAGAACGCGAAGTTGTTCGTCAGCACCCGCGCGAGCAGGTCGAAGACCGGCGCATACATGGCGGAGAGGATCGATCCGCCGCCGAACTGGCGGCCGAAAATCGCGAGCACGAAGAGGACGCCGATCCCGTACCGCTCCAGCGGCAGGAGGAACGGCTGCCAGAAGTTGGGGAGGAAGCCGAAGAGGATGCGGCTGCCGTCGAGCGGCGGTACCGGGATCATGTTGAACGCGGCAAGGAGCAGATTGACGTAAATGAATGTTCCGAGGAACTCCTGGAGCTGTGGGTTAGCGAGCGAGCCGCCGGCAAGCCAAAACGGGAGCGCGACGGCCGCGGCTTGAACTACGTTCGAGAGCGGCCCGGCGAAGGCGACCATTGCCATCCCCAGTCGCCGTCCGCGGAGCTGGCCACGCAGGCGGTTCGGGTTGACCGGAACCGGCTTGCCCCAGCCGATCGCCGGGATCCCCATCGCGATCAAGACCATGCCGAAGAAGCCGAACGGGTCGAAGTGCATCGCCGGGTTGAGCGTGATGCGACCGAGGCGCTGTGCCGTGTCGTCGCCCAGATACCAGGCGGACCAGGCGTGCATGAACTCGTGGATCGTGGTCGCCACGACAAATGAGACGAGGATGTAGAGGATTTGCTCCGGCTCTCGGAGACCAAAACCGAACATGGCGCTGAATGACCCGCTCTCTCGCGCTGTCTCTCCGTCTCCCTAGATCGCCCGGAACGCTGCCGCGCCGCCGGTCGCCTGCTCCGCGCCGGAGCCAGGGTAGAGGTGGCAGGCGACGTGGTGGCCGTTGCCCTGGTCGGCAAAAATTGGGTCGACCTGGCGGCAGACCTCCATCGCGTAGGGACAACGGGTATGGAAGTGGCAGCCGGAGGGCGGGTTGATCGGGCTCGGCACGTCGCCGGAGAGGATGATCCGCTCTCGTCGCTTCTCGATGACGGGGTCGGGGATCGGCACCGCTGAGAGGAGCGCCTTCGTGTAGGGGTGGAGCGGGTCGGCGTAGAGCTCGTTGCGGTCCGCCATCTCGACGATCTTGCCGAGGTACATCACGGCGACCCGGTCGGAGATGTGCTTGACGACCGAGAGGTCGTGGGCGATGAAGAGGTAGGTGAGTCCGAACTTCTCCTGAAGGTCCTCCAGCAGGTTGACGATCTGGGCCTGGATCGAGACGTCGAGCGCGGAGACCGGCTCGTCGGCCACGATGAAATCGGGGTTGGCCGCCAGGGCGCGGGCGATCCCGATCCGCTGCCGCTGGCCACCCGAGAACTCGTGGGGATACCGGTTGGCGAAGTAGGGGTTGAGCCCGACCGTCTCCAACAGCTCCTGGACCCGCCGCGTCCGCTCCCCCTTCGGCACGAGCTTGTGGATCTGCATCGGCTCCGAGACGATGTTGCCGACCGTCATCCGCGGGTTGAGCGAGGCGTAGGGGTCCTGGAAGATCATCTGGAGGTGGCGCCGCATTCGGCGCATGCTGCCGCCGTCGAGCTTGGTCAGGTCCTTCCCTTGAAAGACAACCTCACCTCCGGTCGGCTTATAGAGCTGGAGGATCGCGCGGCCGGTCGTCGACTTGCCGCAGCCCGACTCGCCGACGAGGCCGAGCGTCTCGCCCCGCTTCACGTTGAAGGAGACGCCGTCGACCGCCTGGACCGCGCCGACCTTGCGCTGGAAGATGATCCCCCGCGTCAGCGGGAAGTGCATCACCAGGTTGTTGACGGAGAGGAGCGACTCGGCATGGCCGTTGCCCGACCCGTTGGGCGCCGGCATCGGCTGGACCCGGCGGTCGGTCACGGTGCTGGCGGTGGTCGGCGCGCTCGGCGCCGAAGCGGGGGACTGCTGCATCGCACCTGTCTCCTGGTTTTCCGGGCCGCCGTTCACCGCTTGCGGCTGGCGTGCGTCTCTCTAGATCGTTCTCGTGCTCGGGTCGGGCGCGGCGCTCGGGCTGCCGGGCGCGCCGGGGTCGGCGACGCCCGCGCCGGGGAGGACGGCCGCCGAGTCGAGGTCCTGGGTGCCGGACGCCAGCGGGTTGCCGAGCGCGGCGGCGACGGCGTCTCGATCGTCGTTGATGTTGACCTCTTCCCAGAACCAGCAGGCCGAATAGTGCCCCTCGGCGACTTTGAGCAGCGGCGGGAGCTTCTGCTCGCACTTCTCCCGCGCATAGTTGCAGCGGGGCACGAACGGGCACATGTCCGGCAGGTCGATGAGATCGGGCGGGAGGCCTCGGATCGGCTCGAGCTTTTCCTTACGGGCCGCGTCGAGCCGCGGGATCGATTTCATCAGGCCGACCGTGTAGGGGTGCCGGGGGTTGGCGAAGATCTCCTCCGTCGAGGCGGTCTCCACGATGTGCCCGGCATACATGACCTGGATCCGGTCGGCCATCCCGGCGACGACACCCATCGAGTGGGTGACGAGGATCACGCCGGTGTCCCGCTCCACCTGAAGAACCCGCATGAGGTCCAGGATCTGGGCCTGGATTGTGACGTCGAGCGCCGTCGTCGGCTCGTCCGCGATGAGCAGCTTCGGGTTGCAGGAGAGGGCCATCGCGATCATCACGCGCTGACGCATGCCGCCGGAGAACTGGTGCGGGTACTGGTCGACCCGCTCGTCGGCATTGGGGATGCCGACCATCTGAAGCAGCTCGATGGTCCGGGCGCGCGCCTGCTTCCTGTTCATCCCCATATGGAGTTCGAGCGCTTCGCCGATCTGGCGGTTGATCGTCAGGACCGGGTTGAGCGAGGTCATCGGGTCCTGGAAGATCATCGCGATGTCGTTGCCGCGGATCGAGCGGACCTGATCGTCCGACATCAGCAGGACGTCTTTGCCGTTGAACATGACCTCGCCGGCAACGATCTTGCCCGGCGGGTTCGGGATCAGACGCATGATCGAGAGCCCGGTCATGCTCTTGCCAGAGCCGGACTCGCCGACGACCCCGAGGGTCTCGCCCGGCATCACGTAGAAGGAGACATCGTCGACCGCCTTAACCACGCCGTCCTGGGTGAAGAACTGGGTCTTGAGCCCCTTCACCTCAAGCAAGGCGCTGCCGTCACCGGCGACGTGGTCGGCGCGGCTCGCCTGCCGCTCCCGAAGCTGCTCCCGAGGCTGAACGGCCATCCTCGCTCCTCTTGGCTTCGCGTGGCTTCGACCGGCTGCGCTTGGCTACGCTGGCGCCTCGGTCTCCGGCGGCGGCTCGACACCGAACCGCGGTAGCGCGATGTGCCAACCGGTACACCCGCATCGACGGTGCGAATGGTGAGCGCATCACTCGCATCGTAACCGGAAAACCGGCGGAACGGTGACCGGTATGGCCGACCCTTCCAACGCCTCGTTTCCGTACCGATATCGCTTTTGTCTGTCCGCTGTTCGCGGAGCATACCACAACGACTACTATGCCTCAACAGGTTCGCTGGGCACGCAACGGGGATACCTTGGGCGTGGTGCCCAAATCGGCGCGATCGTTGTTTCGGTCTGGGTTCGGCGGGCCGAGGAGATCGAGTGGCGGGCGGCACAGCGCGTGGCACGGCGGTTGCTTCTGCGGTGCAGCCGGCGCTACGCGACGTCCTCGCGCGCCGACGGTGTCTCGGGGGCGAGACGCGACGAGACGGGCGCGAGACGCGCCGGGAGAACAGCATGGGCACCATTATCGGTTGGCTGATCGTCGGTGCCATCGCCGGTGGCGTGGCCAGCCTGATCGTGCCGGGTCGGACGCCGGGCGGCGCCGTCGGCGCCGTCATCGTCGGCATCCTCGGCGGCATCTTGGGCGGTTTTCTGATGCGGGTCATCTTCGGATCCGGCGCGAACAACTTCATTGGTTCGCTGATCGTCGCCATCATCGGCTCGGTAGGCGTTCTCTTTGCGCTGCGGAAGACGGGAACCGGCTCCCGCATCTAGCAACCGGCTGCGTGCCAATCGAATCGGAATAGCGGCGGCGGACGGGTAGGCCCGTCTGCCGCCGCTTTTTGCACACCATCCCGGTTCTTGAGCGGCGTTGAGGCCCGGTCGCGCGGAGGTACGTCGCTGCAGGACCGCGGGATGCCGCGTCGGCGGTCTCCGGCCCTCCCATTCCGCTGGTGTGACTGATCCACGGGCGCCGCCGGTTACGACCTGCAGCGATCCGGAATCCGTGGTGCCCGCGGCGAGTTTCTGACCGATGACCGACTTCCCGATCGACCTCCTGGTCGAAGCCCGTTTGATCGGCCGCATCGAACCGACGAGCGGTGCCGAGGTCGCTCAGTAGGCAGCAGTGGGTAGAGGCCGGATGTCGAACGTTAGCGCCGCGACGTCCTCGAGTGGACACCACCGACCCGGTCTATCGCCCGCCGCTCGCTGACGAGGGGATGTCGGGAGCATGCCTCGTCGCCCGCTTCGGCAGGTAGGCCGCTAGCTCTGCTGCATCGGCGTTGGACAACGATGACGACCGGGGCCAAGCCGCCGCCGGCGCCTCCGGCGCGGGACCGGTTGCGGTGCGGCAGCAGACCGTCCGGCTCCCACCCCCTTTGTACGATGGGGCGAGGTGTCGCGGTTCGTCCGCCGTCTCGCGCCCCGCCGGTTGATCCACCTGGCATAACTCTGTGTGGGTGGGAGTCGTTCGGGCGGACCGGATGGCGCCAGCCGGGCGGAGTGCCGTGTGAGGTGCTCTCCCGCTCGCTTTGGCGCCGGGTTAGACGGAGAAGCGATGGACAATGGGAAGCCGCTGCCGCGGTGCGAGGTCGATTACCACCTCCGAGGCTCTTTCGGTGGTGGCGAAGGGGCCTTGCTTCGCGAATGCGCCGACGATCAGCTGGCTGATCTTTGAGAGGCCGGCGACATTCGCCGGGGTTGGTGGGAGCGGGAAGGCCCTCGGCCGTGCGGCCGACGTGCTCCCCGCATGCAATCCTCGCCTTCGCGGGCGAGAACTGCGGGTGGCCGACGCGCGGATGGATGGCGAGGATGCCCGTTTAGGCCCGGGCCGGTCCTGGCTGGGGTTGACGTCCCGGCGGCTTCGCCCGGACGCCAGCGCCCGCCGTCACGCCCGGTATGGGTTGGAGTCGCCGGTGGGCGGTCCCTCGTCGACCACCGTCCTGTACGGCACAAATCCACGCCCCCGATAGTTCGCCAGCGCGTAGGGTCCGTCCTCCGTACAGGTGTGGACCCAGACCCGCTCGGCCCCCTCGCCGAACGCCCTGTTCACCCCGACCGAGAGGAGGTGCTTGCCGAGACCGCGTCCATGTACGGCCGGGACGAGACCGAAGTAGGCGATTTGGGTTCCCGCTTCGGCTTCGTGCGGTCCCCGATCAAGCTCGACGTATCCAACCGGAGTTCCCTCCAGGTAGAGCACGAGCAGCGTCACCGCGGGCCGCGCCAGGTACGCCTCCAGATCCGCGTCCGACCAGGCGAGCCGGTCGACCCACCGGTATCCGCCGCCGACGGCGGCATACAGGAAGCGATAGAAGGGGACGGAGGGCAACCGGGAGTGCAGCACCGCAAGGTCGGGATCGGCAACGAACGCGGGCCGAAAACCCTGCCGTCCCACGATGTGCAGGTACGTCGTCGTCACCAAATCCGGCACCGGCGCTGCTGTCGTCATCGCCTGGCTCTCTCTCGGGGCGTGCTGCTCGGCCGAAGGTGAAAGTCTACGACGACCCGACGCCAGTCGCCCCCAGGCACGGCCCGGACGTGGTGCGTATCGTCGTCCCGGAGGCAGTTAATCGATCCGCCGGGCCGGGGTCGGCGCGGCCTGCTGCTATGATGCGGCCGGGCCAACCTCGATTGGTGCAGGGTACGGGATCACCAAGACCGTTTCTTGCTGAGCGGCTGCGTCGCCACCGATCGCCGCTCGACCGATTCCCCGGAACGATCGAGGCCGTCGCCACCAGCGCACCCTGCTCTCCTTCCCCGACGCCTTCCGCCCCGGCTGTGGACGACAACGACGAGGAACGCCGCGTGCCCGGTGCCGTTCAGGAGAGCGCCAAGTACTGGGTCGGGTTCGGCCGCGTCCCCTTCGTCGGCCCCGCCCGGATCGACCGGCTGATGCGCCACTTCGGCGGCCTCGACCAGGCGTGGACTGCCCCGCCCCACGAGCTGCGGCGGGTGCTCGACGAGCGCGCCGTCGCCAGCCTCGTCAGGACCCGCAGCGAACTCTCGCTCGACGCCGAGATGGCGCGGATCGCACGAGCCGGCATCTCGGTCCTCACCCTCGCCGACCCAACCTACCCCTGGCGCCTGGCCGAGATCCCGGTGCCGCCGCCCGTCCTCTATCTGCGGGGAGGGCTGCTGCCGCAGGACGACGTCGCCGTCGCCATCGTCGGCACGCGAAGCCTCACCCCTTACGGGCGGGATGTTACGCAACGGCTGGCCGGTGACCTGGCGGCGGCCGGTGTCACGATCGTCTCCGGCCTGGCGCGCGGCATCGACGCCGTCGCCCACCGCGCGGCGTTGGCCGCGGGCGGACGCACGATCGCGGTCCTCGGCTCGGGGCCGGACGTGGTCTACCCGCCGGAGCACGCCGACCTCGCCGGCCGCGTCGCCGGGCAAGGCGCCGTCCTCGCCGACTACCCACCGGGGCGCAAGCCGGACGCGCCGAACTTCCCGGCTCGGAACCGGCTTATCTCCGGCCTCTCCCGCGGGGTCGTTGTCGTCGAGGCGCCCCTCCGCTCCGGCGCCTTGATAACGGTCGATTTCGCCGCCGACCAGGGGCGGGATGTCTTCGCCGTCCCCGGCTCAGTTCTCTCCCCGGCTAGCGCCGGCTGCCACAAGTTGCTGCGAGAGGGCGCCCGCGTCGTCACCGGGGCCGACGACGTGCTGCAGGAGCTCGCCCTGCTCGGCGGCAAGGAGCCGGCCGCCGTCCAGCAGGCGCTGCCGTTGGACGAGGACGAACGGCGCTTGATGGCGCTGCTCGGCGCCGAACCGCAGCACATCGACGAGTTGGCGGCGGCGGCGGACCGGCCGATCCACGAGATCGGGGGTTTGCTACTGACGATGGAGCTGAAGGGCCTGGTGCGGGATGCAGGGGCCCAGCACTACACGCGAAGTTGAAACGTCGATCGGTTGAAACGTCGATCGTCGGGGACGCGTGGTGGTCCGGATCGTTCCCCCTCGAGCACCGCTCCGTGCCACCAGCCCGTCCATGCCCCACCGCAAGCCGGGCAAATTCCTTCCTAGTCTCGGGGCCGACCGTATGCGGCCCCCCTCGCGGGTCTTGGTCCAGGGGCCGGGAGCTTCACATTGAGGGCGGTCTAAACAGCCCCGTTCCGGATGCGGGACGTAGGGTAACGCTACCCTTTCCGGATCCACGACCAGGAGCGACGACGGTCGTCCTGCCGGGGTGGAGAAGTCCACCCGACACCGTCCACCCTGTGACTGCCCCTTCCTGGTGATAGGGACGGGCCGGGGGGCTAGGTGCCTTCGACGCCTGCCACTGCTTGACACCCGTCGGAGCCGTCGTTATGGTTGCTCTTAAGGAAGGTCACCCCCGCACCTCCATCCCCGCATCCGAGCCACGAGCGACTCCCCAGCCGCGGCGGTCTCCGTCGCAGACAGGATCTCCATGCCCACGAGCACCCGAACCCGAGCTGCCACGCCCGCGGCGGCGAACGGTGTCGCCCCGGCCGTAAAGCCGAAGACGGCGCCGAAGCCGAAGCCAAAGACGGCCGTGAAGACCGCGACCGCCGTTGGTGGCGGTCGTGGCAAACTCGTCATCGTCGAGTCGCCGGCGAAGGCGAAGACGATCGGCAAGTACCTCGGCGCCGGTTACACGGTCAAGGCTTCGATGGGCCACATCCGGGATCTGCCGAAGAGCACCCTCGGCGTCGACGTCGACGACGACTTCGCCCCGAGATACTTGGTGCCGCGCGATAAATCGAAGGTCGTCAAGGAGTTGAAGGCGAGCGTTCAGAAGGCGCGCGAGATCATCCTCGCGACCGACCCCGACCGGGAGGGGGAGGCGATCGCCTGGCACCTGATTCATGCCACCGAGGCGGCGGGCAAGACGGTCCGGCGAGTCGTCTTCCACGAGATCACGCCGGAGGCGGTGACCGAGGCGATCGCCAACCCGCGCGACATCGACACGGATCTGGTCGACGCCCAGCAGGCCCGCCGCATCCTCGACCGCCTGGTCGGCTACGGTGTCAGCCCGCTCCTCTGGAAAAAGGTGAAGCGCGGTCTCTCCGCCGGCCGCGTCCAGAGCGCGGCGCTGCGGATCGTGGTCGAGCGGGAGCGGGAGGTGCTGGCCTTCGTCCCGCAGGAATACTGGAGCCTCGACGCCGAGCTGGCGAAGCGGACCGGGAAGGAGCCGCGCAAGCAGGACACCTTCAAGGCGAGCCTGAGCCGGGTCGCCGGCAAGAAGGCGGAGCTGAAGACAGGTTGGGAGGCGCAGGAGGTCGTTCAGGGTCTCGAAGGCGCCGCCTACCGCGTCGGTGCGGTGACCAGCAAGGAGACCCAGCGCCGCCCCTCAGCCCCGTTCACGACCAGCACCCTCCAGCAGGAGGCGTCGCGCAAGCTTGGCTACGCCGTGCGGCGTACGATGCAGATCGCCCAGGGCCTCTACGAGGGGGTCGACCTCGGCCCGGCCGGGACGCAGGGGCTCATCACCTACATGCGGACCGACTCGACCAACGTCGCCTCCTCGGCGCAGCAGGCGGCGCGGGCGGTCATCAGCGTCAGATTCGGGCCGGAGTACGTGCCGGAGAAGCCGCCCTACTACGCGAAGAAGTCGAAGGGCGCGCAGGAGGCGCACGAGGCGATTCGGCCGGTCTCGCCGCAGCGCGACCCGGCCAGCGTCAAGCCATTCCTCTCGGCCCAGCAGTTCAAGCTCTACCAGCTCATCTGGCAGCGTTTCGTCGCCTCCCAGATGCGCCCCGCGATCCTCGATCAGACGGCGGTTGACGTCGCGGCCGGCTTGCCGGCCGTGATCGCGGCACTGGCCGACGTGAAGGACGCGCCGTACGTCTTCCGAGCGAACGGGTCGGTCGTCAAGTTCCCCGGCTTCATGGCCGTGTACCAGGCCGGCCGCGACGAGGGGGAGACGGACGAACTGGAGAAGGGCGCCCTGCCGGTGCTCGCCGAGGGCGAAGACCTTGACCTGCGGCGTCTCCTGCCGGAGCAGCACTTCACCCAGCCGCCGCCGCGCTACACCGAGGCGACGCTGGTCAAAGCGCTCGAGGAGCAGGGGATCGGCCGGCCGAGTACCTACGCGCCGACGGTCGCCACGCTCCAGGCCCGCGCCTACGTGGCGGTCGAGGAGAAGAAGCTCCACCCGACCGAGCTCGGGATGGTCGTCAGCGACCTGCTGGTGGAGCACTTTCCGAACCTGTTCGACGTCGGCTTTACCTCCCAGCTCGAGGGAGAGCTCGATGAAATCGCCGCCGGCGACCGAGCATGGGTGCCGACGATGCGCGAGTTCTACGGTCCTTTCACGGCGACGCTGGCCGAGGCCGAGCGGACGATGGAGCGCGTCCGGATCAAGGACGAGCCGTCGGACGAGGTCTGCGATAAGTGCCAGCGGCCGATGGTGATCAAGCTCGGCCGCTTCGGCAAGTTCCTGGCCTGCTCCGGCTTCCCGGAGTGCCGCAACGCCAAGCCGCTCCTAGAACGGATCGGGGTCGAGTGCCCGACCTGCCACGAGGGGGAGATCGTCCAGCGCCGCTCGAAGAAGGGGCGCGCTTTCTTCGGCTGCGAGCGCTACCCGGCCTGCGACTTCGTCGCCTGGAACAAGCCGGTGGCCACCCCCTGCCCCCGCTGCGGTTCCCCCTACATGGTCGAGGCCGGCCGCAAGGGCCAGGTCAAGTGCCCGGCGTGCGGCCAGGAGGGACTGGAGCTCCCGAAGACGGGGTAGAAGGTCGGGTGCGGGAGATGGCGGAGCAGCGGGGGCTTCTCCTGAAAGGCGCTGGCCAATCTGGTCGGGCTTCGCTCTGCTGCTGGTGGAAGCGTTCGGCTTGCGACTCCTCCGCGTCATCGGCAGTCACGGGGTATTCTCGCGGAGCGGAAATCAAAAATGGTCAAGGCGCACCCGACCAGGGACGGGAGTGCTGACGATGGCTAGGTTCGGTTGTTTATTTGTCCTGGCGAGCGATACGGGCTTCGTAAAGAGGGTCGAGCGATGCGGGACTTCTACATCAGCTCGCTTCTTGCCGAAGCCGATGGGCGCTGCGTCGCCGAGATCCCGGACCTTCCTGGTCGGTGGGCGCGCGGCGAGACCCCGGAGGAGGGGACTCGAGAGATCTAAATAGCGATAACCGGTTGGCTCGAGGTGGCCAAAAAAGTCGGGGAGCCTATCCCCGAAGGAATCTACCGACCGGCGATCTACCGATCCGGATAACCGACGAGTGGGAAGACAATAGGCCTCGTTATCGGTCAACGGGTCGAGTAAGGGACGAGGCCGCGTGAGCGCGACGCCATCGTTGGCGCCATGCTTGAGGGGGTCGTTACCGGTGACGAGGTCGTCGACGGCGGCGCCGACGGGCGAATCAGGGAGGGACGTCCACATCGCCTCTTGCTGGAGTGCCGTAGGTGCCATGTTCTGGACGGATAGATCGACCCGTTCCACGAGATAGGGCTCGTGCAACCATGGTTCGGTTCCACCGTCGTGGTGGACCAATGTCGCAAGAGCGAAGGAACCGGCAAGCCGCGGGCGAAGGGTGATGCCGGCAATGCTCGTCTCGCGCCGAAGACCAAGGAGATCCAAGGCAACGTCGTTTGCGTCGGTGGTCACCACTCTCTTTAGACGGGCGACTCCTCGTTCCGCTTCGGAGCTTCATCCGAAATCCCGATAATCGCAGGTGGTTGTCAACCGAGCTGAACCCCCGGAGTGGCTCCGGGGGTTCAGCCCCTGGCGCCGCCAACCCCGCGGCGCTCACCCGTCGCCCGTACGACGTCGGACTTTCGTGAGGGCCATCTCGATTTTCCTCTTACGCTCCCCAGGGAAACATCGGCCGATGCAGCGGTCGATGCTTCGATCACCAAAAACTGCTGTCGCCGACGTGGTTTCAACATGAGGAGGCGGTATGAGTCGTCCGCCTAGACGCTTGCCGAGGTCGTCTCGCCATCCTCGACGCTTTGACGCGCTCTCCGTCGCGGCGAACCCGTTCGGCGATATCGCCGATGCGTTCGCGGGCGCTGTTGACGTCCAAGCCGTCGTTCCGCACGATCGCCTTCGACGTCGGGTATCCCGTTCCTGACCGGATATCCGACCGAGTGCCGCAGGGCTCTTCGTGGCCTCTCGGTCCTCGTCCCTGCGGTACACTCTTGGCCGACGCAGCCTGTGCGTCCAGCCCGCGTGCCCCGGCTATCTGCCGCCGGTCGGCCCTCGTGAATCGGACCCCCACCCCCCGTGGCCTTCCCTCTATACCCGGAGTCCGGGCGCCGCCTGCGGGCGACGACGATCCTCGGCGTCCGGCGCGACGGTGCGGTCGCCCTCGCCGGTGACGGCCAGGTGACTCAGGGCGACGTTGTCGTCAAGCACGGCGCCCGTAAGATCCGCACGCTCTACGACGGGCAGGTACTGGCCGGCTTCGCCGGCGCCGTCGCCGATGCCCTGACGCTCTTCACCAAGTTCGAGGCCGAGTTGAAGGCCTGGGACGGCAACCTCCGCCGCGCCTCCGTCGAGCTTGCCAAGGAGTGGCGGACCGACCGTTACCTGCGTCGTCTGGAAGCGCAGCTGATCGTTGGCGATCCCGATTCGCTGCTCGTCCTTTCGGGCGAGGGGGACGTGATCGAGCCGGACGACGGGGTCGCTGCGATCGGCTCCGGCTCCCCGTACGCGATCGCCGCCGCGAAGGCGCTGCTTGCCCACACGCCGCTCGACGCCCGCGCGACGGTTGAGGCGGCGATGACGATCGCGGCCGACATCTGCATCTTCACCAACCACCGGATCAGCGTCGAGTCGGTCGGCCGCGTGGCAGGGGACGGGGTCGCGGTCGAGGGCGACCGCGAGGCGGACGAGCGGGAGTTGCCCATCGGCGGCTTCGTACCCCCGACCGACCGGGGCGGGGCCGAGGAGGACGAGGACGACGACGACGGGCGAGCCGCCGCTGGTGAGCGTGAGCCCGGGGACGACGACGACGACGATCGGGAGGACGGCGAGTAGCGATGGTCGAAGCCGCACGCCGAACCAGCACCGCCCCGGCCACGACACGTTCCGGACTCGATGGGGCGGACGATCGGCCCATGCTCGAGGACCTGACCCCGACCCAGATCGTGGCCGAGCTCGACAAGTACATCGTCGGCCAGCCGGACGCCAAGCGCGCCGTTGCCGTCGCCCTCCGCAACCGCTACCGGCGGCAGCGCCTGCCGGACGAGATGCGGCAGGAGGTGATGCCGAAGAACATCTTGATGATGGGACCAACCGGGGTCGGCAAGACGGAGATCGCCCGACGCGTCGCGAAGATCGTCGATGCCCCGTTCATCAAGGTCGAGGCGACCAAGTTCACCGAGGTTGGCTACGTCGGCCGCGACGTCGAGGCGATCGTGCGCGACCTGGTTGAGGTTGCGATCGACATGCTCCACGGCCAGCGCCTGGAGCTGGTCAAGGACGAGGCGGCCCGCGCCGCCGCCCAGCGCCTGGTCGACCTCCTGACCGAGCAGCTGATCGAGCGCAAGCCGGGACCGCCCAGCCGCAATGGCCGCAAGCCGACCAACGGCGCGGCGCCCGAAACCCCTCCGCGGCCGGACGCCGCCGCTGAGCGCCGCAAGCAGCGCGAGCGCAAGCGCCTCTTGCAGCTCCTCGATGAGCAGGCGCTGGAGGAGGAGACGGTCGAGATCGAGATGGAGTCGGAGTACGACGAGGGGGCTTACGACGAGTTCGGCGGGATGAGCCCGGAGGATCTCTACGAGACGTTCCAGGACTTCCTCGACGGCTACGCGCCTCCCCCCCGCCGTAGCCGCCGGCGCGTCTCGGTGCGGGAGGCGCGGCGCATCCTGCAGCAGCAGGAGGCCCACCGGTTGGTCGACTTCGACGCGGTGGTCGAGGCCGCGATGAAGCGGGTCGAGGAGTCGGCGGTCGTCTTTCTCGACGAGATCGACAAGACGATCAGCGCTACCGGCGAGTACGGCAACGATGTCTCCGGTGCCGGCGTCCAACGGGACCTGCTTCCGATCGTCGAGGGCTCGGTGGTGATGACCCGCTACGGGCCGGTCAAGACCGACCACGTCCTCTTCATCGCCGCCGGCGCCTTCCACGACACGCGGCCGTCAGACCTGATTCCCGAGTTGCAGGGGCGCTTCCCGATCCGGGTCGAGCTGAGCAGCCTCTCGGAGGAGGACCTCTACGCGATCCTGACGGAGCCGCAGAACGCGCTGACCAAGCAGTACGTGGCGCTGCTCGGGACCGAGGGGCTCGGCCTGAGCTTCGACGAGGCGGCCCTGCGGGAGATGGCCCGCCTCGCCACCCTGGTCAACGCCCGGACCGAGGACATCGGCGCCCGCCGCCTGCACACGATCATCGAGCGGGTGCTCGAGGAGATCTCGTTCGACGCCCCGGCCCGGAAAGGGGAGTCGCTGACGATCGATGCCGCCCTTGTCGCCGAGCGGGTCGGCGAGATCGCCGAAGACGACGACCTGAGCAACTTTATCCTGTAGCTCAGAGATGATGGCCGTGAGTTGCGGGATCGCGGGACTGGGGTCCGACCTGGTGGGCCCGTCTACCGCGAGGCTGACTCGGGAGTCCCTGCTCGGCTGTCTTCCCGGGGCACGAGGGATTTTCGCGGACGCTAGTGACACGGCGGGGAGACCCCTCATGCTCCGAGAGACAGCCGAGTGGGGCGCCGCCCAGGTCGAGATCGGGACGGATCGGTGTCGATGAACTTTCGCGACTCCTGCGCGTGAGCCGCCGCGTGCTGGCCGTCGACCTGGGTGGCACAAATCTGCGAGCGGCCGCCGTCTCCGAGGACGGGAAGCTGACGCACCGGAAGGGTGTTCCGACCGGCGCCGGTGACGGGCCGGAGGCGGTCGCCGGGCGGATCGCGGGCCTGCTGGAGGAGGTCGCGGCGGCGGCGGGGCTCGACGCGGCGGCCGCGGCCGGGGTGGCGGTGCCGGGGCCGGTCGATCCGCGGAGCGGGGAGGTCGCCTTCACGCCGAATCTGCCGGGGTGGCGGGACTTTCAACTCGGGGAGGCCCTGCGAGCGGGCACGGCACGCGCGGTCCGCTTCGGCAACGACGGCAACTGCGCTGCCCTCGGCGAGGCGCGCTTCGGGGTCGGCGCCGGCGCGCGGGATCTGGTCTACCTGGCGCTGGGGACCGGGGTCGGCGGCGGGGTCATCAGCGGCGGGCGGTTGGTCGAGGGGGTCGGCGGCCTAGCTGGGGAGCTCGGCCACGTCGTCGTCGCCCTCGACGGGCCGCGCTGCACGTGCGGCAGCGTCGGCTGCCTGGAGACCTTCGCCGCTGGCTGGGCGATTGCGCGCGATGCGACGACCGTCGCCGCCACGGCCGATGGCGCCGCTCTCCGGCGTCACGCCGCCGACGGCGCGATCACGGCCACCATCGTGGCCGCCGCGGCGGCGGAGGGCGATCCGGCCGCGTTGGCGATCCTGGAGCGGGCAGGGCGCGCGCTGGGGGCCGCGATCGGCGCCTTCGTCAACATCTTCAACCCGGAACTGGTCGTCGTCGGCGGCGGGGTCGCTACGCTCGGGGACGCGCTGCTCGGCCCGGCCCGGCGGGCACTGCCCAGCCATGCCTTCCCGGTCCAGCGGGCGGCGACCCGGCTGGAGCGATCGGCGCTGGGTGACGACACGGCTCTCTATGGTGCGGCGGCGCTGGCGCTGGCCGAGGTCCGCTGAATGGCGGGACGCCGCCGGCGGACCCCCTTCTGTGCAGCGAGCCCAAAGGCCGCTCGTCCCACGGGTTGACGGCTGTTGACAGGGTAGGCAGCCGGTGCTAGAGTCCGGCCGTTCTCTTCACATCCGCGCGGACCCGACTCCTGTCGTTCACCGACCCGAGGGCCAGCGCAGCGCGGGCGAGCGCCGACAAGGCGGCAATTCGTCCCGTCGTTCACGCCTCTCCTGGCCACCAGGGCGACGCGACCGCGTCCCGTCCGCCGCCGGCGGCACGGGTCCTACCCCGTACCGGGACGGAGCGACGATGCTGCGCTACATCGCCAACCGGGTCGCCTGGTTCGTGCCGACGATCCTGGCGATCGTGGCCCTGACTTTTATCCTCCTGAAGCTGACACCGGGCACGGGCATCATCCCCGCCGGCGCGCAGCAGATCAGCCCGGACATGATCCGCCGCCTGGAGGCCCAGTACGGGCTCGACAAGCCCCTGCCCGAGCAGTTCGGCATCTACGTCGCGAACGCCGTGCGCGGCGATTTCGGGGAGTCGTTCGCCTTCCGCCCGCAGACGGTCAGCTCGATCATCGCCCGGACCTTCCCGATCTCGCTCCGGCTCGGCGCCTATGCGACGGTCTTCGCGGTCGTCGTCGGGGTGACGCTCGGCGTCCTGGCGGCGGTGAACCAGAACGGCCCGCTCGACTACGTCTCGGTGACGGCCGCGATCCTCTTCTACAGCCTGCCGAACTTCGTGATGGGCTTCCTCCTGATCCTCCTCTTCGTCGTGCTCCTGCCCGGTCGCGGCGTCGACCTCGGCTTCAATATCGGCGGCCTCGAGTCGTGGCAGGACTGGGTCCTGCCGACGGTCGCCCTCGGCGCGGCTCCCCTGGCCACCATCGCCCGCTACACCCGCTCCAGCGTCGTCGAGGCGATCCGCTCCGACTACGTGCGGACGGCGCGGGCGAAGGGGCTGATGGAGCGCCGGGTGATCGTCCGCCACGTCCTCAAGAACGCCCTGATCCCGGTGATCACCCTGGTCGGGCCGATCTTCGCCGCAGTCGGCACCGGCTCGTTCTTCGTTGAGAAGGTCTTCAACATCCCCGGCATGGGTCCCTTCTTCGTCGACAGCATGACGGCGAAGGACCAGCCGATGATCCTAGCGGTGGTCCTTATCTACGGGATCTTCCTGGCCGTGATGAACCTGCTGGTGGACGTGCTCTACGGCCTGATCGATCCGCGGATCCGCTACTAGGGGTCGGGGGCTGGGAAGCCGTCTCGGTAGGGGGGGGTATGGCGCAGTCGCAGCCACGGACGCGGGTGGGGCAGCCGCAGCCACAGCCCCTTGCGGACCGTCTCGACGGGGCGACCGCGCGGGAGGCGGTGCCCCCGGCGGTCGCCGCACCGCCCACGCTCGGGAGCGCCGCCGACCTGGTCGCGCCGCGGCAGCGCAGCCTGTGGGGGGACGCCTGGCGGCGGCTGACCCGGAACAAGCTGGCGGTGATCGGCCTCGTGGTCGTCGTCTCGTTCATCGCGATCGCGGTGCTCGCGCCGGTGCTGGCGCCGTACGGGCAGTCGGAGGTCGTCGACTTCCGGTTGACCCGCACCGAGCCGAGTTGGACCTGGCCGCTCGGGCTCGACCAGAACGGGCGGGACATCTTCAGCCGCCTCCTCTACGGAGCGCGCGTCTCCCTCGTCGTCGGCGTCCTCTCCCAGGGGCTGGTGCTGCTGATCGGGATCCCGGTCGGCGCCCTCGCCGGCTACTACGGCGGCCGGGTCGACAACATCCTGATGCGCTCGGTCGACGTCGTCTACGCCATCCCCCAGCTGCTGTTGGTGCTGATCTTCGTCAATCTCTTCGGGCCGGGGCTGGTCAACATCTTCATCGCGATCGGACTCGTCGGCTGGGTGACGGAGGCGAGGCTGGTGCGCGGCCAGTTCCTGGCCCTGCGGGAGCAGGAGTACGTCAACGCGGCGCGCGTCTCCGGCTCGACGGGGTGGCAGATCATGCTCCGCCACCTGCTGCCCAACAGCCTGACACCGATCATCGTGGCGCTCACCTTCGGCATCCCGACTGCGATCTTCACCGAGGCGGCGCTCTCCTTCGTCGGGGTCGGCATCCTGCCGCCGCAAGCGAGCTGGGGGCAGATGGTCGGCGACGCCAGCCAGCCAGGCTACATCCAGACCGATCCCTACATGCTGGCCGCGCCGGTGGCGGCGATCGGCCTGACCATGCTTGGCTTCACCTTCCTCGGCGATGGGCTGCGCGACGCGCTCGACGTCCGGGGGAACGATTGAGGCACCGGAACCTCGGCCGGGGGCGACGCGCCGCCGGTGGGACGAAAGGAGGACGACTGGCACGACGGCGGACCCCGAGTGACCTCCCTCCGCGCGCGGGGGATCGGTGGCACGAACCGATGGCGGCGAAGGTCCCCGGCGCGGGGGCCGACGGAGCGCAGGACCAGGAGGAGCAGCGAATGACCGAGCGCTACGACGACGAGACCCGGCGGCGTCTGGAGGCGAAGCTCCGGGAGCGGAGCATTAACCGCCGAAAGGTGGTCCAGGGGGGCGCGGCCGGGGCCGCCACCGTCGGTCTCGGGGGGCTGCGGACGTTCCGTGCCGCCGCCCAGGACACGACGCCGGCCGCCTCTCCCGATGCTTCGCCCATGGCGTCGCCGGCGGCCTCGCCTGCGGCCGGAGCGGCGCCGACGGGGGGTGCGCTCGACGCGGAGCAGGTCCTCTACCACTTCGTGCTTCAGGACGAGCCGGCGACCTTCGACTTCAACTCCAACCTCTACGCCAACGCCGAGCCGGAGTGCTGGGCCGGGTTGCTGACCTTCGACCCGAACGGCACGCCGGTCCCCGATTGGGCCGAGCGCTTCGAGTCGAACGCCGAGGGCTCGGTCTGGACCTTCCACCTCCGCCAGGGGAACACCGGCTGGACCAACGGCGACCCGGTGACGGCCCACGACTTTGTCTGGTCCTTCTCCCGCATCCTCGACCCGGCGCCGGTCGGCGCGGCCGGCCCGAACTCCTACTCCTTCATCCTCTACGACGTCAAGAACGCCGAGTCGTTCAGCAACGCGACGCCAGTCGCCCGCGAGGGGGACCCCCTGAACGGCCAGGTCGCGACCCGGGAGGATCTCGGGCTCCGGGCCATCGACGACTGGACGCTGGAGGTGACGCTGGAAGGCGGTCGCGCCAACTTCGCGCAGAAGGTGGCTTACCTCGCCTGCGTCCCGGCCCACCGGCCTTCCGTCGAGCAGCACGGCGCGGAATGGGCGCTCGGGAACGTCCCCCTCGTCTCCAACGGACCCTTCAAGCTCGACCGCTGGGAGAAGGGGGTCAAGTGCGAGTTCTCCAAGAACGAGAACTACTGGCAGGCCGAGGAGATCGTCCTCCAGCGCGTCGTCGATCCGATCACGCCGTCGAGCAATAGCGTGCTCGCCTTCGAGCAGGGGAGCGGCGACCAGCGGCTCGACTGGACCCCGGTCGCCGCCGACAATCTCCCCCGCTTCCAGGAGGACCCGGCGCTGGCGCCGTTGCTTAAGCAGTACGTCTACCCGGGCATCTGGATGCTCCTCCCCTCCAACGGCGTGCCGCCCTTCGACCAGCTCCCGGTGCGTCAGGCCCTCAGCCATGCGATCGACCGCGAGCGGCTGACGACGGTAACGAACAACCTGATCCTGCCGGCGAATTGCATGGTGCCGATCGGGGTCTACGGCTACATCGACGACCCGGAGATCACCGGCATCCAGAACTTCGACCCCGAGCTGGCGATGTCGCTGCTGGAGGGGACCGAATTCGCTGGCGGCCAGAACTGGCCGCCGATCACGGTCCTGATCCGGGGCTCCGAGGAGATCTACAACTCCGACTTGATGCTCAACGACATCATCGCCCAGCTCCAAGAGAACTTAGGCATGGCGATTCAAATCGAGAAGCAGACCGGCGAGACGAACTTCCGGCCTCGCCTGCTCGAGAACCGCGACCAGCTCGTCTGGATCCGGTGGTGGTACGACTACCCCGACCCGGACAACGGGTACTACGACATGTTCTACGGCGGCAAGCCGGCCGGCTCGAAGCGCCAAGCGTGGTCGAACGCGGAGTTCGACCGGCTCTGCATTCAAGCGAAGGGGGAGCTCGACCCGGAGGCCCGGCTGGAGCTCTACAAGCAGGCCGAGCGGATCATCCAGGAGGACGTCGGCTATATTCCGGTCGGCTTCCGCGTCGACCAGTACGCCTTCAAGCCATGGGTGCAGGGGGTGCCGACGAACCGCCAGGGCTTCACCGTTCCAGACGGCAACATCTACCTGCGGATGTTCACGGAGGTCGGGATCTCGGGACGGCCGGCGGAGTAGAGACGGGTCCTCCGACCGCCGCGATCGTCCGACCGAGGCCGGGGCGCCCGCAAGGGTGCTCCGGCCTCGTTCTGCCCGGACGCGGGACCGGCCGCGGCTATGCCCTTCCCGCCTTCGACCGGGGGCGGCTATCATGCCGGTGCCAGCATGGACGACGAAATACCCCTGGGAGGGCACCGTGGCAGAGCAGGGCGGGCACCCGACGTATCTTTGGTGGAACGGGGAGCGGCGGCGATGGGAGGACGCGACGGTCCACGTCACCGAGCTCGGCTGGTCGACGGTCGGGGCGGTTTTTGAGGGAATCCGCGCCTACTGGGACGACCGGACGGAGGAGTTGCACGTCTTCCGGCTGCGGGAGCACCTGGAGCGGTTGGCGCGGTCGATGAAGATGGTCCGATTGGATCTTCACTACCCGGTGGACGAGCTCTCCGAGACGATCCTTGATCTGCTGCGCGCGAACGAGGTGCGTGAGGACACCTACATCCGGCCGCTCGCCTACTCGGCCGACACCTCCGGCAAGCGCTTCGCCCAGCTCGGCCACCAGGCGGCGCTGCTGATCAACACCAGCCCGATGCCCTCCCATCTCCTCTCCGGGACTACCCAGACGGCTAAGGTCAGCTCCTGGCGCCGCGTCTCCGACGAAACGATGCCGCCCCGCATCAAGAACCTTTCCAACTACCGGAACGGTCAGCTGGCGGGGATGGAGGCGCGGCTCGACGGCTACGACACTGCCTTCCTGATCAACGCGGGTGGGACGGTCGCCGAAGCGCCGGGCGCGTGCGTGATGCTCGTCCGCGACGGCCGGCTGATCACGCCCGACGTAACGAGCAGCATCCTGGAGAGCATCACCCGAGACGCCCTGATGGTTCTGGCCCGGGAGGTGCTGGGGCTGGAGGTTGTCGAGCGGCAGGTCGACCGGACGGAGCTGTATCTCGCGGACGAGGTCTTCACCTGCGGCACGGCGGCCGAGATCACGCCGATCGTCGGCGTCGACAAGTACGACGTCGGGAGCGGCGAGATCGGCCCGGTGACGCGGGAGCTTGAGCAGGTGTTTCACGACGTCCTCCGTGGGCGGGAGGAGCGGTACGCGGGTTGGCGAACGCCGGTCGGCGTGACGGCGGCGGCCGCGGTCTGAGGGTGGGGAGCGGCGCCCCCCGCCCTCGTCGTTGTGGGGGGCTGTAACGGTCCGCGGATTGCTTGGCCATCGGCCGGTTGGAGCCCCGCAGGTTGCGGTTCGCCAGGCTGCGGACCTTCGGGCCGTGGGAGGGCCGGGGGCCCTCCCCGACGACGACCAAGCGTTCGGTCGGCGGCGACAACGGTCTGACCGAGACCGGAGGGCATTGCCCTGTCTGTGCGCGGCGCACGTCCGGCGCGGGCGCTGGCGCGTAGACTGGACAGACACCCGCCGGCCGGCGGGCGAGCCTTTCCCGTCCGTCGTGCGCGACGATGTCCGGCATCGCGGCGCGACCCCGCGTGCAGGAGCCATCGCCGTGACCCTCTCCCCTTCGTCCCCGCCGATGCGCGGTGACCTCGCCGCCCATCGCCGTCCGTTCACCGTCCGCCGCCTCCGGCCCGCGCTCACCGCCGCCGCGGCGGTTGCCATCTTCGGTGCGGGGGTGGGCGCCGACCGCGTGCTCTGGCAGGGCGGCGAGATCGTTGGCGCGGCCTCCTCGTTCACGGAGAGCGAGGAGTTCGCGGTCCTCGAGCAGACCTGGGACCTGATCCACAACGAGTACGCCGACCCGGCGGCGGTCGACGACGGGGCGCTGGTCTACGGCGCGGCGGAGGGGATGGTCGACGCCCTCGGTGACGACGGCCACAGCCGCTTCCTGGACCCGGAGGCCGCCACCGACTTCGAGGCGGCGACGCGCGGCGAGTTCACCGGGATCGGGGTCGAGATCGACATCCCCGGCGATCGCCCGATCGTAGTCGTTCCGATCGACGGCTCGCCCGCGGCGGAGGCCGGCGTTCGCTCCGGCGACACGATCCTGGCGATCGACGGCCAGACGACGGAGCGGTTGGAGCAGGAGGAGATCGGCGACCTGATCCGGGGCGACGCTGGGACGCCGGTCACCCTGACCCTGCTCCACCGGGGCGAGTTGACGCCGTACGAGGTGACCATGGTCCGGCGGACGATCACGCTGCGGCCGGTGACCTGGCGGATGCTGCCAGGTGGGGTCGCCCAAGTCCGGCTTGCCGAGTTCTCGGTTGGCGCCACCAAGGAACTGGAGGAGGCGCTGGTCGCGGCGCGGGCACACGGGGCGACGGGGGTTGTGCTCGACCTGCGTGACAATCCGGGCGGCCTCGTAGCTGAGGCGGTCGGGGTCGCCAGCCAGTTCATGCCGGAGGGGAGGACGATCTTCCGGCAGCAGGAGCGGGAGGGCGAGGCGAAGCCGCTGGCAACGGTCGGCACGGACGGGCAGTGGGTGGACCGACCGCTGGTCGTCCTCGTGAACAACGGCTCCGCTTCGGCCGCCGAGATCGTGGGCGCGGCGCTGCGCGACAACGGCCGCGCCACCCTCCTCGGGGAGACGACCTACGGCACTGGGACGGTGCTGATCCCGTTTGAACAGCCGGACGGGTCGGTCGTCCTGCTTGGAACCGCGCTCTGGCTGACCGCCGACGGCGATCAGATCTGGCGGAAAGGGGTAGTCCCCGACCGATCGGTGCGCCTCCCTGCTTCGGCGACGGCAAGCCGACCGAGCTCCGATGGTGAAGTGACGGCGGACGAGTTCGCGGCTTCGGAAGACGCTCAACTGCGGGAAGCGGTCGTCGAGCTCACAGGGGTCGCCCTTCCCGGCCGATTGCCGGCACCGCCGGCGCTGCGGTAGGAGCGCGCCGGACGGCAAGGCGACGTGTGACCGCTGGTGCGATGGAGCCGGAGGCACCGCGATCGAGCGTAAGGACGATATCCCGAGCAAGAACCGCTGGTCGCAGGCGGAAGGGATCTCGCGCTCCGGGAAGGCGTCGCGGCGGAATGGGCAAGGCTGCCGCGCCCCCGCCTGGCACACCCCGTGCATCGCCAGCAGCCCGAACCCGGACCGAGGCTCGGTAAGGCGATTGAGGAGGAACAATGAGCGAGCGAAGCGACGAGCAAAACGAAGGTTCGGGAGGGACCGCGTCAACACGCGGCCGCGACGCGGTGATCGACACGTCAGAATCGTCCGAGTCGGCCCGGGTGCGGGAGGTCGTCGGCCGGCGTGGCTACGATGAGGCTGAAGACGAAGCGGCGGCTGAGGAGGAGCAGCACTAGCGGGAAATCGACCGTCCAAGGTGGGCGGCGACGGAACGAACGCCTCCGCCGCACCGGCTCAGACCTCCACCGTCATGCGGTATGGGGAACCTCCCCCGCGCAACGGGATGGGGGTCTCGAGGGGTGGCCGAGACGTGGTGGGCGGCGACACCGTGTACGGCGCCTAGCCAAGGTCCGTCGCGTTAGCTTCCCGTTCGCGCCTGAGACATGCCCTGGCCAGAACCGGCGCCGCCGGTGGTGATGGTGCCGTCCGAATCGGTGTCCAGGGCCGGACCCTCCTCGGCGACGCGGCGGCGCGCTGCCTGCTGAAGCTGGTCGGCGGCTTGTTCGCCGGTCAACTCCCCCTGCTCGACCGCCTCCACGACGTCCGGGATCCCATCGCCCGCCTCCGGGACCGGCTCGAAACCGCGCTGGCGTCGGTCGTCCATCTCGTCGATCTCCTCCCTCGGAAGCCCCCGTCCGGCGGCCTCGCCCTTGCGTTGACAACGATCTCGAGGGATGCAAGAACGGTGCCTAGTCGACAGGCGGCGGGGCGGAATCCAGCGTAGATTCTGGGCATCACCCGG
The DNA here is from genome assembly GCA_902806405.1 of uncultured Thermomicrobiales bacterium. Lineage (GTDB taxonomy): Bacteria > Chloroflexota > Chloroflexia > Thermomicrobiales > UBA6265 > CADCWL01. The sequence goes on along the minus strand of CADCWL010000247.1, from coordinate 29,774 downwards.
CCGTGGTATCGTGAGGCCTCTCGCGCCCCGCCGCGCGATGGTGGGCGCCGGTGCCCGCTCCCCTTCTGCGCGACGGAGGATTGGACCCGCATGGTTACGACGGAAACGTGGCCGCGACCCGCGGTCCGAGCGCGAACGCTTGCGCTGCGCTTTCAGAAGTTCCTGGTCGTTGGCGGGATCGGCCTTGCGGTGAACCAGGCGCTGCTCTTCCTCCTCGCGGGGCTTGGCACCCTCTCGGTCAACGTCGCTTCCCCGATCGCGATCACGGTCTCGATGGTCGTCACCTTCGGCTTGAACGAGGTCTGGACCTGGCACGACCGCGGCAGCGGCCGCATCCTGCACCGCGCACTCTTCTACGGGGCGATCAATTCCGGCGGCCTGATGATCAACTGGGGGATCCTGCTCTACCTGCACGAGGAAGCGGGAATGCACTACCTGCTGGCGAACCTGGTCGGTGCCGGCGTTGCCGCGGTCTGGAACTTCGTCCTCAACCACTTCATCACCTGGCGCGCCTAAGGACGCAGGATCGGGTCTATGCCGCGCATCGCTCCCAGGCCCGTCGCCGTCTCAGCGATCCGTCGACCCCATTCACGCAGGGAGGGGACGAGGGAGGAATCCGGGCGGGGAGATAGAGCATGGCTGGGACCGCTTCTTTTCCTTTTTGCCGTCAAGGGGGTCCTCCTCGCGGCGATGGTCGGACCGTTCACCGGGCACGACGAGGTCGACCATTTCTTCTACGTCGCGCGGCTGGCGGAGGGGAACGGCCTCGGCGTCGTCGGTGAGGTCGATTTGCCGCCCGAGGCGGAGCCGTTCGCGGCCTACGTGGCCGATTACCCGACCAACGCCGAGGTGATCCACCCCCCCCTCTACCACGCGCTGCTCGTGCCGCTCTACGCGATCGGTTCGCCGGCCGGGATCGAGGATCGTCTCCTCCTTCTCCGCCTCTTCTCTGTTGCCGCCGGCGTCGGCGTTGTCTGGCTAGCGGCGTCGACGGCGCGGCTGCTCTTTCCCGGCGACGTGCTGTTTCGGGTCGGGGTGCCGCTCTTCGTCGCCTTCCAGCCGCAGCTCTCGTTCGAGGCGGCCATCGTCAACCACGACGTGCTCCTTATCCTCCTCGTCTCGCTCGTTCTTCATCTCACCCTGGGCGGCCTCCGGGACGGCTTCCCAGCGCGGAGGCAGTGGGCAATCGGCCTGGTCGGCGCCGCCGGCCTCTGGACCAAGGCGAGCTTCGGGCTGGTGCTGCCGGTGGTCGGTCTCGGGTTGTTGCTTGTCTGGTGGGACGGCGGAGGGACGTGGCGGGAGTTGATCCGACCGATCGGCCGAGCACTCGGTCTGCCGCTGCTGCTCGTAGCGCCCTGGTTCCTCCGCTCCTGGTTGCTGTACGGCGACCCGACGGGGGCCGCGCGGCTGCGCTTGATCCCTGAGTACGGGGATCAGGCCCGGTCGTACGGGGAGATGGTGAGCTCCGCGTCTTTCTGGCGGCAGTTGCTGGAGGACTTCTGGGGCAACTTCGGATGGCGGCAGGTGCCGTTCGATCCGGACGGCTTTCGCGCCGTCTGGGTTGTCTGGCTTGTCGCCCTGGCCGGGATCCTCGTCGGCGCGGCCCGGCGCGGACTGCCGTCGAACCGTGGCGCGCGGCGGCCACCGCAATGGACGGTCTTCCAGCGGCGAGGGGTCGGGTTGCTCGCGCTCTCGGTTGCGCTCCTCTGCTTTGGCGTGCTCTACGTCGGGACGATCCAGTTCACCCAGGCCCGGTTCGCCTTCCCGGCGATGATCGGCTTCGCGACGCTCACCCTGCTCGGTGTCGCCGGCTGGTTGCCGGTGCGGGCTCGGCCGGCGGCGCTGCCGCTCCTGGTTGTGCTGCTGACGGGGTTGAACGTCGTTGTCGCCCTACGGTATCTGCTCCCCTTCTACTACGGGCCGGGGGGCGGCGCGGCGATCCTGCCGTGAGGACCCGCGGCACGATCGCTGTCGCCGTCGGCTCGGTCGCGGCGCTGATTCTCGTCGGACTCGCGCTGCTGGCGCCGATGGAGGTGCGGCACAGCGCGCCGTTCGGCTTTGCCCTCACGCTCGACCGGGAGCGCGGGATCGCCGTCCGCGGCGGCTTCGTCACCCCGAACTACCCGGGCTTCAACCGCGTCGACCTCGACCTCCGCGCCTACCACCCCGAGGCCGACTACGACCTGGCGGTCTTCGTCCGGCCCGACCGCCCAGGCGCGTCGGACCTGCGGGCGGTCCCGCTCTCCCTCCACGGGGAGCGGATCAGGCACGACAAGGCCGTCTTCGCCGACCCGTTCGTCACGGTCCGGTTTCCACCGATTGCGGAGTCGGCAGGCAGCCGGTATTACGTTCGGGTCGAGGTGGGACCGCGCAATCGGGACGATGTGGTCTCGCTCTGGAGCATCAAGAGCTATTCGGGCGCTCGCGGCGTCGACGTTTTGGCCGCGTTCTTGCAAACACGGTCGGGCGAGCGTGCGACACCTCCTGCAAGGGCGGTGCTGCTCGGCCTGTTTGTGCTGTTCGCTGCTGCTTTCGGTTGGCTCGTCGCCGCGGTGACCGGCTTCGCACTCCGCGCGAGCGGAAGGCGGTTCGACCCGCCTCGGTGAGCGGTGGCGGTCGAGGCAAACCGGTGGTATACAGTAGCGCCGTTTGTGCCCGCCGCCGGCCGTCAGCGCGGTCGCGCCTCTCCTGCATCTGGACCATTAACCGGCCACGAAAGGGACTGATCACGATGCATGCCCCCCGCGACGGCCAGCCCGCCGCCTCCAACGGTCACGCTGCGGCTCCGACCACGATCTACTGGCCCACCGGCGGGAACGGCACCGGGAACGGGGACGGCGCCGGGTCTGGGGAGCGTTCGGGGCCGGGACGGACGGTGGTGATGGGCGCTGGCCCGGCGGGACTCTGCTCCGCCTACGTCCTGAGCAAGGCCGGACAGCCGACCTTGGTCCTGGAGAAGGCTCCCTTCGTCGGCGGTCTGGCGCGGACCATCACGCGCGACACGGAGTACGGCCGGTTCAAGTTTGACATCGGCGGCCACCGCTGGTTCACGAAAAACGACGAGCTGAACGAGCTGTTCCGCGAGGTGGTCGCCGATGAGTTGCTCTGGGTCGACCGGATCAGTCGGATCTATTTCGACGGTAAGTTCTTTGACTACCCGCTGAAGCTGCAAAGGGCGCTGAAGACGATCGGCCCGGCGACGGCGGCGCTGGCGATGGCCGACTACGTGCGCTCGCGGGCGCAGCGCCGGCTCCAGCCGAAGCCGATCGTGACAATGGAGGACGGCTTCATCGACCTCTATGGTCCTACCCTCTACAAGCTCTTCTTCCAGCGCTACTCGGAGAAGGTCTGGGGCCGGCCCTGCAACGAGATGAGCGGTGACTGGGTCGGGCAGCGGGCGAAGGGGATGTCGCTGCTGACGGTGGTCAAGGACGCCATCGTCCCCTCCAAGGGGAAAGTTGTCAGCCTGATCGACAAGTTCATGTACCCGCGCGACGGCTTCGGCCGCTTCTCGGAGCGAATGGCGGACACGATCACCGCTAAGGGGAACCGGATCCGGCTCGGCGCCGGGATCGAGAGCGTTCACCACGACGGCCGCCGGGTGACCGCCGTCACCGTCGTCGAGAACGGGGCAAAGGAGCGGATCGAGGGGGAGAACTTTATCTCCTCGGTGCCGTTGACCTTGCTCGCCCAGATGATGGAGCCGGCCGCCCCGCCCGAGGTGATCGCGGCCGCCAAATCGTTGACCTTCCGCGACATCATCACGGTCAACCTGATGATCAAGCGGCCGCAGGTGACGAACGACACCTGGCTCTACGTCCATGACAAGAACATTCTCTTTGGGCGATTTCACGAGCCGAAGAATTGGAGCCCGGCGATGGTGCCCGGCGACGGCTTTACCTCGCTGGTGGTGGAGTACTTCTGCTCGCGCGGCGACCACATTTGGGGTATGACCGACGAGGCGCTCGTTGAGCAGACGGTCAAGCATCTGGTCGACGACATGCACTTCATCGCGCGGGACGAGGTGATCGGAGGGTTCGCGATCCGTGCGCCGAGGGCATACCCGACCTATCTCGTGGGCTACGAGAAACCGCTGAACACGGTGAAGGACTACATCGCGACGTTCGAAAACCTGCAGTACATCGGGCGGGGCGGCTCGTTCCGTTACAACAATACGGATCACTCGATCGAGACGGGCCTGCTGGCCGCGAAGAACCTGCTCGGCGAGCGGCACGACCTGGAGCGGGTCAACGCCGACGAGGAGTATCACGAGATCAAGCGGGTCGCGGAGCCGTCCGGCGTCGCGACCTCGCCGTAGGGGCTGTCCTCTCCGCCGCCCGCCCGCTACGCCCGAGGATGTCGATGGCAGACCTGGCCGAACAGATCCCGATGCCATCGGTCGCAGTGCGGGCACGGGTGTCAACGGTCGACAGGGGTAGGAGCGGCTTCCGCGCCTGGTCGGGCGTTCGGCGGTTCCTGCTGGTGCTCTTCGCGCTCTACCTGGTCAAGCAGGTGGTGTTCGTCGTCGCTTTCCGCCCTTTCAGTGGTCACGACGAGGTAGCGCACTACAGCTACCTGCGGACCGTGGCGACGGACGGGCGGGTGCCGGTCCTGCCGGAGTTGGAGGAGTGGCGCCGCGCCTTCCAGTCCGGCCTTAACCCGCGGGTCGACGGGCTCCCCGACGAGTTGTACCCGTACTGTGCCTACGCGCTCTACTGGCATTGCGAGCCAGACGAGCCGCGTTGGGCGAACGATCCTCCGCGGGCGGTTACCGTGGCGGGGGTTGCGTTTGCCACCGGGTATCAGTACGCGGCGAACCATCCGCCTCTCTACTACGTGTTGATGACGCCGATCTATTGGGCGAGCGCCTCGCTCTCGGCGGTCCAGCAGCACTACCTTCTCCGGCTGGCGGCCATACCGTTCGGTTTGGCCACCGTCTTCCTGGCCTACCGCCTGGTGCGCGCGCTGTTCCCGGGGGACGCCTTCCTGGCGGTGACGGTGCCGACGTTCGTCGCCTTCCAGCCACAGATCGCCTACGAATCGGCAATGGTCAACAACGACATCGTCGCCATCGCGCTCTTTTCCTGGATCTTGTACCTCCTGGTCATTGGCATCCGGGACCGATTCCCGACGCGCACGAGCGTCTTGCTCGGCTTCGTGCTCGGCCTCGCGCTCTTAACTAAGGCGAATGGTCTGGCGGCGGTTCCCTTGATCGCGATGGCCGTGATGCTGTCGGTGGGCTGGCGGGACGTGCGCGGTTGGGTTCGCCGCGGAGCACTGGTGGTCGCGCCGGCCGCGCTCCTCGCAGCGCCGTGGTACGTCTTTCTCTATCGTACCTACGGGAACTTTGACGGGCTGGATCAGATCGAGGCGTTGCAGTCGTATTGGAACCGTCCGGCGGGAACGTTCTTCGGGATGCTCTCCGACCCGGACTTCGTCGTGATGCGGTTTAGGGAGACGTGGGGCGAGTTCGGCTGGCGCCAAATCCCCCTCGGCACCACCCTCCTCTGGGCCATCGCAATCCCGCTGCTTGTCGCGGTTGGTGGGCTTCTCGTCTACGTTCTGAAGGCCGCCCTCCAGGCTGGGGAGCCGGGCGACTCCGTCACCCAGCCGGAGCGGTGGCAGTGGTACGCGTTGCTCGTGCTCGGGGCCTCCTGCGCGACCGTGTACCTGGCGGTGATCCAATTCGGGACGCGCTTCGCTCTGACCCAAGCGCGCTACTACTTCCCGGTCGTCAACGCCGCGTCGCTGCTGTTGCTACTCGGACTGCGGACCCTGGTGCCGCGGGCCTACCATGCCTACGCGCAGGGAGCGATCTTCGCCTCTCTGGTGCTGCTGAACGTCATGGTCTTCACCCGCTACGTCATCCCGCACTACCTGAGCGCCTAAGCATGGAGGCCGAGGAGCGACCCGTCGCGTTGGAGACGGAAGCTTCCGAGATGGCGGTCGAGGCCGGAGCGACCGGTACGGCAGGCGTCACCGATGCGCCCTCGGGGAAGGCCATCCGGCCTCATCGCGGCGTCGTGACCGCGGTGTGGATCGCGGCGGTGGCGGGGTTGGCGCTTTTTCTGGCCCTCGGCACGGCGTCGATTCGAGCCGGCTCCTTCGTTCGCTTCCGGCGCTCGGTGCCGCTGTCGAGCATCTGGCCGCGCTTCGTCGAGGAGCTGGCGGACGGCGGGTCGGCCACCCTGGTGCGGGTCGGCCTCTTCGGCGCCGCGGCCGTGCTGCTGGCAGGATCGGCACTCGGCCTGTGGCTGGCGATGACGGCCGACGCGGGGAAAGAGGGTCCAAGTGAGCCCGGCCGGGCGTGACGGCCCCGGCACCTTCGATGACCGACGCACCAGCGACGCCTTCACCGACCACCCGTCCGTCGCCTTCGCTCGGTTCGGGAACACGGGGTTTGCCAGCCGGCGTCTGGGTGGCTGCGCTGTTCGCGCTGGCGCTATGGGTCGCCGCACGGCTCGGCGTGTTCCGCGTCTGGGGCGAGGTGCCGCTCGCGGGCGCTCTGGTCCGGTTGCCGGATACCTTCGCGGGGGTAGACCACCCGTTCCACGCGGCGCGCGCGGAGACGCTGCGGCGCGCACTCGCCGACGGGCACCTCCTTCGCTGGGTCGATCACCACCAGGGGGGATACCCGGTCGAGTTTTACCCCCTTGGCGTCGCCTGGCTCGAGGTCGGACTCTGGGCGCTGCTGCTTGGCGCGTTACCGCTCGTCGTCGTCCACAAGCTGGCGGTCGGCCTGATCTTCCTCCTGCCCGGCCTCGCGTTCGTTCTCATGGCACGCCGGGACGGCTGGCCGCTCGGCGTCGCCCTGACGGCGACTACGGCCCACGTCGTGGTTGCCGGCGGGTGGGAGCACGGTGGGTACACGGAGTTGGTCCAGTGGGGCCTGGTGACCAACGTCGCTGCCTCCGTTGCCCTCCTCTTCGTCCTCTTCTGGCTCACCGCGTACTTGGAGCAGGGGCGCAGCCTCTACGCCGCGGGCGCGACCCTGGCGGCGAGCGTCGCGATGATGACCAACCCGCGGTCGGTGGTGGCGCTCGGGGTGGTCGGGGTCGGCGTCTGGCTCGCGGACGTCACCCGGCGTGGCGGCGGGACGGACGCCCGCGCCGTGCCGGTCCGGCGTCTGGCGGCGGTGGGCGCGTTGACGGTCCTCCTGGCGGCGCCGCAGATCGTCTCGTTGATGCGCTTTTCCGGTCTCTACGATTTCGTCCGGTACGAGGCGTACGGCGGTGCGGGGGACTACCTCCGAAGCGCCGTGCAGGCGGTCTCGTGGCCCGTCTTCGCGCTCGCGGTGGGCGGCGCAGCCGCCTGCTGGACGGCACCGGACCGACCGGTCACCCGCGCTGCCGCCATGTGCCTGCCGCTGTACGCGGCAACGACGCTCCTGTTCGCCACCCAGCCCGAGGCTGCGAACCTCGTGCCGCAGCTGGAGGCGACGCGCTTGATGCCGTTCCAGCGGCTGTTGACGATCTTTTTGGCGGCGACCGCGTTACGGCGTGGCCTCGCCTGGGCCGCCGCCAGGATCGGGAAGGGTGGCACACCGTTGGCGGACGTTGCCCAGGTGCTCGCGGTTGCCTTGTTGCTGGTCGGCTTCGTCGCCCCGGCCGGGGGCGCCGCGCCGGAGCCGGCGCGGCCGCCGACCCCGGCGCGCGGACTCTACCCGGTGGTCGACACGGTAGCGCCGGCCCATGCCGATCTTCGGGCCGCGGTGGAGGCGGCGGACGCGGCGGCTGCGCCGGGCACGGCCCTGCTCGTCCTTGGCACCGGCCTCTCCTGGCACCAGCAGCTGTGGGCGCCGCTCTGGACGGAGCGGCCCCTCTTCTACGACGACTGGCTCTGGTACTGGCAGCCGCTCCACGCCGGAACTCCCGGATACGACTTCGCGAACGGTCACAGCTACCCCGACGAAGCCCGGGCGCTGCAGCCAACCTATCTCGCCAGTCATGGCATCGGTGCCGTCGCGGTGACGGGGGACGCGCAGGCGGCGGCCGGGGCGGCGCCGGCGCTACGCCCGGTCCGCTCCGGGGTCTACGACGTGTATGCCGTGCGGGAGCCGACCTCGATCGTCACCTTCGGTGGTGTGAACGCCGTGTCGATCGAGTCGGGCGGCCACCGGATCACGGCGAACGGCGGCGGCGACGGGGGAGAGGCGCTGATCCGGCGCAACTGGTATCCGCGTTGGCGAGCGACGGTCGACGGCGAGGGGGTGCCGGTGACCCGGACGCGGGACGGTTACATGAGCGTGCCGGTCCCGGACGGGGCGGTGCGGATCGAGCTCCGTTACGCGGTCGATGGCGTCGACTGGCTCGCCAGGGCGGGTAGCGTGCTCGGCGCGTCGGCGGTCGCGGTCCTCCTCGTGGCGGACGGCCGGCGACGGTGGCGCGGGGGCGGACCGCGAGCCGCGGCGGCGGGTGATCGGCTCTAACGGATCGCTTCAAGGGCGGTGGCCCGGGCCTCGGCGCCGTCGGCGAGATTGGGGGGCCAATATCGGGTCGACCGGATGGACCAGCCCAGCGAGCGGCGCGGGGCGCGGTCTCGACGCTTCCCGGTGCACGGATGCAAGGCGATCGGAGCGTCGACGCACGGCCCTCCCGCTTGGAGATGCTTTGCACAGAGGGGGACGGACAACCGCTCGTGGTGCCTGCTTCCGCACGGCTCGTGACGCGGCGGCCTATCCGTCGCGCGGGACGAGCGAGGCCTCGGCCCCGGCCGGCGTGGCATCGTCGCGCGGCATGGGGTCCGGGCCCGGCGCCGATCGGGACAGCCACGCCCGGCCGCGCTCGGAGAGCGCCCATCGGGCACGGCCGCGGGCGGCGCGGTCCCGGCATGGCTCCAGAAAACCGCGGGAGCGGGCACTGACGAACACCGCTTCGGCAAAGGCGGGCGGCCACCCGAGGGAGTGGGCAAGGGCGGCACCGTGCGCCGTCGGGGCGTACCCGCCTGCCCGATCGGCCAGCGCCTGGAGGAACGGCTCGAGGAAGGGATCGAGCGGCGAGGGAGGAGTCGGGCGGGTCGTTTGCTCGGTCACGGCGCACTCCGGTCGGCGTCCACGTGGCGTCAGCGAACGCTCGGTTGGGGAAGGGAGCAGCATCGCGATTCTAGCATCGCGCGCGGGGAGCGCCGGCCGACGAGGGCGGACTGGTATCCTCTGCTCGGGGGTGGCCGGCCGATCCGGCGAGAGGTGATGGTGGAGGCAGGGACGGATGGGGCGACGCGGGGCGGCATGGACGACCGGGTGATCCGCTCCCCACGGCTTCCGGGCGGGGATCTTGTCGCGGCCGTGCTTGACCGCGAGGTGATGGGTCTCGCGGACCGCGGCGGGGCAAGCAACCTCGTCGGCGACCGCTGGGCGGACCTCTGCGCCGACCATGCCCTCGCCTGGCCGAATTGCGAGCGACCGGTCCCGGACGGCGGTGACGAGGGGCTGCGCGTCGAGCGGGTCCTCCGTCTGGATGCCACGCCGGCCGTCGCTGCCGCCGCCTCGAAGCGGGGTCTCCAGAACCCGGACCTGCTCCTGGTCGGGACCCGCGGCGGCGCGCCAACCCTCCAAGCCGTCGACGCCAAGTTTTCGGTCGAAACCGCGCGCGCCAAGCAGGTCAGCCCAGCGGTCGTCGCGGATCTGCTGGGATTACGGGACATCCTGCCGGCGTTGTTCGGCGACCTGGGCAGGGACGGTCAGGCACCGGCGGTCGTGCCGGGCGTTTTTCTCTGCCCGGACTATCCCCTGACCCACCTGATGCTGAGGCGCCGCCACGGCATACTGCGGACGACGGTCCGTCCCGAGGAGGTGGTGCTGCTGCCGGCACCGGCAGACCGCTTCTTCGCGCCGGTCGAAGGCGCCTCGGTGATGCCACCGCTGGCGGCGATCGACGACCTGCCGATGCGGCTCGACGAGAGCCTCCTCGCGTCGCTCTACTACTTTCGGCTGGCCCGCGCCGCGGTCGGCTGCTGGCTGGACGCGACCAAGCCGCTCCTCCTCGTCGACGACCGGCCGGTCGTCGACGAGGCGGCGGTGCGCACGGAGGCCAAGGAGCGAGCTGCGGTGGCGACCTCCGCGATCGCTCTCGTACGCGGGTGGCACGCCGACGTCCAGATGGTCCGCGCCGCCCGCGCTGCCGTCGACCAAGTCACGGCGCTGCCGCTCCTGGGACGGGATCTGCGGGCGCTGGTCCAGCGGCTGGCGGAGGAATCGGGTGGCGACCCGCCGTCGATCAATCAGGTCCGGCGCCGGGTCGGCGCCTGGTACCGCCGGCGCCTGCGCGAACGGGTCGGCCCCCTCCTGCCGCCCGTCGCCGACCTGCCGGCGACGCTCCGCGAGCTGGCGCGGATCGGGGCCGAGATCGCGCCGCTGGTCGAGACGGAGGCTGCGCGCGTCACGCGGGACCTTATGACGGGAACGGCGCGGCGGACGACGGGGCCGGTGCCTGCGACCGCGGGGGACGACGCGTAGCTAGCAACTTCACCGTCGTGCTCGGCTTCGGTCGCGCGCATTAGGGGCGCTCTGCCCGGGTCGCGTCCGCTTCACCCGGCCTTCCTTTCTGATGTCCCAAGGAGTTAGGGATCTTGCCCTGACGGAAGCTGCGGTGGAGGGATTCATCTGTCGTCGCAACGTGGACGTTGCTCGGTGTCGGCCGGGGATGGCGAGGATGCGTCGGGGACCGGCCGCGAGGCGGTCGCGCCATGTCACGGCGGGACTTTCCGCCCTACAGCTCTCGCAGCTCCCGCAAGGTCAAGCCAAGGCAGGCCGTCAGGATTGAGGAGAGGAGGGCGCCGGCGACCACCGCCGTCGTCGTCCCGAAGCGGTCGGCGACGAGTCCCATTGGCAGGGCGCCGAGCGGCATCAGACCGAAGGTCAGCAGGTAGGCGCCCATCACGCGGCCCCGGACCTCGTCGGCGATCCGGTGCTGGAGCAGGGCGTTGCCGGCGCTCATGAAACTGGATCCGAGCAGTCCGGCGCAGACGAGGAGCGGCAGCGAGAGCACGACGGAGCGGGAGAGGGCGATTGCGACGATCACGGCGCCGTAGGCGACTGTGCTCGCGAGCAGGAACCGACCGCTGCCCGCCGTCCGCCGTCCGGCGACCAGGAGCGACCCGATCACCGCTCCGGTGCCGGAGGCGGCCATCAGAAGGCCGAGGCCGCCGGCGCCGATCCCGAGCAGATCGCGGGCGAAGACGGAGAGGAAGTGGACGTAGGGGAAGGCGAAAAGGGTCGGGATGCAGGCGACCAGAAAGAGGCCGCGCAGATCGGGACTGGCGAAGATGAGCCGGATGCCGTCGAAGACGCCGCGGGGCCGGGCGCCCTGCGCCGTTCGGGGTGGCAGCGCGATGCCGACCACGAGCGCGAAGGCGCCGGCCAGTGCCAGCGCCTGCAACCCGAACGCCGGGCCGACCCCTATCCACCCGATGACGACCCCGGCCAAGGAGGGGCCGACGATGCGAGTCATGTTCTGGCCGGCGCTCATCAGGCCGATCGCGTTGGTCAGATCGGCCCGGGCGACGAGGCCGGGCACAAGCGACTGCTGCGTCGGGGTTAGTAACGCCTGGAGCGAGCCGTTGGCGAAGGCCATCACGGGGAGGTGCCACGGACGGACCCAGCCGCCGCCGACGTCGGCGGCGACGGCGACGGCGACCAGAGCGGCGGCGACCTGGCAGCCGAGCAGCAACCGACGGCGGTCGAGCCGATCGATCAGCGAGCCGCCGATCGGCGCGACGACGAGGAACGGCAGCCCGGCGGCGAAGGTGACCCAACCGACGAAGGAGGGCGAGTCGGTCAACGTCAGTGCCAGCCAGCCGAGACTGACCTGCTGCATCCACTGTCCGATCGAGGCGGCGAGCATTCCGAACCAGAGCCGACGGAAGGTCGGGTAGCGGGCGAGGGCGCCGAAGAAGCGGTCCCGCGCCCGGATGCCCGCCTCACGACTTCGCGCGGGGGACGGCGAGGCGTCCCCCGCGGCCGGCGCGGTAGGCGGGGACGGAGGCGACAAGATTGGGACTCCTGATCAGGAAACGGGAGGCGGCGCGGTCGGCGCGGCCGCTACCGCCGTCCTCGACCCGACCCGGCCCGACTATAGCATCGACCGTCGGGAGGGCGGTCACGCGGCGCCACCTCGCGACGCCGCGCCCTAGGATGCTACGATGCCGGGCATCGACGATCGAGGGGTAAACGTGATCGCCAGCGGGGATGGCCGCCCCACCCCCGGTTCTCCTTGCTCATGTGCCACGCGGAAGGAGCGACGATGACCGAAACGGTCGTAGACCCGCCGTGCGCGGCAGCGACCGCGCGGCGAGCTCGGGGTCGTCCCCTTAAGGGGCTGGTGTTGGCCGGGGGGAAGGGCTCTCGGCTGCGACCGTTGACGGCCACGGGCGCCAAGCAACTCGTCCCGGTCGCCAACAAGCCGGTCCTCTTCTACGCGCTCGACCAGCTCGTCGATGCCGGCATCACCGAGATCGGGATCGTCACGGGGGACACCGGCGCCCAGGTACGGGCCGCCGTCGGCGACGGGAGCGCGTTCGGCGCTCGGGTCACCTTTCTCCCGCAAGAGGCACCGCTCGGGCTCGCCCACGCGATCGTAACCGCCGAGGAATTCCTCGGCGACGTCCCGTTCTGCATGTACCTCGGCGACAACTTCCTGAAGGAGGGAATCGAGCGGCACGCCGACCGTTTCCGAGCCGACGACTGCGCTGCCCAGATCCTGCTCAAGCGCGTACCGAATCCCGCCGCCTTCGGCGTCGCCGTCCTGGACGACGAGGGCCAGGTCCGGCGCCTGGTCGAGAAGCCGAACGAACCGATCTCCCACCTGGCGGTGATTGGGGTCTATTTCTTCGGTCCGGAGATCCACGCCGTGACGCCGCTGCTGGTCCCTTCCGCCCGCGGTGAGTTGGAGATCACCGACGCGATCCAGGGACTGATCGACGCCGGGAAAGCGGTCCGGTCCTCGACCATCGAGGACGATTGGATCGATACCGGCAAGAAGGACGACATGCTGGAGGCGAACCGGCTCGTCCTTGCTACCCTCGCTGGCCGGGTGGAGGGAACCGTCGACGCCGAGTCGACCCTCGTCGGCCCGGTGGTGGTGGAGGCCGGCGCGGATGTTCGCGGTAGCACCGTTCGCGGCCCGGCGATCATCGGCGCCGGCACGCGGTTGGAGGACGCCTACGTCGGCCCCTTTACCGCGATCGGGCCGGGCTGCGACTTGGTGCGGTGCGAGATCGAGCACTCGATCGTGCTCGAAGGGAGCACGATCCGGAACGTCGAACGTCGGATCGCCGATTCCTTGATTGGGCGCGAGGTGGTCGTCGGGCGCTCGCCGCTGAAGCCGCAGGCGATCCGGCTGATGCTGGGCGATCATTCGCAGGTCGACGTCGTCTGACGGGCCGGGTTTTCTGCTGCAGCCATTCGCACGCGGTTTCGCGCTCCCGAAGGCGACGGGGAAGAGGGCCGACACCGAGATCAGCCCCGTCGAGCTGGGCGTGCTGCCCCCCGTCGGGACCTCGGCGGAACGGTCTCGGGTTCGAATGGGGTGCCCGTCGTCCCGTCCGGCGCGGCATAGCGGCGCGGCACAGCGCGCCGGGAGGTGTGATTCGTGCGCGTCCTCGTCACCGGCGGTGCTGGATTCATCGGCTCCGCCTACGTCCGTCACGTTCTCGCCGCCCACCCGGGGGATGAGGTCGTCACCCTCGATTTGCTGACCTATGCCGGTAACCCGGCGAACCTTGCCGAGCTAGAGAGCGACCGGCGGCACCGCTTTGTGCATGGCGACATCGCCGACGCCGCGCTGGTCGACGGCCTCGTCGGGGAGTGTGACGCGGTCGTCAACTTCGCCGCGGAGACCCACGTCGACCGCTCGCTGCTCGACCCGGAGGCCTTCGCCCGCGCCAACGTCGTCGGGGTGATGACGCTCCTCGACGCGGCGCGCCGCCACAACCGGCGGATGCTCCAGGTCAGCACCGACGAGGTCTACGGCGACATCCCCCCCGGGACCCACTCGGTGGAGGGGGACGCGCTGCTGCCCCGCTCCCCGTACGCGGCGTCGAAGGCGGGCGGAGAGTTGATGTGCCGCGCCTACGCCGTCTCCTATGGGACGGAGACCGTCGTCACCCGTGGCTGCAACACGATTGGCCCCCGCCAGTACCCGGAGAAGGTCGTTCCCCTTTTCGTGACGAACGCGCTGGAGGACAAGCCGCTGCCGGTCTACGGCGACGGCCAGCAGATCCGCGACTGGCTCCACGCGGAGGACCATGCCGCCGCGATCGACCTCGTCCTACGCAAAGGGACCGCCGGCGAGACCTACAACGTCGGCGCCGGCAACGAGCGGCCTAATCTGGAGGTGGTGCGGGCCATCCTGGCCCGCCTGGGCAAGCCGGAGAGCCTGATCGCCTACGTGCCGGACCGCCCCGGCCACGACCGGCGCTACGCACTCGACCCGGGCAAGCTGCGGCGCGAGCTCGGCTGGGCTCCCCGGCGCGACTTCATGTCGACCTTGAACGACACGGTCGACTGGTACGTGGCCAACCCGGGTTGGTGGAGGGCGATCCGCGAGGGGCAGGCGTTCGCCGACTACCATGAGCGACAGTACGGTTGGCGCCTGGCGGCCGCCGGGACGCTCCCGGCGGCCGCCGGCTAGGGATGCGGAGCCGTCGCCGGTACAATCAGGTAGCGGCTGCGGGGATACAGACGCCTCGGTGGCTCGACGGTATACTCCCGCGGCTTGGGTGGCGAGCCACCTCGAGACCGGACGGAGGCGACCGGTCGGCGACGTACCGGCGCAGGCGCGCGCCGATCGGCGCTGAGCGAACGGCCGCGACGGCCCGAACCGCCTGGCTGCGGTGCCGGCGACGGCTTCACCAAAGGAGAACGGACAACAATGGCGGAGACGCTGACGGCGCCGGCGAAGGTGGCCGTGCGGATGACGGTCAACGGCACGGTCTACGCGGCCGAGGTCGAGCCGCGGTTGCTCCTCGTCCATTTCCTGCGGGACAACCTCGGGTTGACCGGAACCCACGTCGCGTGCGACACCAGTCAGTGCGGCTCCTGCGTCGTCTACCTGAACGGGGACTCGATCAAGAGCTGCACGCTGCTCGCGGTCCAGGCCGATGGTGGTCAGGTCACGACGATCGAGGGGCTCGCCAAGGAAGGGACCTACGACCCGGTCCAGCAGGGCTTCTGGGAGGAACATGGGCTCCAGTGCGGATACTGCACCCCCGGCATGATCATGTCCTCCCACGCTCTGCTGCAGCGGAACCCGAACCCGACCGAGGCGGAGATTCGCCACGCGCTCGATGGGAATCTCTGCCGCTGCACCGGTTACCAGAACATCGTCCGCGCGGTCCAGCACGCCGCTGGCCAGATCGGCGGCGGTGGGTCCACCCCTCAGGCTGCGAGCGCCAGCTCCAGCCAGAACGCCTAACCGCCGACCGCCACCCGAGCGAAAGGAGCCGCGGTGTTCCCCAACCAGTTCGCGTACCACCGCCCGACCTCCGTCGAGGAGGCGGTCGGCCTCCTCCAGGCCGACCCGGAGGCGAAGATCCTGGCCGGAGGCCATTCCCTGATGCCGGCGATGAAGCTGCGCCTGGCGGCGCCGTCGGCACTCGTCGACCTGAACCGGATCGACGGCCTGCGCGGGGTCAGCGTCAACGGCGGCGTTCGCATCGGCGCGATGACAACCTACCGCCAGCTGATCGACTCGGCGGAGCTGCGGCAGCGGCTGCCGGTGGTGGGCGAAGCGGCCGAGAACGTCGGCGACCAGCAGGTCCAGAGCCGCGGCACCCTGGGCGGCTCGCTGGCGCACGCCGACCCTGCCTCCGACTTTACGGCCGTCATGCTCGCCCTCGGCGGCGAGGTGACCGCGGTCGGCACCGGCGGTCAACGGACGATCAGCGCGGACGACCTCTTCGTCGACCTCCTGACCACGTCGCTGCAGCCGGACGAGGTGATCACTGAGATTTCCATCGCCGCGTTGTCTGGCACGATCGGTGCGGCCTACGAGAAGCACCGCCATCCCGCCTCGGGCTACGCCGTCGTCGGCGTTGCCGCGATGCTCACCCTCGGTGCCGACGGGACGTGCCAATCCGCCCGGATTGCGGTCACCGGCGCAACCTCGAAGGCGACGCGGGCGACGGCCGCCGAGCAGGCGCTGATCGGCCAGTTGCTCGAAGCGGAGACCATCGGCCGCGCCGCAGCTGCGGTGCCCCAGGGGCTGGAGTTGAACGGCGACCTGTACGCCTCCGAGGCGTACCGGAGCCACCTGTTGACGGTCTACGGACGGCGGGTCATCCAGCGCGCCGTGGAGCGGGTGCGAGGGTAGGGTGCGGAACGAGGGTTCAGGGGCGGCGCCGGACTGTTATCGGGTGGCGCGAACGATGGACGCAAGGCCGGTCGCGCATACAGTGTAAGAAGAACTTGAACCGGCTCTTCGTGGTTCGCTTACTGAGACTATTTGGAGCCCGATCACAGACTTCTGGGGACGGCGTGCACCTAAATTGACGACCTACTGGCGAGAGCGGCGGGGCAATCCCCGCCGCTCTGTTCGCGTCGGAGTTGGCGAGGAACCGGCACCTCTTATCCCGTGGTGGGCTGTCCCGACCGGTTCCCGCCGTCGCTGACGACGTCGATCGGTCGGGCTTGCGAAGTCGCGGCCTGGCCGGAGCGGATCGGAACGCTGCGCGGCCGGGCCTCGTCGGCCTTGGGGAGGGTGACGGTGAGGACACCGTCCTTAAACTCGGCATCGGCGGCACCGGAGTGGACGGCTGCCGGGAGACGGACGGTTCGTTCGAAGGCGCCGAGGCGGCGCTCGCGGACGATCCACCGCGTCCCGCCGGCCTGAGGGGGACTCTCCTGCTCGTCCCGGCGTTCGCCCCTGATGCGCAGCGTGTCGCCGAGGACGCTGATGTCGACGTCCCCCGGCTTGACGCCGGGCACCGAGGCGGTGACGGTGAAGGCTTCCGGCGTCTCCCGGACGTCGATCGCCAGTCCGGCAGGGGCTCCGCCGCCGGGGGCAGCACCCGGGGTTGCGCCTTCGCCGGGGCCACGCACGAAACTCTCTTCGAGCAGGTTGTTCATCGCCTCCCGCAGGCTGACTAGGTCGCTAAAGGGGTCCCATCGGGT
This sequence comes from uncultured Thermomicrobiales bacterium, assembly GCA_902806405.1. Classification (GTDB taxonomy): domain Bacteria; phylum Chloroflexota; class Chloroflexia; order Thermomicrobiales; family UBA6265; genus CADCWL01. The sequence goes on along the minus strand of CADCWL010000247.1, from coordinate 12,667 downwards.
GCTGCTCATCGCGGGCACTCCTTCTTGCCGTGGGCATCCGGTGCGACGGGGACGGTGCCGCCGGTACCGAGTGACGGACACGCCGCGGGGTACGCAAATCGCGGTCCAGCCGGATGCGCCGTGTGGAACGGTCGGCCATCGACTGCCGTGGGGACGGCCGCAGGGTTGTCGGTCCCGAGCACGGCACCGTCCGGGGCCGAGCCCGCCGCGCCGCTGCCTCGTTCACCATCCGCCCCATTGGGGGAGAGAAACGTTTCCGGGCAGTGGCGGGGCGAGGGCGACTGTCGATGCGCCGAGCTGGCGGGCCGCAGCGACGAGCGCGCCGTCGGTGCCGACCGCCATCGTCCGAAGCGGCACGTCCGAGTCCCGGTGAGACAAGCCTCTGAGCGCCTCCCGGTTGAACGACGAGGCCACCCAGTCGCGGCCGAGGTGGGGGCAAGCACGGCCGATCGCGGCCCGAACCTGCTCACGGTCGAGCCGGAGCGGGCCCGAGATTGGCACGCAGGCATCGTCGCGCGTAGGCAGGAGTTGGTCGTTGCCTTCAATCAGCACCCGCATCTTAACCGGCCTCGTCCCGTCGACGCCGCCCCGGCGGGAGGTTGTCGGGGCGTGGGCACGGCCGGGGAGGAGAACGGGGACGCCATGGGCCGTGGCGACGATATCCAGCCCGGCACCTTCGGCGTTGGATTTCACCGACCGCAGACCGTCACCCTGGCTTCCGGATCGATGGTAGACGGACCGCGGTCGACGTCGGTCGGTATCGCGGTCCTCGTCCTTGGCATCGGAGCTTCGAAGTTGACATGATTCATATCAATGTTTATACTCCGTCTGCGCAAGAGGGAGAGACGAACGATGGCTACACGCTACGGCGAGCCGCTCTTCGTGATCAGCGTCGCGGCGCGCTTGCTCGAAATGCACCCGCAGACGCTGCGGAAGTACGAGCGGGAGGGACTGATCGCTCCGTCGCGGACGTCCGGCAACCTCCGGCTCTATTCCGACCGGGACATCGAGCGCCTGCGGCAGGTGAAGTACCTGGTCGAGCAGCGCGGACTGAACCTGGCGGGCGTCCAACTCGCCCTGGAGCTCACGCGGCGTCTGCGCGAACTGCGGGCGGCGGTGGCCGAACCGGCGACGGCGGGGCAGAACGGCGCCGAGAGCGGCCAGGCGCTAGCACGGGAGCTGGACGGCGTCCTGGCAATGCTCGGCTTCATCGAGGAGCCAAGTAGCGCGGCGCGTCGAGAGCGCTAACCGGCGACAGCAGAAGCAAGACTTCCCACAACATATCCCTTTGGAGAAGGGGAGGAACGCGAGATGGCGAGCAACCAACGATTCACGGAGAAGGCGCAGGAGGCGATCGTCGCCGCCCAGCGCGAGACCGAGTCACGCCAGCTGGCGCAACTGGAGACCGAGGCCCTGCTGCTTGGCTTGCTGGAGCAGACCGACGGCGTGGTGCCCCAGGCGCTGCTCAAGCTCGATGTCGACCCGGCGCTGGTTCGTCGCGAAGTCGAGGCGGAGCTGGAGCGGGCGCCCCGACTCCAATACAGCGCCGAGGCATCGGTCGGGAGTGGCTTGCGCAAGGCGCTCCAGGCGGCCGAATCGGAGGCGCGTCAGTTCGGCGACGAGTACGTCAGCACCGAGCACCTACTGCTTGGGATCTTGGCGGTCGACGGCTCAACGGCGGCCAAGCTCCTGGCCCGGCACGGCGTGGCGCGCGACCGCGTCTACGATGCGCTGACCCAGATCCGGGGCGGTCAGCGGGTGACCGACCCGAACCCGGAAGGGAAGTACCAGGCGCTGGAGAAGTACGGCCGGGACCTGACCGAGCTCGCCGTCAAGGGCAAGCTCGACCCGGTGATCGGCCGCGACGAGGAGATCCGCCGGGTCATCCAGGTTCTCTCCCGCCGGACCAAGAACAACCCGGTCCTGATCGGCGAGCCGGGCGTCGGCAAGACGGCGATCGCCGAGGGGCTGGCGCAGCGGATCGTGCGCGGCGACGTCCCAGAAGGTCTCAAGGACAAGAAGATCGTCGCCCTCGACCTTGGCGCACTGATTGCCGGGGCGAAGTTCCGCGGCGAGTTCGAGGAGCGCTTGAAGGCGGTCCTCAAGGAGGTCACCGACGCCGAGGGGGGGATCGTCCTCTTCATCGACGAGCTGCACACCGTCGTCGGCGCCGGCGCGGCAGAGGGGGCGATGGACGCCTCCAACATGCTCAAGCCGATGCTGGCTCGAGGTGAGCTCCACGCCATCGGCGCGACCACGCTCGACGAGTACCGGAAGCACATCGAGAAGGACGCCGCGCTGGAGCGCCGCTTCCAACCGGTCTTCGTCGGTGAGCCCTCGGTCGAGGACACGATCTCGATCCTGCGTGGCTTGCGGGAGCGGTACGAGACGCACCACCAGGTCCGCATCCTCGACTCGGCGCTCGTTGCCGCCGCTGTGCTGTCGCACCGCTACATCGCCGACCGTTTCCTGCCTGACAAGGCGATCGACCTCGTCGACGAGGCGGCCTCCAAGCTGCGGATGGAAATCACCTCGATGCCGGTCGAGCTGGACGAGGCGGAGCGGCGGATGATGCAGCTCGAGATCGAACGGGAGGCGCTTAAGAAGGAGAAGGATGAGGCGTCTCAGCAGCGCCTCGCCACGCTCGAGAAGGAGCTGGCCGACCTCAAGGAGGAGCGCGACGCGCTCCGCTCCCGCTGGGACCAGGAGCGGCAGGCGATCCAGGGCGTTTCGGAGCTGCGGGAGGAGATCGATCGGACCAAGCTGGAGATCGAGCAGGCGCAGCGGGCCTATGACTACAACCGCGCCGCCGAGCTCCAGTACGGCACCCTCAAGGAGCTGGAAGAGCGCCTGCGCGACGAGGAGCGGAAGTCCGCCCAGCTCGAGTCGGCCGGCCGCCTCCTGAAGGAGGAGGTCGATGGCGAGGACATTGCGGAGGTCGTCGGTCGCTGGACCGGGATCCCGGTCAGCCGCTTGCTGGAAGGCGAGGTCGAGAAACTGCTCAAGATGGAGGAGCGGCTGCACCGGCGGGTGATCGGTCAGGAGGAAGCAATCGAGGCGGTCGCCAACGCCGTCCGCCGCTCCCGGGCCGGTCTTTCCGACCCGAACCGGCCGCTCGGCTCCTTCATCTTCCTCGGCCCGACCGGGGTCGGTAAGACGGAGCTGGCGCGGGCGCTGGCCGAGTTCCTGTTCGATGACGACCAGGCGATGACCCGGATCGACATGTCGGAGTACATGGAGCGGCACGCCGTCTCCCGCCTGATCGGCGCCCCCCCGGGCTACGTCGGCTACGACGAAGGGGGGCAACTGACGGAGGCGGTCCGCCGTCGACCGTACGGCGTCATCCTCTTCGACGAGATCGAGAAGGCGCACCCGGACGTCTTCAACGTGCTGCTCCAGATCCTCGACGACGGCCGCGCCACCGACGGCCAGGGCCGCACCGTCGACTTCCGGAACAGCGTGATCATCATGACCTCGAACCTGGGCTCGACCTACCTGACCGGTCCCGCCGCCGGCCGTGAGGAGGAGACGCGGGAGCGGGTGATGGAGGCGCTGCGCGCCAACTTCCGACCGGAGTTCCTGAACCGGATCGACGAGGTCATCATCTTCAAGGCGCTGACCCGGCAGCAGATCGGCGAGATCGTCGAGATCCAGTTGGCGACCGTCGCCAAGCGCCTGACCGACCGCCGGATCGAGCTCCAGCTCACCCCGGCCGCCAAGGAGTGGCTCGCCACCCGGGGCTACGACCCTGCTTTCGGCGCCCGCCCCTTGAAGCGGCTGGTTCAGAAGGAGGTCCTGGACGAGCTGGCGCGCCGGGTCCTGAAGGGCGACCTGCGGGACGGCGAGACGGTCGTGGTCGACAGCGACGGCGTTCGGCTCAGCTTCCACGCCAATCTGAGTCAGGCGCCGCTGGTGGCGTAGCGGGAGCCGCTCCACCGGGCTCAGGGAACGTCCGAAGCGGCGAAGCGGCGGCACCTCGCAGGTGCCGCCGCTTCGCTTCCCCGATCGCCCCGGCCGGTGCACCTATCGCCGGGACCGTTACCTATGTCGAAGTCGGGGATCGAGCACGTCACGGAGGGTATTGCCGAGCAGGTTGAAGGCGAGCACGACGACGAAGATGGCCGCCCCTGGCACATTGATCAGGTGGGGCGCGGTGCGGATGTAGGTTCGGGCGTCGACCAGGAGGGCTCCCCACTCAGGAGAGGGCGGCTGGGCGCCGAGACCAATAAAGGAAAGGGCGGCCGCCGTGAGCACCGCGGCGGGGAACTCGAGCGAGGCGAGGACGATGATCGGCGCGAGAACGTTCGGCAGGATCGCGCGCCGCATGATGTGCGGCGGCGTGGCGCCGAGGACGCGCCCGGCCGTGACGTATTCCATCTCGCGGACCGTCAGTACCGAACCGCGGACGACCCGCGCAAAGCCGGGGAAGGAGCCGAGCCCGACCGCGATCATCACGTTGTTCAGGCCCGGCCCCAGGATCGCCACGATGGCCAGCGCCAGGAGGAAGCCCGGGAAGGCGAGCATCACGTCGGTGAAGCGCATCAGCAGGGCGTCAACCCAGCCGCCGTAGAAACCGGCGACGATCCCGACCAGGACGCCAAGACCGACCGCGACGGCGACGCTAATCGTCCCAATCTGGAGGGTGATCCGCGATCCGTAGACGATCCGGCTGAAGAGGTCGCGGCCGAGGTCGTCGGTGCCGAAGGGATGGGCACGGGTCGGCGGCTCCTTGAGGGGGCCGACGCGCAGCTCGAACGGGTCGTAGGGGCTGATCAGCGGGGCGAAGATCGCCGCCAGGACCAGGACCAGGACGACGGCGCCTCCAAGTTGCGCCTGGCGCCGCGAAAAGAGGGCGGCGAGGAAGGGGCGAAACCCGGTTCGGGTCTTCGCCCGCGCGGGCAGGAGGGCCGGGGCGGTGAGCGCCGCGCTCACGAGTAAGTGATCCGCGGGTCGAGCACCGCGTAGAGGAGGTCGACCAGCAGATTGACGAGGACGTAGGAGGTCGCGATCACCAGGACGATCCCCTGGATCAGGGGGAAGTCCCGCTTGCCGAGGGCATCGACCGCGAGTTCTCCGATGCCGTGCCAAGCAAAGACCGCTTCGATGATGAACGCGCCGCTCAGGAGGCCGCCGAACTGGAGGCCGATGATCGTGACTACGGGGATCATCGCGTTGCCGAGCGCGTGCCGCAGCAGGACCCGCCGTTCCCGCAGGCCCTTGGCGCGGGCCGTCCGGATGAAGTCCTGGCCGAGCACCTCCAGCATGGCCGAGCGGACGAGGCGGGCGACGACCGACGAGGCGATCAGGCCGAGCGTCAGCGCCGGGAGCACGAGCGACTTGAGGGACCCGTCCGGGATGACCGAGAACCAGCCGAGGCGCACGGAGAAAAAGTAGATCATGACCAGGCCGAACCAGAAGCCGGGCATCGAGAGCCCTGCCATTGCGAAGACCATCGCCGCCGTATCGATCGCCGTGTCCTTGTAGACCGCCGCCAGGATCCCCGCGACGAGCCCGACGAGGCAGGAGACCGCGAGGCTGCCGAGGGCGAGCTGGAGGGTCGCCGGAAAGCGCTCGGCGATCTCCTGGACGACCGGCTGACGGGTGGTGATGCTGGTGCCCAGGTCGCCGCGCAGGACGTCGCCCAGGTACCGGACGTACTGGATCGGCAAGGGGTCGTCCAGCCCGAGCTGGTGACGCATGTTGGCGACGACCTCCGGGCTGGAGGAGCGCCCGAAGAACATGATCGCGACCGGGTCGCCCGGGACGAGCGGGCGCATCAGGAAGACCAACGTCAGGATCGCGAACAGGACCGGGATGGTCGTCGCGACGCGGCGGAGCGCGTAACCGGCCACGGCTTCACCTCTCTTGGAGCGCGACCCGGAGCGCGACCGGGGACGGGGCGGGCGGCGCCGGCCGGACACCCGACCGCCGCCGCCCGAGGACTAGGAGGTGAGCCAGACGTCGTTCAGGCGCTCGTTGACGAGGGCGTCCCAGTGGTAGTTGTGGACCTGTTGGCCGGTGGCCGTTTGGATCCAGTCGCTGATCACGGGCGCAATCATCGCGTTGTCGAGGACATAGACCATCGCCGCGCGGGAGGCCTCGAGCCGGGCAACGGGGTCGACGGTGGTGTCGGCCTTGACGAGCAGTGCATCCAGCGCGGGGTCGCTCGTCTGCTTGGTCCAGCCGGGGGTCTTGAACAGCTGGGTAAGGATCGACTGGTCGGAGAAGGTCCAGCGCATGTAGTCGAAGCCGATCTCGCCGCTCTCGAGCATCGGTTGCATGGCGCCAAACTCGATTACCTGAATATCGGTGCCGATCCCGACCTCGTTCAGGTCCGCTTGCATGATCTCGATCGTCTTTGACTGGGTCGGGTAGGGGGCATAACTCCAGAGGGTGACCTGGAGGTCCTTGCCTTCCATCTCGACGATGCCGTTACCGTCGCCGTCGGTCCAGCCGGCCTCGGCGAGCATCTGCTTCGCCTTCTCCTGATCGAATGTGTAGCCGTGCTCGGCGCAGAGCGCCTCGTCGTAGGCGGCGTTGTTGATCGGCACCGGGCACTGGTTGACCGTGGCGTTACCGACGTAGGCAAGGTCGATGATCGCCTGGCGGTCGATAGAGTAGGAAACTGCCTTGCGGAAGCTCGGGTTGTTGAACGGCGGACGGTTCGCGAACTCGATGAAGTTAAGGTTATTCGACTTTTCGAGCGTGACGATCTCGACGTCCGGGTCCTCCGAGAGGCGGGCGAGGTCCTCGCGGGGGACGTCAAGCAGGTCGAGTTCGCCCGCTTCGAAGGCCGCGGTCTGGGTCGCCGCCTCGGGGATCACGTTGTACTCGAGGGCTTCGACGTAGGCCGGGCCCTTGTTTGTATCGTCCTCGCGGAAGTTGACGTAATCGGGGTTGCGCTCGAAGACGATCTTGGAGCCGGCCTGCCACTCTCGGAACTTGAAGGGGCCGGAGCCGATCGGGTTGTGCCCGAAGTCGTCGCCGAACTGGGCGACGCCGGCGGGGGAGACGATGCCGATTGTGGCGCCGTTGACGAAGAAGGCGGCGTAGGGCTCGCTGAAGGTGAAGGCGACCGTCGCCGGATCCGGGGCGTCAACCTTCTGCAGGGTGCCCAGGAATTCCTTGTAGGGCGCTGCCATCGCCGGGTCGAGGATGCGGTCGTACCCGAACTTGACCGCCGCGGCGTCGAGTGGGGTACCGTCGTGGAACTTGATCCCGGGCCGAATCTTGAAGGTGATGACCTTTCCGTCCGGGGCAATTTGCCACGACTCGGCCACCCAGCCGTGCGGAAGGCCGTCGTCGCCGATGTAGACGAGCGCGTCGAGCACGTTGCCCATCAGCTGCCCGGCGAGTAGTTCGATGGTGCGCGCCGGGTCGAGCTGGTCCGGCTCCTCGCTGATGGCCATGCGGAGGGTGCCGCCGGGGGTCGGCTCACCTGCCTCCTGGAGTCGGCCCGTATGTGGCGCGGCCGAGACGAGGATGGCCGGCGTGCCGATGAGGAGCGCGATCGAGACAATGAGCACGAAACTGCGGAAGAGTCGAAGACTGGTCATCCGTCGTCTCCCTTTCGTACCTGCCGGGACGCGGGTGTCGGGCGATGGAATCGCGGCACCTGGACGGTCAACCTCCTTCGCTTTCGGATTCACGCTCGGCGCGGACGGGAGTGGGATAACGTCTCTGACACCCGTGCCCGCCGGGGTCACGTCAACCTCGTTAGGTGGGCTCGACGTGGAATCGCGGTCGTGCGTCGATTGCACGTCGCGCGAGGGGTGGTGCTCCGTATATCACCCCTTGGGAGGGGCGTCAACATGGATCGGCCGACTCGACGACCCATGCTCCGTTTTCGTTGAGCGCTCGGCACCGGCACATCGGGTCGCCGCCGCCAGGGGACCGAAGCCTCTGGACTCGACCCATCACAACTGGACTCGCTGCCTAGTGCGCCGGGCATTCCGTTGGTCGGGGAGGCGTGCATTCGGTCGAATGCTCCCGAGTTCGGTGGTTTCGCCCGTCTGGTGGCGTGACCGCCTGTCTCTGACCTCCGGTGCTTACTATTCGACCGACGGGTCGCGGCGAGGGAGACGAGGACCCCCGCCCTTGCCCCGGCGATCGACGATGCGAGCGGATCAACTATGGAGACGGGCGGGTAGCCCTCGGTGGTGATGCGGACCGGCCAACCTCAGTTGCCCGCTTCGAGCTGCGCCTCGCTCGGCGTCTCCCCGCTCGAAGGAAGGGAGCCGCCACCGAAGTGGTCGAAGACGAGGCGGGAGACGCGGCCGATCAAACGGTCGCCGGCGTTCTCGGTCCAGAACCGGGTGTCGGGGTCGCCTTCGGTGACGACGCCGATCACGTAGCGGACGCCGGGCCACTCGACGAGGGCCATATCGGCGCGCATGCCGGTCCAGCCGCCCGTCTTATTGGCGATCCGGAGGCCGTTGTCCGGCTCGTCCATCTCGGCGGCGTAGGGGTTATGGGGCAGATAGCGGGGCACGAGGCCCAGCAGGTGCTGCCGATGCATGATCTCCAGGATCGTCTCCCGGCTTCCCTCACTCAGTATCTGGCCCGTCGCCAGCGCCTCCATGATGCCGGCGAGCTCGGCCGGTGTGGTGACCGCGAGGTTACGCGCGTCTTTGCCGATCTTTGGGAAGTCGAGGCGCTGGACCAGCCGGGTCCGGGTGAAGCCGAACTCAAGCATCGTCTCGTTGACCCGCTCCAGGCCGACGAGGTCGATCAGCATGTTCGTCGCCGTGTTGTCGCTGACAACGATCATTAAGGTGGCGAGGTCCCGGACGCTCAATTCGACGCCGAGGGAGAGCTCGCGGAGGATGCCGGAGCCGGGAGCCCGCGTTGCCTCGTCAACGGCAAGGCGGTCGTCGAGAGAGAGCTCGGTCCGTTCGACGCGGCGGAGGAGGGCGATCAGGATCGGAACCTTGATCGTGCTCGCCGTCGGCGTCTCGGCATTGGCGTTGACGCGAATCTCCTCCCCGGTGCCGAGGTTCTTGGTAGCCAGGCCGGCCGTTCCGGGGAACGCCGCGAATTCACGCTCGATCGCCGTGGTCACCTCTTCGCTCGTGCTGGTCACCGGTTGCCTCCTCCTATTTCCTGCTCGGTTGGCAGTGCCGGTCGGCGACCGGGAGCGGGAGGCTAGCAAGGGGTCCCGGCGGCGGCAAGCGGGGCGGATCGATCCCGTCACGGGGTGCGTTGCTACACTTCGCGGGCCGCGGTAGGTGGGCAACCGGGGCTGGACCGGGGACAGGGACGGAGCGGCGGGTGATCCGGAGCATCGACCACGTCGTCATCGCCGTCCGCGATCTCGCCACGGCGACCGCCGACTACGAGCAGGCGGGCTTCACGGTGACACCCGGCGGGGAGCACGTCGGCGGCGCGACGCACAACGCGCTGATCCCGTTCGCGGACGGCGCCTACGTCGAGCTGATCGCATTCAAGGAGCCGGATCGGCCGCAGCCGCACCGCTGGTGGGCCAAGCTTGCGACCGGCGAGGGGCTTGTCGATTTCGCGCTCCTGACCGACGACGCGGCGGCGGAGGCCGCACGACTCGGCACCGCGGGGATCGCGATGGCGGGGCCGGAGGAGGGGGGGCGGACGCGGCCGGACGGCGAGCGCATTGCCTGGCGCAACTTGGTGCCGGCCGCCGCTGACTCCCCCTTGCCGTTCCTGATCGAGGACGTGACCTCACGCGCACACCGGGTCGCCGGCGGCGCGGCCGCCGTCCACGCCAACGGAGCGACGGGCGTCGCCGGTCTGGGGGTCGTCGTCGCCGATCTCGAACGCGGCCTCGGCGCCTTCACCGCGCTTCTCGGCACGCCCGGTCCGGCCTCCCGAGCAACGCCCGCGGGGGCACTGGAGGGCCGCCGCTTCACGGTCGGCTCCCAGTGGATTGACGTGGTCCCGCCCGGGGAGGCAGGGAGCAATCTGGAACGGCACCTCACTGTGCGCGGCGAAGGGCCGTTCGTGGTCGTCCTGGCAGGGGCGGGCACGGGGTCGCTCTCGGATAGCACGACGCACGGCGCACGCGTCCGATTCGAGGGGTAGCGTCCGTCCCCCCCGTCCGCCGACCGCTGCCCTGTGCCTTGGAGAGGTGCAACGGGGGGACGTCTCCGCGTCCGCACCCCTGTGGCGTTCTCTGCCGTCGCGCACAGTCCCGGTCTTCAGGGTGGAGGTGCATCGGTCGGGGCGGTCCCTCCTGCCCGGGCGGGTATCGCGGGAGCGGCCCTCGGCTCGCCGCAGGGAGCGTCGTCGGGAGGTGACGCTGTCCGGCGAGGGGAAAACCACGGTTGCCAAGCGTCGCGCTCGCCGCTACCCTCGGCGATCCGAGCGATTCGCCCCGTCCGTAGAGGAAGCACCGCGATGCCCCGCTCCCTTTCCCCCGACGCGTTCGTCTACGATCTGATCGCCGCCGCGGAGCCGACGGTATCACCGGACGGGACGAGCATCCTCTCCGCGCTGGGCCGCGTTGATCGGGAGACGGGGAGGGCCGGGAGCGAGCTCTGGCGGCACGGCATCGACGGCGATGGGGCGCGCCAGCTGACCTGGAGCGGGGGGAAGAACGGCGGCGCGCGCTGGTCGCCGGACGGTGCCGCGATCGCCTTCGTCTCCGACCGCGTCGGCGCCAAGCGGAGCGGCCTCTTCGTGATGCCCGCCGATGGCGGAGAGGCGCGGGAGTTGACCCGCTCCTGGCAGCCGATCGGCGACCTCGCCTGGTCGCCAGACGGGCGGAGCATCGTCTTCACCGCGCCGTTCGACCCGGAAAACCCGACGGGGACGCCGCCCCCGGCCGACGCGGCGCCGCGGGTGCGGGCCACGCGGCGGATCGACTACAAGCAGGACAACCGGGCTGACGGCTATCTGGGCGACGTGCGGACGCAGCTCTTCGTCGTCGACGTCGCCTCCCTCGAGCAGCGGATGGTGACCCGCGACCCGGTGGACCATCAATTCCCCCGGTGGTCGCCGGACGGGCGCCGGATCGCCGTCGGCTTGTCGAATCGTAACGGCATGCACTCCCAGCTCGGTCTCGTCGACGCGGCCACGGGCGTGGTGGCGCACGTTGGCCCTGAAGACGGGGTGGTCGCCGCCTGGGCCTGGTCGCCGGAGGGGGACCGGATTGTCTTCGTCGGCGAGCCGGGCCGGACGTGGCAGCTCGATTTCTTCGTCTACGACGTCACCGCCGGCGCGATCCGGCGACTCAGCGACGACCTCCCCTCCGCCCCGGACGTCGGCTACGCCACCGTCAGCGCCCCGGCGCACCCGGTCTGGCTGGACGACCGCCGGGTCCTCTTCCACGCCGTGCGCGCCGGACGGAGCGGCCTCTTCACGCTCGACGTCGAGAGCGGGGAGGTGGCGACGGTGCAGGCCGCCGACGCGCTCCGGGCCGGTCTCAGCGTCGACTCGGCGGGCCGCTTCGCCGTCCAGGCCCACGCCAGCCTTGGCGCCACCGGCGAGATTGCCGTCGTCGACGTCTGGTCGGGCGAGGACCGGGTCGTCACCGGGCACAACGCGGCCGTCCTGGCGGAGGCGCCGCCGGCCGCGTGGGAACGGATCGAGGTGCGGCGGGAGCCGTACGCGATCGAGGCCTGGCTTCTGCTGCCCCCAGGCTTCGACCCGGCCAAGCGCTACCCGGTCGTGCTCGACGTCCACGGCGGTCCGAACGGCTTCTACGGCCACCGCCTGCAGGGCGTGCAGCAGACGCTCGCGACGGCCGGCTTCCTCGTCGTCTTCGCCAACCCGCGCGGCTCCGGCTCGTACGGGCGGGACTTTACCCAGCAGGTGACCGGCGACTGGGGCGGGGAGGATTATCTCGATCTGATGGCGGTCGTCGACGCCGTCCTGGAGCGGCCGTATGCCGACGCGATGCGGACCGGGATCTACGGCTTCAGCTACGGCGGCTACATGACGGCCTGGACGATCGGCCAGACGGAGCGGTTCAAGGCCGCCGTCTGCGGCGCCCCCGTCTTCGACTTCGAGTCGTTCTACGGCACCAGCGACATCGGCCACGTCTTCGGCGAGCTGCAGTGGGGCGCCGGGCCGCGTGAGGGGGCGGGGTGGTACGCGGCTCGCTCGCCGTCGAGCTTCGCCCATCGCGTGCGGACGCCGACCTTGATCCTCCACGGCGAGGCGGACCAACGCTGCCCGATCGGCCAGGGGGAGCAGATGTTCGTCGCCCTCCTGAAGGCGGGCTGCGAGACAGAATTCGTCCGCTACCCCGGCGCCTCGCACCTCTTCACCGGAGGCGGCCAGCCCGCGCACCGTGCCGATTTCCTCTCCCGGACGCTGACCTGGTTTCGGGACCACCTTGGCGGGCCGGTCTAGGCGGCTCCGGCTATACTTGGCTCCTCAATACGCCTCCGTTGCCGCTCGCTGGGCAGGTGCGCCGTGGATCTTTTGCAAGGGTTGCTCGGGGCGGTGGCGACGATCGTCGCCCTGGCGGTGATCGTTGGCCTCCTGGCAGCCCTCTTCATGATCATTTTCGGGATTGCCACCGGCATCGACGACAACATCCAGGAGTGATCGGATGAGCAGGGGGGGCGCGCGGTGAGCGATCTCGCCGGGCTTGGCCGGCTCCTCCTCGGCGCGGGCGTCGTTCTCGTCCTCGTCGGGGGTCTGATCCTGCTCGGCGGGCGGGTGCCCGGGCTGGGATGGATCGGCCGCT
>CADCWL010000246.1 GCA_902806405.1 uncultured Thermomicrobiales bacterium | reverse complement strand
CTGTTCGCCCCGTTCTCCTCCGCACCCTGGAACCCTCCGCCCCCATGACGAACACCCCCCTCGTCATCCGTCGAGGCCGCGGCGGACGATGCCGGCGACGGCGGCGAGGGCGTCGTCGAGGCGAGCGGGGTCCTTGCCGCCCGCCTCGGCGAGGTCGGGGCGACCGCCGCCGCGGCCGTCGATCAGCCTGGCGGCCTCGCGGACGACGTCGCCGGCGCGGACGCCGCGGCCGACCAGATCGGGCGTCACCATCGAGAGGAGGCTGGGACGACCGTCGATGACGCTACCGAGGACGATCACGCCGGAGGGGACGCGGTCGCGCAGCCGGTCACCGAGCCGGCGAAGGGCATCCTTGGTATCGGCCTCGACCCGGGTGGCGAGGACGCGGGTGCCGTCGACGGCGACCGCCTGTTCCAGCAGCTCGCCGACCTGGGCGCCTGCCAGTTGACCGCGGACCCGCTCCAGCTGGCGCTCCTGGTCCCGGGCACGCTCCTGGACGGCCGCGACCTGAGCCGAGACCTCGGCCCAGGTCACGCGCAGCTCCCGTGCCGTCTCCTCCAGCGTCCGTTGCTGGGCGAGCATCCGCTCGATCGCCTCGGCCCCGGTCACCGCCTCGATGCGGCGGACGCCGGCGGCAACACTCCCCTCGGCGACGACCAGGAAGGGGCCGATTTCCCCGGTGCGCGCGACGTGGGTGCCGCCGCACAGCTCCCGGGAGAAGTCCGCGACGGCGACGACGCGGACGACCTCGCCGTATTTCTCACCGAAGAGGGCCATCGCGCCCCCCTCGACCGCCTCCGCGTACGGCTTCGTCTCGGTCGTCACCGGGTCGTCGGCGACGATGGCATGGTTGACGATCTCCGCCGCCCGCCGAAGCTGGTCCGGGGCGACCGCGTCGAGGCTGGTGAAATCGAAGCGGAGGCGATCCGGCGCGACGAGGGAGCCGGCCTGGCGCGTATCGGGGCCGATCACGAGCCGCAGGGCGCGGTGGAGGAGGTGGGTGGCGGTGTGGTTGCGGCGGATCGCGCGGCGGCGGGCGGCGTCGACCGCGGCGCGGGCCGATTCGCCGGCACGGACGAAGCCCTCGGCGACGACGCCGCGGTGGACAAAGACGTCCGGCGTCGGCTTGAAGGTGTCCTCGATCTCGACGACGCCGGTCTCGGTCCGGATCGTGCCGGTGTCGCCGACCTGTCCACCCGACTCCCCGTAGAACGACGTCCGGTCGAGCAGGACCTCAACCGCCTGGCCCGCCTCGGCCTCCTCCAGCGCTCCGTCCGGCCCGACGAGGGCGACGATCCGGGCGTCGACCTCGGTCTCGTCATAGCCGAGGAACTCGGTCCGACCGGCCAGCCCGACGTAGAACTCGGCACGACCACGGGAGGCGTCCTTGAAAGCGGCGGCGGCCCCGCCCCGGCTGGCCTGGCGCTGGGCGGCCATCGCGGCCTCGAAGCCGGCCTGGTCGACCGCCAGGCCGTGCTCGCGGGCGACCTCGGCGAGGAGGTCCACCGGGAAGCCGTAGGTGTCGTAGAGCTTGAACGCCTCGTCGCCGGGGAGGGTCTGGGCGACGGTCTCGCCGCTGGGGTCGGCCGCCTTCTCGATCTCGGAGACGAGGGTTTGGAAGCGGCCGAGACCGGAGGCGAGCGTACGACCGAAGCTCGCCTCCTCGTGGCCGAGGACGCGCTCGATCTGACCCTGGCGCTCCCGCAGTTCCGGGTGGAAACCTGCGAACTGGTCGACGACGACGCCGGCCATCTCGGCCAGGAACGGCTTCTCCAGACCGAGCTTTCGTCCGTGACGGACGGCGCGGCGGAGAATGCGGCGGAGGACGTAGGCGCGCCCCTCGTTTCCGGGCAGCACGCCGTCGCCGATCAGGAAGGTGCCGCCGCGGGCGTGGTCGGCGATGACGCGGAGGGCGGCGTCGTGGTCGGGGTCGCCCCCGTAGGCGACACCTGCGAGCGCGGCGGCGCGCTGGATGATCGGCTGGTAAAGATCGGTACCGTAGATCGAGTCGGCGCCCTGCATCACCATCGTCAGGCGCTCGAGGCCCATCCCGGTGTCGACGTGCTGGCGCGGCAGGGGCATGCGGGAGCCGTCCGCCGCCTGGACGAACTCCATGAAGACGTTGTTCCAGACCTCGAGATAGCGCGGGTTGTCTCCCGGCCCCGTGCCCGAGCCATCGTCCCGGTCATGGCCGAGGTCGAAGTAGATCTCCGAGTCGGGGCCGTTCGGGCCGCTCGGGCCGACGGGCCCCCACCAGTTGTCGGCGAGCTTGCCGATTCTGGCCTCGGGGACGCCAATCCGATCGCGCCAGATTGCGTAGGCCGCCTCGTCCTCGGGGTGGACCGTCGGGTGGAGGCGGTCGCCGGGGATGCCCATCGTCTCGGTCAGGAACTCCCAGGACCAGGCGAGGGACTCCGGCTTGAAGTAGTCACCGACCGAGAAGTTGCCGAGCATGAAGAAGAAGGTGCAGTGGCTCTCGTCGCCGACCTCGTCGATGTCGACGGTCCGGAAGCACTTCTGGACGGAGGTCATGCGCGGAGCGGGCGGCGACTCCAGCCCCAGAAAATAGGGCGTCATCTGCTGCATACCGGCGGTGGTCAGCAGCACCGTCGGGTCGTTGTGGGGGACGAGGGGGGAGGAGGGGACGTCGCGGTGGCCCCGGGCGGCGAAGAAGTCGACGAAGCGGCGGCGGATCTCCGCGCCGGAGATCGGGTCGGGCATGCCGGGTTGGCGGCGCGGCTCGGACATGGGGAGCGGACCTCGGGCCCTAGCAGTGGCCTGGCGGTAGCGGTCGTGACCGGCGCGGGAGACAGAGATTCGGCGTTGAACCTGGGGCGTGGAGAACGATTGTGCCAGACGGGCGGTTCGGGGGGCAAGAGACCGGCCCTTAGCCCCGGCTCCCCCTCTCCTTTCCGAGGGAGGGGAACTGTTCATTATCGACGGTAGGGGTGCCGGCGGGTGCCGATCGGAGGGACGCGCTGAGGATTCCGTAGCCCTACGGAGCCGACCCAAGGCGGGCCGATTCCGCCGTTTCGCGGATGTGGGACTGGGGTCCTGTGTTCCATGCTGATGGACACGAGCGGGGCGCGACGGCGACCACGGTCGCGCCCGCCGGGCCGTGGTCCGACGCGTGGACGACGGCGGGCATCGAGAACGGAGGGTGTCAATGAAATCGTCCGACGCTGACGCGCCGACCCGAGGCCTCGCCGCCCGGCTTTCTCGGCGTCACGCCGTCCGGGGCGCTGCCGCCGTCCTCACGGGTGGGGCCGGCCTCGTCGCCACGCGACGCCGCCTCGGCGCGACAGGGGCTTCCCCGAGCGCCGCCCTCGCCAACGACGACGGGCCGGTGGAGGTCAACGACGTCCACTCCCGGCTCAATGCCAGCCACGTCCACCGCGTCGTCCGGCCCGACTCGATCGACGCGATCAGGATCGCCATCCTCGATGCCGGCCGCGAAGGGAGGGGGGTCAGCGTGGCGGGGGGACGGCACGCGATGGGCGGCCAGCAGTTCGGGGCCGGGACCGTCCTCATCGACACGGCGGCGTTGAACCGGATCGTCGCCTTCGACGATGAGGCCGGCGAGGTCGAGGTCGAGGCCGGGATCCGGTGGCCGGCGCTCGTCGATCACCTGGTCGCCGCCCAGGAGGGGCGGGCACGGCAATGGGGCATCGTCCAGAAGCAGACCGGGGCCGACCGGCTCAGCGTCGGCGGCGCGCTCTCGGCCAACGCGCACGGCCGCGGCCTGGCGCTCAAGCCGATGATCGGCGACGTTGCCGCCTTCACCCTCGTCGACGGATCGGGGAACGTTCTGCGGTGCAGCCGCGACGAGAACGCCGAGCTGTTCCGGCTCGCCGTCGGCGGCTACGGGCTGTTCGGGGTGATCGCCACCGTCCGACTACGCCTGGCACCCCGGCGGAAGCTCGAGCGGGTCGTCGAGGTGGGCGCGGTCGACGACCTGATCGCCGCTTTCGCGCGACGGACGGAGGAGGGCTTTCTCTACGGAGACTTCCAGTTCGCGATCGATCCGGCATCGGACGATTTTCTCCGCGGGGGCGTCTTCTCCTGCTACCGGCCGGTCGATGCGAGCACCGCGACCCCGGAGACGCGGCAGGCGCTTTCGCGGGAGGACTGGCAGGCGCTGCTCTATCTGGCGCACGTCGACAAGCGGCGCGCGGTCGACCTCTACACGGCCCGCTACCTGGCGACCTCCGGCCAAATCTATTGGTCGGACTTGCACCAGATGTCGGACTACGTCGACGACTACCACGGCGCGATCGACGAGCAGATGGGGGCCAGCGACCCCGCGACGGAGATGATCTCCGAGATCTACGTGCCGCGCCCCGCGCTGGCCCGCTTCCTGGGCGAGGTACGGGAGGACTTCCGCGCCAACGATGTCGACCTGATCTACGGCACGATCCGCCTGATCGAGCGGGACGACGAAAGCTTGCTCGCCTGGGCTCGTGAGCCGTGGGCGTGCGTCATCTTCAACCTCCACACAGTCCACACCGAGGCGGGGTTGGCCCGCTCGGCGGCGGCGTTCCGGCGGCTGATCGACCTGGCGATCGGGCACGGCGGCAGCTACTACCTCACCTACCACCGCTGGGCGACGCGACGGCAGGTCGAGGCCTGCCACCCCCGGTTCGCCGAGTTCCTGCGCGAGAAACGCCGCGTCGACCCGGACGAACGCTTCCAAAGCGACTGGTACCGCCACTACCGGGCGATGTTCGCGGACGAGCTGTCCGCCCCCGGTCCCGCCTCGACCGGCCCGGGAGGCCACGGGTGAGCGGCGGTCACCGGCGCCGCCTGCCCGCCGGCGGGGACGGGCGGCATCGACCACCGAGTGGGGGGCGACGCGCGGCCCTGATGGCGATCCTGGTCGGGCTCTTCGCGCTACGGGTGGTCGGTCAGGCCGCGGTGACCTACGGCGGGGCCGCCTTCCTGCCGCCGCCCGAGCAGTGGCAGTCGGGTCTGCTCCCCTACCCGGCCCTGCTCGCCGGCCAGGTGATCCTCCTCGCGCTGCTCGTGCTGGTCACGATCGCCGCTTGGCGGGGGAGTGGCGTCTTCGCGGCACCGAGGCCTCGGCTCGCCGCGGTCCTGGTCTGGGCGAGCTACGCGTACGCTGCGGCGATGCTCCTCCGCTACGCCGTGTCGATGGTGGTGCGCCCCGAGTGGCGGTGGTTAGGGCACACGATCCCGATCGTCTTCCACGGCGTCCTGGCGGCGTATCTCTTCCTCGTCGGGCGCTGCCTGGCCCGAGAGTGGACGCCCGCCCACGCCGCCTCCGGTACCGGTTGCCCGAGTCGGTCGCGCCGCGGGGCTACCGAACCGAGGGCCGGCCAACTCGCGGCGCGACGCGAAAACGGACACCGCCCGATCGCCGTCCGAACCGGTCGTCGGCGGGGTCGTGCCCGGAGGCAGCAGCGTCCCGCCGGGTGACGGACAAACGGCGGCGGGAGGGCAGCCTCGAGCAGCGCCGGCAGGGTGCGGTGCGGGGAGCGGCGGCCGGGTCGCCCCAGGGGCGCCGGTGTCCGGCGATTACCGCATCGTCAGCGTCTCCCCGGTGAGGAAGCGGGCCTGGTGGGAGCAGAGAAACACGATCAGCTCGGCGACCTCCTCCGGTTGGCCGACGTGGTAGAGCGGGCCGGTCTCGGCCATCGCGGAGGCCATCTCGGGGGTGATCCAGCCGGTGTCCGTGGCGGGGGGGCAGACGATGTTGGCGGTGACGCCGTGTCGGCCGAGCTCCCCCGCGGCGGCGCGGGTGTAGCTCTCGAGGGCGTTCTTGCTGGCGCCGTAGGTGACCTCCTCCGGGAAGCCGGCGGCGCCGCCGGTCGTCAGGCCGACGATGCGGCCCCAGTCGGCGCCTCGGACGAGGTGACGGCGTGCAAACTCGGCGATGAGGAGGGCCGGGGCGCGGGCGTTGACGGCGAAGGCGCGGTCGTGGCCCGTGGCGGTCACGGGGCTGAGGCGGCGGCCGAAGCGGTCGGAGGCCGCCGCCAGGAACGTGTCGCCAGCCCAGGCGTCGGCGTTGTTGACCAGGATCTCGACCGGGCCGAGGGCGGCCTCGCATCGGTCGAGGAGGGCGGGGATCACCGCGGGGTCCGCAAGGTCCGCCTCCCAGGCCTCCGCTCGACCCCCGGCCCCCACGATCTCCGCGACGACGACCTCCCCCGGTTGGGCGCGGGCTGCGGCGTAGGCGGAGAGGTCGGTGGCCAGGACGCCGGGGTCGTCATCCCCGAGGCGAAGGTAGGTCAGGAAGACGGCAGCGCCCTGGGCGGCGAGGGCGCGAGCGGTGGCGGCGCCGATCCCCTGGTTTGCGCCGGTGACGAGGGCGACGCGGCCCTGGAGGCCGGGGTCGATCATGGGAGGTCCCTTGGTCTGGTTTACCTGGAGCACGCGGCGCAGAGCCGGGCCGCGGCCGACGCTCTATGTCTACCCGACCGGGTCCTCGGCGTGCGGCTCGGCGACGTCCCGGGGATCCAATCGGGGTCGACTACCGCCGCGCCCGTCGCATCGGCAATCCGTCCGGGGGGGCCGGGGCGCGCGCCAGCGCCCGCGCGGCCGCCGCCGAGCCCGCCTCGCCGTTGGCGGCGACGATCTCGCCCGAGGCGACGGTCGCGTTGGAAAAGACGAACTGCTCGATCTGACCCGTCGCGAAGTGGCCGAAGACGACGGTGGTGTTGTTGTCGGAGAGGATGACCAGATCGTCTTCCACTCTGTCCCCTGCCGCGTCCGCCTGCGTTAGCCCGACATCGCCCCGATTCAACGGCTTGAGGTCGACGACGTCCTTGGCGCCGCCGACATCGGTGACGTGGGCGAATTGGTTCATGGCGACCCCCTTGAAGGTGTCGCTGCTGGCCGGCAGGGGCGGGGTGTAGTCATCGCCCGCGAAGCCGCCGAGGTCGATCAGCACGTCGTAGTAACCACCACCGTCATCCAGGACGTTTGGCCCCGCGCCGCCGGCCAGGTAGTCAAAGACCTGGGGGTCGGGGTTGTTGATGCCAACCAAATGCTCCACCCTCGAGGTGCCGAGCACGACCTGACTGCCATCGCTCTGGGTCGCGGTGTTCACGACCGCCCCACCCTCCGGGATCAGGTATGCCTCGACACGCCCCGTCGCTTGAGCAAAGCTGAGGGTGTCCTTGCCGCCCGGCTTTCGCTTACCCGCGACCGTGTAGGTTACCTTCTCCTGGATGGTATCGACGCCAGAGCCATTGCCGAAGAGGTAGACATCGTTGCCGGCCAACCCCTTGAGCAAGTCGTCGCC
Source organism: uncultured Thermomicrobiales bacterium (assembly GCA_902806405.1). Taxonomy (GTDB): domain Bacteria; phylum Chloroflexota; class Chloroflexia; order Thermomicrobiales; family UBA6265; genus CADCWL01. Next base: position 8,803 of record CADCWL010000246.1, on the reverse strand, counting down.
GCCCTTGCCGGTGATCTTGTCGGCATCGTGGGTACCGGTCAGGGTTTCGCCGGCTCCGGTGCCGGTCCGGTTCGCGGCGAGACCGGTTCCGGCCGCCGCGAGGAGGGTGGCTACCGCCGCAGCCGAGGCCACCGAGGAGATACGCTTCGGGGTCCGCATCCTTCCGATCCTCCGCAGTGCCGCCGACACCAACCGGACACCACTCCGCGACCGCGCTTGCCTCCGCTGGATGGGGAGCGTCCCTCGGACGGTTCCCCGCATCGGCGCCACTGCTCCGGCCTCACCATCATCAAGAAAAGGAACCAGGACCGCCTCACCGAAACGTGCGGATTTCTGAGGGGGTCTGCCTCCCCTTGAGGCGGAGGAATGCCGGCTGGGAGGTGGACCGCAGGCGGGGCGCTGGACGCCGACGCCGAGATGCACGCGGAACCCGACCGGCGGCGCACACGTGGGCTGCCGGTCTCGTCACGTTCGCGGGCTGTCCGGCAAGGATCGGCGCCAACGCCATTCCGGCGCGTCGTCAGTAGGCGATCAGGCTGGTGACAGCGTAATCGCCCAGCACAGTTCGACCGCCGAGGGCGGTCAACTCGGCGAGGACGGCGACACCGGCGACGCGGGCGCCGAGGCGCTCGACGAGGGTGGCGGCGGCGCGGACGGTGCCGCCCGTCGCGAGGAGGTCGTCGACGATCAGGACGCGCTCGCCGGGCTGGAGGGCGTCCTCGTGGATCTCGACGGTGTTGGCGCCGTACTCGAGGGCGTACGACTCGCGGAGCGTGGGGCCGGGGAGTCGGCCTTGCTTGCGAACGGGGACGAGGCCGACGCCGAGCGCGTAGGCGACGGGGGCGCCGAGGATGAATCCGCGGCTCTCGATCGCGACGACGCACTCAACGCCGGGATGGGCGGCGGCGACGGCATCTACGGCGGCACGGAAGGCGGCGGCGTCTGCGAGCAGCGGCGTGATATCGCGAAAGAGGATGCCCGACCGGGGGAAGTCCGGGACGTCGCGGACGAGGGCCCTAAGGGTGTCGTCGTTCGGCAGGGGGCCGGGGGTGGGACGGACGTCGGTGGCATCGACCATGGTCTCCTCTCCTCCTTGGGGCCGGCGGGTCGCACGTTCCGGGCCGACGGTAGGGAGATACGGAAGGCGGACGGTGCGGACGGCGCCGCCGGCGATCACGCCTCGCTGGACGCCTCTCCCACGCCTCGCCATGACGGTGCGGCGGGGTCGGCGTAACCGACAGAGGGACGAGCTCGGAGCCAGCCCGACCCCGTGGCCACGGCTGCCGTCCCCCCTCCCGCGCCCCAAACCCCCGGCTTCACGGCCCTACGGGGTCGAGGGCACCGCCGGGACCAGGGCGTCCACGGGGATGGGCGGTGGGGTGGCGCAGGCTGGGGCGGCAAGGCACGCGAGCTGGGCACGGGCAAAGGCCTCGACGACGCCGAGCGGAACCTCGGGGTCGCCGTCGAGCTGGACGCGGGCGACCTCGTTACCGAGGCGGGCGTAGACGCGGTGGCCGCGGGCAGTAGCCGCCTCGTCGACCGGGAAGGCGTAGGCGAGGGTACGGGAGGCGTCGCCAAGTGTCGCGGCGTCGTCGACGAGGGCGAGGTCGAGAAAGGAACCGGGATCGGCGAGGAGGCGCTCGGGGGCGTCCGCCAACCAGGCGGCGGCAGCGATCGCGTCCGGGAAGCGGTAGAGCTTGACCGCATAGAAAGCGGGGACGCGGCGGGGGGCCCCGGCGGCCAGGGCCTGCTCGTAGGCATAAACGTCGACCGCGGCGCCGTAGAGCCCGTCGCGGTCGGCGGCGTCGTCCGGGTCGACGCCGAAGAGGGGGAAGGTGACTCCCCCGCGGCGGTCGTAGCCGTCTGCCTCGGGCGCGGGCAGTCCGGGGGCCTCGAGGCGGAGGAGGCGCGGCGCGAGGCCGGGCGGGCCGGCGGCACGGACGGCTTCGACCCGGACGACGAGTTCGGCGGCCAGGCCTTCGAGGACGCGGACGCCCCAGTCGCGGTCGCCGGCGAGATCGGCGACCGCAACGACGGCCAGAAGGCTGCCGAGACGGACGGTGAGCTCGAGACGGGCAGGGGACGGGCCGGACGCCGCGCCGAGGAGGGGGGTGCGGACGATCCGCGACTCGTCGCCGAGGGGGACGAGGCCGCGGACGGATCGGCCAGGGGAGCCGGGTGGCGTCTCGGCGAGGAGCGCGAAAGCGGCGGCGGCGCCGTTCGCCCCGGCGTATTCGGTGACGGCCGACTCCACGGTGGCGGCGATCCCGCCGGGGTTCGCCGTGTCGGGTGCGGCGAGGCGGCTCTCGTGGTGGCCGCGCCAGCCGGCGGCGGCGAGGGTGGCGGCGAGCGCGGCGACTTCGGACTCCCCGCCCCGGCCGCGGGCGCGGGCGAGACGCGCCGCGTGAACCGAAAGGGCGATCTTGCCGCCACCGGCAAGGCCGAAACCGGAATCGGCGCGGTCGGGGGGCGTCGGCAGATCCCCCGGGACGAGCGTCATCGCCGCCAGGTCGATCGGGACGGCGGGTACGGCTTCGGGGATGGCGGCGGGGACGGGGCGCGGTCCGGCGATCCCGGGCGAGCCGAAGACGAGGCAGACGGCAACGAGCCCGGCCATGAGCGGACCCGCTCGACGGGGAGCGACACGGTATGCGGGCGGCACGTTGCCTCTCCCTTCGGTTCCGACCGATCGACCCCGGATCCGGTGCGCGGTCCGATTGTGCCGGGCCACGAGCGACGGGCACAACCCGCCATGCCCCGTCGCTCGGATCGGGGCAGTGGTGGTCCTCTCCCGACCGGCATCAGGAAGGGACGGTCCCTAGCTGGCGGTCTGCCGGTACCGCAAAACCCCCGGTCAGCGGCGGGGCAGGGGCACCCGTCGACGAGCGGTCGCGCCGGCAATTTGGTCCGGACGGGAGCGGTCGTGGTCGACCGGACGGACGACGCTACGCGGGGAAGAACTCGCCTCTAATCCAGGATCGACACGCTTCGGGTCGAGCGGCCGCTTGCAGCGGCGATGGCCCCGTGACTCCTGGGCGGCCGCCTCGGCGAGATGTCGACGTTGCTGAACGACACCCGCTGGTCGTTCAACGTCCGACGCAAGCAGATCCTCGGGCCGTTCGACGACCTGATCACCGACGTCCAGACGGAGGAACTGGGGCACATCGGCGTCGTCGCGGCAACGCTCATCGAAGCGCTGGCCGCGGACGGCCGACCGCGGGGTGGCAACCGACACGCTGCGATAGAGGATCGCGGGGATGGGGAATGCCCACCACGTCCTGACCGACGGCCCGATGGAGCGGGTCGGCCACGCGCTCAGGCAGACGAAGCAGGGCAAGTTCGCCGTCAACAACGGAACGAGGTGCTCGACATGCTCGACAACCGGTTCCGTGAGTGCGGGGCGTGGATGGGCGAGCTCCGTGTCCACGAATCGCTCGACAACCCGGTCGCGCGGGAGCTGTGCGGCTACCTGCTGACCCACGACAGCGTCCACGGGCCGCCTACGAAGGCCCTGCAGAAACTATCCGGGATCGGGGTCGGCATGACCCGGAGCAGCCAGAACATTTCGGGCAACGAGCTCGCGGAAGCGACGACCTACCACGACCAGCGGAGCCCCCAGATCCTCTACCGATCCAGCCCGGAGGACGGCAAGGGCATCGTCAGGGTCAGAAGGGCACCTACCCGGAGGACGGCAAGCCGCCGACGGAGATCAACGGCCCGCCCCGGGACGGTGCGCTCGACCCGCCGGCGCCGCAGTTCCGGATCTTCACTCCAGGTTAGCTGCCCGGTGGGCCGGCGGCGATCGCGAAGCGGGCGATGCAAGGGGAGGGGCGCGAAGCGACGCGGCGCTCCCTCGTGCTCGTCCCCTCACGCGGCCCGCCGACGAGGGGTCCGATTTGGCCGCCCGGTGTCGTCGCAACCACCCGTTGCGAGCCCGGCGCGGTGGGGTCAGGGTCACGGGATGCGACGCGCCCAGATCGAGTCGGGGAAGCGCGCCCGAATCTCGTCCCAGATCGCCTCCATGGCGGGGGTGGAGCGGGTCTTGAGGTAGACGGCGATGCCGCGGCGGTAGATCGCCTCGGCGGCGAACGGGGCGTTCGGATCGCGGTCGGTGACGGCGGCAAGGAGGGCGACCGCATGGTCGTGCTCCCCCCAGCGGAGGCGGGTCTCGGCCTCGCCGATGTCGAGCAGGTCGAGGAAGTCGGCCGGCGGCAGGAAGTTGAGCGAGCGGTAGTGGACCGTGCCACGGCGGTCGGCGATCAACAGCGTCGGCGTCCAGACCACGTTCAGAGGGCGAACCGCGGCCCGGTCGGCGAGGAGGTCAAGCCGGAGTGGGACAAATCGCTCGGCGACGGCGCGGCAGACGGCGGTATCCCGATACGTCACGGCATCGAGCTTGGCGCAGCCCGCTCAGGGGTCCTTCGAAACGTCGATCAGCACCGGACGGCGGCTCTGCCGGGAGGCGGCGAGGGCGACGTCCCAGTCGGTAAGCCAGGCGATGGAGGGTGGTTCATCGGCGGCGGTCATCGCGCATCGGGGGTGGCCAAAGCGATCCCCTCCGTTCGGGCAATCTCTAGGCGGCCGTACAGGGTCTCTTTACCGCAGGAGAGGAACTCCGGGGCGAGGTCGGCACCGGTCGGACAAGAGACCGAGCCGCCGTCGAGATCGACGGCCGCCTGCCGGAACCGGGCGGCGTCGTGGAGCGGCGCGAAGACCTTTACCCACGAGCGTGGTTCGATCTCCACCTCCCGCCGGTGTCCGTCGCCGAACCTGAGGTCGATGACGTACGGCGCGACGACCCAAACCGAGACGGCCTTCCTGAAACGCTGGCGCATGGGATGTCTCCCGGGTTACGGCAGCGGGTCGCTCCGCCGCAACGGCTGGAGCCACAGCCCTCGCTCCCGGTTCGCCAGGAGTTCCTGCCGCTGGAGCGCGGCTCGTTCAAGGACGAGCCTTCCGCTCCCGTTCGGGGGGATGCCCTCCACGATGGCGACCGGGTCGAGACCGACGATGCTCTCCTACTCGCCGTCGTTCGCATGGAGATGGGGCGGCGGATATTCGGGGTGGAACATCCGGATGACGACCCGATGGAACTCCGGGATGGTTGGCCCCACGCCCTCCGCGCCCCGGTCGTGCCCCCCTACGGCGCCGATCCAGTATATCCAAGGCAGCGGCCGACCCGACGCAGCGCGTCAGACCAACGGTGCGAAATCGACCGGCCCGTGGCCATTGGTATCATTCCGTCGATTCCGACCAGGTGACACGATCCGCTGGAGCTCCAACGATGACGGCCACGGACACGATGCCGATGACGACCTCCGCCCCCGAAGAAGCCCACGCCGCCGGCGTGAACGCGCTCGACTACCTTGCGCAGCGCGGGTACGTGCAGGACGTGTCCGACGAGGCGGGGTTGCGGGCGGCGTTCAGGTCGGGGCCGGTGGCGGCGTACATCGGGTTCGACCCGAGCGCCCCATCGTTACACGTCGGGAACCTGGTTGGGATCATGATGCTGGCGAGCCTGCAGCGGTTCGGTCACCGCCCAATCGCGCTCGGTGGCGGCGGCACGGCGCTGGTTGGCGACCCGACAGGGCGAACCTCGGCGCGCGCCCTGATCGCGCCGGCGGACATCAACGCCAACCTGGCCGGGGTCCTGCCGCAGTTCGGTCGCTACCTCGACTTCACCGGTGGCCGCTTCGGCGGGAACCCGGCGGCGCTGCTGCTGAACAACGCCGACTGGCTGTCCCCCCTGCACTACCTGGAGTTTCTGCGCGACATCGGGCGCCACTTCTCGGTCAACGAGCTGCTCTCGGCGGAGACGTACCGGCAGCGTCTGGAGACGACGGGGCTGAACTTCGTCGAGCTCAACTACCGGCTGGTCCAGGCGTACGACTTCCTCCACCTCTTCCGAACGGAGGGTTGCCTGCTCCAGTTGGGCGGCTCCGACCAGTGGGGCAACATCCTCGGCGGCGTTGACCTGATTCGGCGGGCGGACGGCGGCAAGGCGTTCGCCCTGGTCTCGCCCCTGATTACGACGGCGGCGGGCGAGAAGATGGGCAAGACGGCGGGGAACGCGGTCTGGCTCGACGCGGCGCGGACGAGCCCTTACGACTACTCCCAGTTCTGGGTGAACACCGCGGACTCGGACGTCGGGCGCTTCTTGCGCCTCTTCACATTCCTGCCGGAGGCGCGGATCGCGGCGCTGACGGCGGAAGCGGGGCCGGCGCTGCGGGAGGCGAAGCGGGTGCTGGCGTTCGAGGCAACGGCGCTGACGCACGGCGCGGAGGCGGCAGAGGCAGCGGCAGCAGAGGCGGACGCCTATTTTGGAGGCGGCAGGACGATCGAGGCGTCGGCGAACTTCTCCGCGACGAGCAACCTTGATGTGACGGCGGAGGTGATCCCCGGTATCACGGTCACCGATCTCTTGGTGCGTACCGGACTCTGCAAGTCCCGCAATGAGGCACGTCGGCTAGCCGCCCAAGGCGGACTTTCGATCGACGGCAAGCGGGTCGAGGACGCAGACGCTTTCGTCCGCGGCGAAGCGGGAACAAGCGTCCTCCTACAAGCGGGCAAGAAGCGTCGCCACCTGGTGCACCTGGTGTAGGGGATGGCCCTGTGCCCCACTTCAGTGAGCGGCAGCAAACCACCTATCGGAGACCGATCGGTTCCGGTCTGCCGCACGTCGCGGCCCTACGGGGCCGCGGGAAGGCACGGGGCCCTGCCCTCCGACGGACGTGCCGCCCAGTTGGAGGGGCAGGGTGACGAAAACACCGGTCCCGCTTCGCTGGTGGGTCAGGGTGCCTGCGGAGGTGTAAGTCGAGCCTGGCAGCGTCTGGTCGGCGACGATCGGTGTCGCCAGGCGGGAACCCGTCCTTATCGACCAAGAACTGGCTCATGATGCCGCGGTGGTGCTTCGAGAGCACTGCAACGTGCTCGATGCCACGCTCTATGCGTACTGCCTGATGCCGGGCCACCTCCAGCTAGTTTTTTAGGTCGGTGATCACCGCCTCGTTGACTTCGTGCGGGATCCGCGGGATCTCAAATAACGGTCGACCCGCGTCTGGTGGCGGCACGACGGCAACGGCCCGCTCCAGGAGCGCAGCGTCCACGACTGCGGCATCCGGACGCTGCGGGATGTCGGGCGAGCTGCGGCATGCGCGCTGACCAATCCCGACCGTCCGGATCTCGCCGAGGAGTGGGAGAACTACCCGTTCCCCGGCGGGACGGTCCGCAACCGCTGAGGCCGCCCCCCCCTGTCACCCCGTCGGCGAGGCGGCCGGCGTCGGCAGAGGGCGGGCGAGGGCGCGGGCCGCCACGGCGCCGGCGACGATGGCGACGGCGATCGCGATCGCGATCGGCTCGACGCCGAAGAGGTCGGCCGCGAGGCCGGCCAGCAGGGTCGGGACGAGGGCGCCGACGTTGCCGAGCAGGGTGGTGGTAGCGATCGTCTGGCCGCGGCGGCCGGGCGGGGTGTGGGTGAGGAGCAGGGCACGGGCGGTGACGCTGACAAGGGCGGAGCAGAATCCGGCCGGGATCGAGAGGAGCATCGCGACGACGACGAGCGACGGGATGCCCGCGAGGTCAGCGATCTGGTTCAGCGGTAGCCGCAGGGTGTCGACAAAGAGGTCGCGGAGCCCCTCGACGAAGCCGAGCGAGCCGACGCAGAGGGCGAAGCCGAGCAGGCCGGCGGAGGCGATCCGCTCCTCGCCCAAAGCGCGGCCGATGCCGGGGGCATAGCGGAGGCCGACCACGAGGCCAAGGGCGGCGGGGGCGAAAACGAAGACGGTGTTCTCGGCGGCGGTGTTGAGGACCCGCTTCAGGTAGAGGGGCATGATCACGATCAGGGCGCTCATCCCGATCCCGATCAGGACATCGTTGACGAGCGCCCGGTAAGTCAGGTGGTCGGCCCGGGCGCCGTGCCAGCCGTCGAGCAGGGTGCCGCGGAGGGAGCGGCGGCGGGCGGCGGTGGTACCAAGGTGTCCGTCGAGGCGGGGCAGCATGGCGACGAAGCCGGCGGCGACGACGAAGAGGGAAGCACAGACGGCGAAGAGGGTTCGGGGGCCGGCGGTCTTGAGGACCAAGGGGGCAAGGATAACGAGGCCGGCAAGCTGGGCGAGGGTCAGCGCCAGGTTGGAGAGGGCCTGGGCGGCGGGGAAGCGCTCCCTGGGTACGAGGCCCGCCAGGGCGGCGCTCTCGGATGGAGAGTAGAACTGATGGATGGTCCAGAGGCCAAGGGTGGCGGCGAAGATGCCGGGCAGCGAGACCTCGATCGTGATCAGGGAGAAGGCGAAGACAAAACGGACGAGGTTGAGCCCGATCAGCAGCGGCCGGCCCGGCAGGACGTCGACCACGATCCCGGCTGGGAGGCCGAAGGCGATCGAGGGGATGATCGAGCAGACGACGAAGAGCGAGTTCGAGGTCGCCGAGTCGGTCCGGTCGGCGACGACGAGCAGAAACGCGTAGAGGAGCGCGCCCTGGCCGGTCTGGGCGGCAAGGCGGCTAAGCCAGAAGAGGCGGAACCGCTCGTCCCGGAGGAGGGGCGGCCGACCCGGGGTGCGGCCCCGCTGCGCGAGGTGAACCAGGCGGGCCGCGGGCGCCAGGCGGGAGGTCCGCGCCGGGACCAGCGCCGACGCGTCCGCCGCGGAGTCCGCGCCCGTTATCGTGCCGAGGATCGGCGCCAGGCCGTGCCGCCCTGCCGCCGGTGGCACGGACGGGGCCGGCGCGGCCCCGTCCGCGGCGCCGAGGGAGCGGAGCGCGACGCGGCGCACCGGCCGCGGGCGGTCACCGCGCCGCGCTACGGCGCGGA
>CADCWL010000245.1 GCA_902806405.1 uncultured Thermomicrobiales bacterium | reverse complement strand
TCGCGCCCACTTCGCCCGCCTCCAGGCCGAAGCGGACCTCGACAAGCTCCAGAGCCCCCTCGACGGCAACGAGCTGATGGCCCTTTTTGCTCGCCCCCCTGGCATCTGGATCAAGCGTCTCAAGGACGACCTGCGGGAGCGGGTGATCGACGGCGAGCTTGCGCCGGACGACAAGACGGAGGCGGAGCGGATCGCCCGGGAGCTGGTCGCGGCGGAGGAGACCGCTCGCACGGGTGGCACCGTCGCGGCCTGCTCCGGGCCGCCGGCGGGGACGACGTAAACGGGGCGGTCGTCGCCATCACGTTCCCGCACGACACCACCCACCGCTCCTCCGTAGCGGTCAACGATAAGGGGCAAGGCGATCCCGCCATCCCTCCGCGCGGAGACGCGGGGCCCGATCACTCGGTACGTCATCCGGGAGGCAACGAGCGATCCCGACGGTTACCCGACCCCTCCGGCCGCATCCACCCGGCCGATGGTTCGCCGACTCTGGCGGACCTGGCACGAGCCATGGGCCCATCGGCGTTCGCCCTCCTGCCGTAGCTGTCATGGCCGGGGGTCGGACTCGGCGTCGGGGGGCGCACGATCGCGACGCCGCGTCCAGGACCCCGCGCCTTTCCGTCGGACACGCGTCGGACGGGGCTCGACTCATACCCTCCGGAAGATCGCCGTCGCATTCTGGCCACCGAAGCCGAAGCCGTTGGCGAGAGCGGCGTCGACGCGCATGCGGCGGGCCGTGTTCGGGACGTAGTCGAGGTCGCAGGCCGGGTCGGGGTCGTCGAGGTTGATCGTGGGGGGGACGACGCCGTCGCGGATGGCGAGGACGCAGGCGAGGGCGGACACGGCGCCGGCGGCGCCGAGCAGGTGACCGATCATCGACTTGGTGGCGGAGACGGCGAGGCGGTCCGCGTACGGCCCGAAGGCGCAGCGGATCGCCTTCGTCTCGGCGATGTCGCCGAGCGGGGTGGCGGTAGCGTGGGCCGCGACGTACTGGACCTCCTCCGGGGCGAGGCCGGCGCGGGCCAGGGCACGCTTCATCGCCAGCGCGGCGCCGGCGCCATCGTCCAGGGGGGCGGTGATGTGGTAGGCGTCCGCGGTGTAGGCGCCACCGGCGACCTCGCAGATGACCGGGGCACCGCGGCGCAGGGCGTGCTCCTCGGTCTCGAGGATCATGACCCCGGCCCCCTCGCCGAAGACGAAGCCGTCGCGACCGCGGTCGAAGGGGCGGCTGGCGCGCTCCGGCTCGTCGTTGCGGCGGGAGAGGGCGCCCATGTTGGCCATGCTCGCGATCGCGACCGGGGTGATCGTCCCCTCGGTGCCGCCCGTGATCGCGACCTCGGCGTCGCCGCGCTGGAGGAGGTGGACGGCGTCGACAAAGGCCTGGACGCCGGCGGCGCAGGCGGCGACCATCGTGACGACGGGGCCGCGGACGCCGAACGCGATCGAGACCTGGGAACTGGCCATATTCGGCGCGAACATCGGGATCAGCAGCGGGCTGACCCGGCCCGGACCGGACCGGTTCATCGCCGTCACGTTCTGCTCGATCGTCGGAATGCCCCCGCCGCCGGTGTTGACGACGACCGCGACGTCCGCCCGATTGGCGTCGGTGATCTCCAGCTTGGCGTCCTCGATCGCCTCACGGGCGGCCGCGACGGCGAACTGGGAGAAGCGGTCCATGCGGCGGGCCGCCTTCGCGTCCATGTGGTCCTTGGCGACAAAGTCGGGCACCTCGCCCGCGATCCGGACCTGAAGATCCGATGCGTCGAACCCCACGATCGGCCGGACGCCGGAGCGGCCGCCGACCAAACCATCCCACGACACCTTCGCGCCGATCCCGAGCGGGGTGACCGCTCCCACGCCTGTGACAACGACCCGTCCCACAATCTGCTCCCTCGATAAGGTAATGATCGGTCAAACGAGTGATTGATCATCGGTAGTCCGGGGGGGAAGGTCGGGATCGCGACCACTCACGTCCCGCCCGGCGGCGTCGCCTAGCGGCCGCCGTCCCCCGCCTTCGGTGCGCCCGTCGCCGCTCGCTCGGTCGGGAGCCCGAAGTCGCCCAGGCCGAGGGTCGTGGCCTCGCGGTGGGCGCGCTTGATCAGGCCGGAAAGAACCTGGCCCGGCCCGACCTCGATGAACGTGCCGGCCCCGGCGTTGACCATCTCGACGACGGAGCGGGTCCAGTTCACCGGCCGCTCGACGTGGTGGGCGAGCTCCTGGCGGACCTCCTCGACGGTGACCATCGCCCGGCCGGTGACGTTGGCGACGACCGGCACCTGCGGCGGCCGGAGCGGCAGCCTTGCCAGCAACTCGCCGAGCTGGGCGGACGCCCGCGCCATCAGCGGCGAGTGGGAGGCGATCCCGATGCCGAGCCGGGCGACCCGCCGCGCGCCCCGCTCCTTCGCCAGCTCCATCGCCCGCAGCAGGGCCGCGAGCTCGCCGGAGATGACCGTCTGGCCGGGGCAGTTCGCGTTGGCGACGCCGACGATCCCCGTCCCCTCCGCCTCGGCCACGACCCGGCCGAGCGTCTCCTCGTCGAGGCCGATCACGGCGGCCATACCGCCGGGGCGCTCGTCCCCGGCTTCCTTCATGTAGCGACCACGCTCGCGGACGAGGCGCAGCGCCGTCGGGAAGTCGAGCACGCCGGCGGCGACGAGCGCACTGAACTCCCCGAGCGAGTGGCCGGCGACGACGACCGGGGCGACCTCCGCCCCGTCGGCGGCGGCACGCTCCTTGATCGCCGCCAGCGAGGCGGTGCTGACGGCCAGGATCGCGGGCTGGGCGTTGACGGTGTCGTCCAGCTCCTCGGCGGGTCCCTGAAAGCAGAGGCGGCTCAGCGAGAAGCCGAGCTCGTCGTCGGCGTGGTCGAAGACCCGGCGCGCGGCAGCCGACACCTCGTAGAGGCCCTGCCCCATGCCGACGAACTGGCTCCCCTGCCCGGGGAAGACCAGCGCCACCTTCCCCTCCAGCGCCCCAATCGCCGCCATCGCGCGCCCCGCTCCGTCCCTGCCCGCCGTCGCTCGCCCACGAAAGCGGTGCGCATCGCAAGCGACAGATAGTACCACGACCGTCGGGCCTGCCGGCCAGGCCAAGGGACGGCTCCCCGCGGGCCGCGAGCGCGTCTCCCCGCGCCCGCGCCGTCGGCCCGCCCGCAGGGTCCGGGCGGCGCACCGCCTGATCACTCGCCGCCCCGAATAGGTGCCGTGGGGTGGCCGTCGCTTGACCGCTGCGCCGGCGTGTGCAACCGTACCGCTCTTGGCCCCGGCACGGCGGAGGAGGGCTCGTCATGCGGCGACTCGGCATCACGATCTTTGGGCTGGCGCTGGCCCTGCTGGTCGGCGCGTTTCTCTCCGTTGACCCCGCTCGGGCCTCCCAACCCGGACGCCTAATGCAGGAGGGAACGCCGACGGCCTCGCCGGTGACGCCGGAAGCGCCACCGGCCGAGACGCCGGCGCCGACCGAAGCGCCGGCTCCGACGCCGGCGCCGACGGACGTGGTGACATTGGTGGCGTGGTATGCGCTCGACCCGACCGGCGAGTTCCTCGCCGTGGCCCCGATCCAGGTCGATCCCGCGGCGGCGGTGGCGAACGTCGCGGCGGATGCGGCGGCGACCGGCCGGGCCGACCTTCCGGCCGACTCGCCGCCGAGCATCACCCTCGGCGACTCCCGATTCCTCCCCTACAACCTTCCCGAGGACAACCCGAGCGGGCAGCGCTGGACCTGGTTCGACGGGGAGGAGGGCGCGCGACCGGCCACCCTCGTGATCCAGGTGGCGGGAATCGAAGGCACCTACGACGGGTACATCGGCACGGCGACCTTCGTCTCCCGAGACGACGGCAGCGCCGGCGGCGTTCTCGTGATGGCCCTCCGCCCGCCGGGAACGACGGAAGAGGAGACGCCGGCCGAGGCGCCTCCGGCAGAGGAGGCGCCCGTCGAGGAGCCGGCCGATCCGGCCGCGGCGGGGACGCCCGCCGCCTGACGCCCCACCCGTCTTCCGGGCACCGGACCCCATCGAGCTTGCCGGTCCTCGCGACTGTCGCTTCGGGTGCGCCCTTCCCCCGGTGCCTCGGTGCCCCCGCCGGCGCCGGCGCCCATTGTCAGGAGGGGGGCACCGACGTATAGTTATGAGGATTGGCGGGGGTGTACGTACGCCCCTTTTGGAGAGACGATGTCGCCGGTCGCCGGTGCCGGGCCTGTCGCCGCGGAAAGTCAGAGGTTTCAACCCGCATGAAGATCGTGCTCCGCCAGGACGTGCCGAAGCTCGGCGCCTCCGGCAGCGTCCAGAACGTCGCCAACGGGTACGCCCGCAACTTCCTGATCCCGCAGGGGATGGCGGTGGTCGCGACCCCCGGCGAGCTGAAGGTCGCCGCCCACAACCAGGCCGTCCAGGACCGGAAGGTCGTCAAGCAGGAGCAGCAGCTCCAGTCGTTGGCGGATCGCATTTCCGGCCAGCGCCTCGAGTTCACGGCGCGCACGGGCGAGGGCGGGCGGCTCTACGGCTCGATCACCGCCGGCGACGTGGCGGAGCGCCTCTCCGCCGCCGTCGGCGAGGACGTCGACCGGCGGCGGGTGGTGCTGGAGGAGCCGATCCGGACGCTCGGCCAGCACACCGTGGCCGTCCACCTCGTCGGCCGCCTCCGGCCGCAGGTGACGGTGATCGTGCAAGACGAGGCGGACGGGGCGTCCGCACCGGCAACGGACGAGGCGACGGCGGAGTCGGCAACGATCGAGCGCGCCAACGAGGAGCAGGCATGAACGACAGCAAGCGGGGGGCGGGCGGCTCGGGCCACCCGGAGCCGGGCAGCGGCCACGACGATTCCAAGACGGAGACGGTCCGCCAGGGGCCGGATGTGGCCCCGATCGACGGGGTGCCGGGCGCGCACGGCGAGGTCGAGACCGTCGGCGGGGCCGTCGGCGAGGCCGAGTCGGGCAAGGCGACCGAGGTCACCGACGGGATGCGGTCCTAGCCGGAGCTTTGTTCGCCGACGTTCCGGGCCGACCGGGCGCCCCCGCGCGGCGCCCGGTCGGCATTTTCTTCTCCGGGCGGTCCCCCGCCCGCGGAACACGACGGTCCGCCGCCCCCGCCGGCCGATCCGGAGATGAGGGCATCCCCCGGATGGTCAGCACCAGCCTTGTCGGCCTCGATCGTCTGCCCCCGCACAACCTCGAGGCGGAGCAGTCGGTCCTCGGCAGCCTCCTGATCGACCGCGACGCGATCATCAAGGTGGCCGCGTTCCTCAAGCCGGAGGACTTCTACCAGCAGGCCAACGGGTCGATCTACCGGGCCATCGTCGAGCTCTACAATCGGCGGGAGCCGACCGACTTCATCACCCTCTCCGACGAACTGGGGCGCCGCGAGAAACTGGACGATGTCGGCGGGGTCGCCTACCTCTCCGCCCTCCTCAACGCCGTCCCGACCGCGGTCCACGTCGAGTACTACGGCAAGATCGTCGAGCGGACCGCCACCCTCCGCCGCCTGATCGACGCCGGCACCCAGATCGTCTCGATCGGCTACCGGGACGGGGTCGACACGGAGGACGCCCTCGACTCGGCCGAGCGCGCCATCTTCGAGGTCTCCCAGAAGCGGCAGACGAAGGATTTCGTCTCGATCGCCGAGGTCCTCGACAAGTTCTTCGACCAGATCGACTACCTGCAGCAGCACCGCGGCGACGTCGTCGGAGTCGCCACCGGCTACGCCGACCTCGACCAGCTGACCGGCGGCCTCCAGCGCTCGGACCTCGTGATCCTCGCCGCGCGGCCGTCGATGGGCAAGACCAGCCTGGCGCTCGGGATGGCCTACGGCGCGGCCGTCAGCCACGGCAAGACGGTTGGCATCTTCAGCCTGGAGATGTCGGCCGAGCAGCTCGTCCAGCGTCTCCTGTCGATGGAGACGGGGGTCGACTCGCACCGGCTGCGCTTGGGCCAGATCGACGACGGCGAGTGGGATCGGATCTCCCGCGCCTTCGGTCGCCTGGCGGAGGCGAAGATCTACGTCGACGACGCGGCCGGGCAAGGGATCATGGACGTCCGCTCCAAGGCGCGGCGGTTGCAGGCGGAGCACGGGCTCGACTTCGTCGTGATCGACTACCTCCAGCTGATGAGCGGCCGCCGCAGCGACAACCGCGTCCAGGAGGTCTCGGAGATCTCGCGCGGGCTGAAGGGGCTGGCGCGGGAGCTGAACGTGCCCGTCGTGGCCCTCTCCCAGCTCTCCCGCGCCGTTGAGACGCGGGCCGACCACCGTCCGATGCTCTCCGACCTTCGCGAGTCGGGATCGATCGAGCAAGACGCGGACATCGTGATGTTCATCTACCGGGAGGAGAAGTACGAGGAGGACACCGAAAAGAAGGGGATCGCGGAGCTGATCATCGCCAAGCATCGGAACGGGCCGGTGGGATCGATCAACCTCCGCTTCTTTGACCGGACGGCGCGCTTCGCCGATCTGGAGCTCTACAGCGAGGCCGGGGGCTAACGGGTGGCGATCTCCACGAGAGGCGGGACGCTGGCGGGGCCAGGGGACACGGTCGGTGACGCCATCGGTTGCCCGCCGCCCGAAGCCGTGCGCCGGCACGCCGGTGGTCGATCGTGACAAAGCGCTTCGGAGGGTTCCTGGTCGCCACCGACCCGGCGGTGCCGATCCCGCTCGCCTTTTTCACCGACGTCCTACCCGGTCTGACCGATCTCGCCGAGGTGCAGGCGACGCTCGCGGCGTTCCGACTCGCCGCCGATGCGGGCGGGATCGAGGCGCCGATCGCCCGGGAGGCGTTCCTGCGGGATCGGGCGCTGCGGGCGGCGTTGCGGACCACGGGCAGCCCTCGGGAGCCGGACCGCCGGATCGAGGCCGGGCTCGACCTGGCGCTTGGCCGCGGCACCCTGCTCGCGTTCGCCGCCGACGACGGGCAAGCACGGCCCGTCTGGTACTACGTCAACACGCTGGCCAACCAGGCGCTGATCGCGGCGATGAGCCGCGGCGCGGTCGCCCCACCGGTCGCGATCTGGCGCGACGACCGCGCGCCGGCCGTGGTGCCGGAGCGGCCCAACGTCTTCCGGCTCTACGAGCAGAACATCGGGCTGCTGACGCCGCTGATCGCCGATCACCTGGTCGACGCCCTGGAGAGCTACCCGACGGAATGGATCGAGGAGGCGATCGCGGAGGCGGTCGCCTACAACCGGCGCAGCTGGCGTTACGCGCAGCGGATTCTCGAGAAGTGGGCCAGCGACGGCCGAGGCGGGGAACGGAGCGATGAGACCGATCGGCGAGGTCATCCGGGCCATCTCGATCCCGATCAGTACAAGCACGGTCGGCACCTGGACAAAGCCCGAAGCCGTTAGCTGCCCGCGCTGCCGGGACGCGGGATACCTGCGGCACGACGTGCCGCCGGGGCATCCATTCTTCGGCCGCCTGATGGAGTGCGACTGCAAGCGGCAGGAAAAGGAGCGGCGGCGCGCCGACGAGCTCCGCCAGCTCTCGAACCTGGCGTTCTTCGATGACTACAGTTTCGAGAGCTTCGACCCGGACGAGCGGGGGGCCAACGAGGCGTTCGAGGCCGCGGCGCGCTTCGCGGCGTCCCCGACCGGGTGGCTCTTCCTCCACGGCAACTGCGGCGTCGGCAAGACGCACCTGGCGGTCGCGATCGCCAAGCAGGTGATGGAGGAGAAGGACCAGCGGGTCCTCTTCGCCGTCGTGCCGGACCTGCTTGACCACCTGCGCAGCACGTTCGACCCGAACACGGACACCGCCTACGACCAGCGTTTCTACGACATCCGCAACGCGTTCCTGCTCGTCCTCGACGATCTTGGGACCGAGAACACGACCCCGTGGGCGCGGGAGAAGCTCTACCAGATCTTCAACCACCGCTACAACGAGCAGTTGCCGACGGTGATCACCTCCAACCAGGACTTCAAGCGGATCGAGGAGCGCGTCCTCTCCCGGATCCTCGACACCCGCCTCACCCGGTACGTCCACGTCGACGCCACGGACTACCGGCGGCGGCGGATCGTGCCGATGGGCAGCGGGCACCGCTAGGGGCGGTCGCAGCCGGGGGCTGGGAGCCGGAGGCCGAGGGACGCGATGGGTCGGCCGTCTCCCAAGCGCGGCGCCGCGCTCCCCCTCCGGTGCTAGACTTAGGCCAGAAATGACGACATAGCGCAAGGCGCCGGTGATTCCATGCCCGACATCGGATGGCTCGTTTCGCGGCTGGGCAACCTCCGCAGCATCCTCGACGTCCTCGTCGTTACCGTGATCGTCTACTGGCTGCTCTGGGTGATCCAGGGGACCCGGGCGACGCAGCTGATCCGTGGCATCGTCATCCTCCTCGCGCTCGTCTTCTTCCTCGGCACCTCGCTCCAGCTGACGACCCTGAACTGGTTGCTCCGGCAGGTGTGGCCGGCGTTGATCGTCGGCATCCCGGTCATCTTCCAGCCGGAGCTGCGCCGCGCCCTCGAGCAACTTGGCCACACCGGCGCCTGGCTCCCCCACTTCGCGACGGCCGAGGACCCGGTCCAGGAGCGGACCGTGGACGAACTGGTCCGGGCCGCCGCCCAGCTTGCCCGCCACCGCCACGGCGCGCTGGTGGTGTTAGAGCGGGAGACGGGTCTCCAGGACTTCGTCGAGCGGGGCGTGCCGATCGACGCCTACCTGACGCGGCAGCTGCTGATCAACATTTTCTACCCGAACTCCCCCCTGCACGACGCCGCCGCGGTGCTCCGCGGCGACCGGATCGTGGCGGCCAGCGTCGTCCTACCGCTGACGGACAACATCTCGGCGACCGGGCAACTAGGCACGCGGCACCGGGCCGCGATCGGGATCACCGAGGAGACGGACGCGCTGGCGGTCGTCGTCTCGGAGGAGACGGGGCAGATCGCGGTCGCCCATAACGGGCGGCTGATCCGTAACCTCGACCAAGACCGGCTGCGGCGGGTGTTGCGCTCGCTGCTGCGCCTCGATCGGCCGACGAAGGAAGGGGGGCTGATCACGACCGTCAACGGTCGCCTCCACCTCCCCGGCCGGACGCTGGTCGCGCCGAACGGCCGCGCCGGCCGCGCCGCGGGCCGCGAGGGCGAGCGGACGAAAACGACGTGATGGAGTCGGTCCTTCAGCGCATCCGGCTCCCGGCCGCGACGCTCCTGCGCCTGGCGGCGTCGTTCGTCCTGGCGCTGCTGCTCTGGGGCTGGGTGACGGACCGGCAGGACCCGCCAACGCCGCGCGTCTTCGAGGACCTTCCCCTCCAGGAGCCGCAACTCGACGCTCCGCTCCAGGTCGTCGACGACCTCGCCGGCCGCACGGTGCGCGTGGTCGTGGAAGGGCCGCGCTCGGTGGTCGAGGACCTCGACGAATCCGAGCTCGAGCCGCGCCTCGACCTGAGCAATATCGACGGCCGCGGCACCTACACCGTGCCGGTTGAAGTGACGCTCCCGCCCGCCGCCCGGGCCGAGCGGACCACGCCCCGGCAACTGACGATCATCGTCGACGAAACCGCGAACCAGGCGTTCCACCTCGACCAGGAGGTGATCTCCGAGGATGACGACAGCCTCCGGATCGGGGAGACCAGCTCCGACGTGACGCAGGTCACGGTCAGTGGCCCCGCCCAGTTCGTGGCCGACGTCGCGCGGGTCGTGCTGCCGATCGAGGTCGGCGAGCGGACGAGCGACTTCACCGACACCTTCGTGCCGGAGGCGCGGAACCGCGACGGCGAGCCGATCACGGAGGTCCAGATCCAACCGGAACGGGTCGCAGTCACGGTCCCCGTCGAAGCTCGGGGCAGGAGCGTGCCGGTGCTCATCCAGACCGTCGGCGTTCCGGCCGAGGGGTACGAGGAGTTCGGCCGGGTTGCCAACCCCGACACGGTCGTGCTCGACGGGCCGGACGCAGCGGTCAACGACCTGGTCTCCGTCTCGACCGCGCCGATCACGATCGAGGGCGCCACGGAACCGGTGAGGCGCTCGATCGGGGTGGCCGATCTCCCGCCAGGGGTCGACGTCGTCGCTCCGCCCGGCGGCGAGGTTGACGTCGTCGTCCAGATCAGGCCGCGCGGCACAACGCAGACGTTGGCCGATCAGCCGGTACTGGTGACCGACCTGGCGCCGGGCCTCGTGGCCACCTCGGAGCCGGCGACGATCGATGTTGAGATATTCGCAGCAGAGGGGACACTGAGCGGTCTCCAAGCCGGTGACATCGCGACGCGGGTGCTGGCGGCGGGGCTCGGACCCGGCCAACATCGACTGGAGGTCGGCGTCCGGGTGCCCGCCGGGGTGCAGTGGCTGCGGACGGAGCCGGAAACGGTGCTCGTGACGATCGCGCCGGGCGAGGCGCCGGGGGCGACGCCGGCGGCCGGGTAAGGGCCGCCCTCCGGATGCCTGGAGACCGGCGCCCGGCCCCGGTCCCACGCGGGCCGATTGGGGTGGCGCCGAGGCAAAGGGGCGAGCACGATCGATCCCGGACGGCGGGTGCGGTAGAGGCCATCTCGAGAGGCGCACGGAACAGGAGGGGCGTCGTCGGTCCGCGGCCGCTGGCCGCGGACCGACGACGCCCCGAGGGTGGCCGCCACAGAAACAACGACTTCTCGGGCGGCTCTTCTTTACCACCCACCGACGGAGAGCATGCCGCGGTCACGCCGGGCCTAATCCGGGCGCCGCCGATCCAACCAGATCCGTCGGCATCGGTGATCCCGGTGCCCTGGCAACCGCCTCCGCACCGGGGCGAGTCGGGAGGGCGGTGACAACAACGGACGCCCATACCCGAGAGCAGGCACGTCGGGCATCGGCGATCGACGCGGGCGAGAGCAGGGTCGTAGCGAGGCGGGCCGGATCGGGGGCAGAGAGCGCCTACCGCCCGGCGGCCCCGTCCCCGGTGGCGTTGCGCTCCATCTCGTGGGTAAGGAGGACCGCCTCGGCGACCTCCTTCATCGACTTCCGGGCGTCCATGCTCGTCTTCCGGATGCGGTGGAACGCTTCGGCCTCGCGGAGGCCGTGGACCTCCATCAGGACGCCCTTGGCGCGCTCGATCAGCTTGCGGGTCTCGAGCGCCTCCTTGAGGTCGCCGACGTCGCGCTCCAGGGAACGGAATTCCTCGAAGCGGGCCAGCGAGAGCTCGATCACCGGCATCAGCTCCGCCTGCCGGAACGGCTTGACCACGTAGCCGACGACCCCGGCCTCCTTCGCCCGCTCGACGAGGCCCTGGTCGGAGTACGCGGTCAGGAGGACAACGGGGGCGATCCGTTCCCGCGTCAGGTCCTCGGCGGCGGTGATGCCATCGACGCCCGGCATCTTGATGTCCATGATCACCAGATCGGGCCGCAGCTTCCGGGCGAGGTCCATCGCGCTCCGGCCGTCGGCGGCCTCCCCGATCACGTCGTAGCCGAGCTCGCCGAGCATCTCGCGCAGATCGAGCCGGATCAGCGACTCGTCGTCGGCGATCACGATCCGGGCGTTCGCGGTCACGGACGCACCAAGGCTGCTCATGGCGGCTCCGCCGTCTAAAAACGGCGCCCCGGCGGATCGGAAGACCCGGGCGGGGCAGTCCATCGTTGGCCGAAAAGCGAAGGGGCGGAGGAGCCGGGCCGAGACCCCACACCTCCGCTCCCAGGGCCGGCGGGGACCGGCCTCGTTCCGAACGGGTGGGGAAAGAGGGTCGGGGCGAGAGGATTCGAACCTCCGACCACCGGTACCCCATACCGGTGCGCTACCGGGCTGCGCCACGCCCCGACGTGCGGCCGAGTATAGCAGACGGAGGAGTCGGGAGGGAGATACCGGTCGCCGGAGGGAGACGCCAACCGGCCTCCCCTCCGGCGACCGGCTCCGCGCTACTTGACGTCCGCCTTGGCGCCGGCCTCTTCCAGCTTCGCCTTGGCAGCGTTCGCCTCTTCCTTGGTGACGCCGGTCTTGACCGGCTTCGGGGCGCCGTCGACGACGTCCTTCGCCTCCTTCAGGCCAAGGCTGGTCAGCTCGCGGACCGCCTTGATGACCTGGATCTTGTTGGCGCCAATCTCGGTCAGGATCACGTCGAACTCGGTCTGCTCTTCCTCGACGGGCGCCGCGGCGCCGCCGCCCGCAGCGGGCGCACCGGCGACGGCGACCGGCGCCGCCGCGCTGACGCCCCAGCGGTCCTCGAGCTGCTTGACGAGTCCGTTCAGCTCAAGGACGGTCATGCCCTCGAGCTGAGAGATAAGGGTTTCGGTGTCGGCCATCGGAACGCTCCTTGTCGGTTGACGTCGGTCCTATCGATCGGGTGGCGGATTAATCGGCCGCGATCGGTTCGTCCTGGGGGCCGCCGAGCTGCTCGGCGCGGGCGTTGAGCACGTACGGCAGCGAGCGGACGGGCCCGCTAAGGACGCCGACCACGCGCGTCATCGGAGACGCGAGCATCCCGACCACCCGGGCGAGCAGCTCCTCGCGGGACGGCAGCGTCGCGATCGCGTCGATGTCGGCGCCGGTCACGAGCTGGTTGTTCATCACCCCGCCGCGGACGGTCATCACCCGCGACGTGCGGACGAAGTCGGTCACGACCTTGGAGGCTTGAACCGGATCGTCGTAGGCCAGCACCAGGGCGGTAGGCCCCGCGAGCAAGCCGTCCAATCCGGTGATCCCCGCCCGATCGGCGGCGATCGTGGTCAGCGTGTTCTTGGCGACCCGAAACTCGGCGTTGATCGGCCGCAGGTTGCCCCGCAGGCTCTCCAAAGCGCCGACGCCGAGGCCACGATAGTCGGCCACGATCGTCAACTGCGCCCTGCCAAGCTGATCGGCCAACTCGTCGATGGTCGCTGCCTTCTGTTTTGTTGGCATCGTTCCTCACCTCCTTTCTTTCGAGGATGCGAGCAACGAAACGCCCCGGGTCGGTGACGACCCAGGGCGTGTCGGACGCGCCGCGGGACGGCGCGTCCGGGGAGCCTCCGGGCCTCGGTCGGTGATTAAGCGGCCCGGTTGGGGCCACGCCGACGGTCTACGGCCGGGGAATTCCGTTCTCGGTTTTGCGGCGAGCGCCGCAGCGGCCCCGCTTCGACCCGAGCGTTACGCCGCCGCCGCTGCCGAGTTGGCGATGGTGGCGGAGACGTCGAGCGAAATGCCGGGGGCCATGGTGCTCGTCAAGGTCAGTGTACGGCAGTAGACGCCCTTGACGCCAGACGGCTTCGCCCGCTGGATCGCATCGACGAGCGCGTAAAGGTTGTCGCGGACCTGGTCCTCGCCGAAGCTCTTGCGGCCGATCGCGACGTGGACGATGCCGGTCCGGTCGTTGCGGAACTCGACCCGGCCGCCCTTCAGCTCGCGGACGACGCCGGAGATGTCCTCCGGGTTGCGGACGACGGTGCCGGATCGGGGGTTCGGCATCAGGCCACGACGGCCGAGGATGCGGCCGAGACCGCCGACCTTGCCCATCTGGTCCGCCATCGCGACCGCGGCGTCGAACTCGAGCCAGCCGCCCTGGATCTGGGCGACCAGTTCGTCCGCACCGACGTGATCGGCACCGGCCTCGCGCGCCATCCGCTCGGCGTCGCCGGCGGCGAAGACGAGGACGCGGACCGTGTTGCCGGTGCCGTGGGGCAGGACGACGGTGGAGCGGACGGCCTGGTCGGCCTGGCGGGGGTCGATCCCGAGCCGGGCGTGGACCTCGATCGTCTCGTCGAAATTGGCGAAGGCGATCTCCTTCAGAAGACCGATCGCCTCGTCGGGCAGGTAGTCCCGCTCCGCGTCGACGCGGGCAAGGGCGGCGTTGAACTTCTTGCCGTGCTTCGGCATGGTGGCGTGTCCTCCCGTGGTGCTGGCGGGGCGCGTTGCCCCTCCCACGCTGGTGGGCGACCGAGTCGCGGCCGCCACGTCGTCGCGGGGCCAACGCCCCGCGCTAAACGGACCAAGGGCGACGTGCCCCTGCGGGACGGAGACCGGCGCGCTAGGCGCCAACCTCGATGCCCATGCTGCGGGCGGTGCCCTCAACCTGCTTCACCGCGCCGGCAAGATCGACGGCGTTCAGATCCTTCATCTTGAGCTCGGCGATCTCGCGGATCTGGTCGGCGCTGACCGATCCGACCCGGTCCGCCTTCGGGTTGCCGGCCCCCTTCTCGACGCCCGCGGCGCGGCGCAGCAGGTCGGCGGCCGGCGGCGTCTTGGTGACGAAAGTGTAGGAGCGGTCCTCGTAGACGGTGATCAGGACCGGGACGACCTGCCCGGCCATCGACGCCGTCCGCTCGTTGTACTCCTTGACGAAGTTCATGATCGCCACGCCGTGCTGGCCGAGGGCCGGTCCGATCGGCGGCGCCGGCGTCGCCTTCCCGGCCGCGATCTGGAGCTTGACGTACGCGCGAACTCGCTTGGCCATTCGAAGTCTCCTCACGGTCAGCTGTGCGCTACGAGTCCTCGGTGGTCCGCCACCGCTCGCCTTACCGCTGTCCAGCGCCGCACTCCCGGCGCCACGGCTCGTAGCCCGTCGTCGTTACGTTTCCCGTTCCGCCTGCAGAAAGTCGAGTTCGACCGGAGTCTCCCGCCCGAAAAACGACACCAGGACCTTGATCTTGCCCCGCTCCTGGTTGATCTCGTCGATCTCGCCCCGGAAGTCGGCGAACGGCCCGTCGGTGATGCGGACCGTGTCGCCAAGCGCGAAGGTGACCTTCACCTTCGGCGGGGCCGCCACCATCCCCTTCAGGATCGACTGCACCTCGACCTCGGAAAGGGGGACCGGCTTGTTGTTGACGTTGACGAAGCCCGTGACGCCCGGCGTGTTCCGGAGCGCGTACCAGGTGTCGTCGTCCATCTCCATCCGGACCAGCACGTAGCCGGGAAAGACCTTCTTCTGGACGGTGTGGCGCTGGCTGTTCCGGATCTCGATCTCGTCCTGCGTCGGGACGACGGTCTCGTAGACGCGCTCGCCGAGATCGAGCGCCTCGACGCGGTGCTCGATCGAGCGCTTCACCTTGTTTTCGTAGCCGGAGTAGGTGTGGAGCACGTACCACTGCCCCTTCGGCTTCTCCTCCCCCATCTCGCCCGTCGCGCCGGCCCGCTTGGCGGCCAAACGGTCCCGGAGCGAAACGCGCGTCACCATGTCGATCCTCCTTGTCGTTCGCCGTCGGGAATGGGGGTGCTCGCGGATCGTCCGACGGGCGACGAATTAGGGCAATGCTTCGAAGAGCGCCTGGAGGAGGAAGTCGATCCCACCAAGGAGAAGGCCGAGCACCGCCGAGATCGCGATCACGACCCCGGTCAGATTCTTGGTCGTCTCCCGGTCGGGCCAGTTGATCTTCTTCATCTCCGCCGCGGTCTCGGCGTAGAGGCGGCGCACCCCTTCGGTGCGCCGCGCGAGCCCGCCGCGCACCCCGGACGGCACCGCCCGCTCGGTCGGCTTCGACGGCCGCGCGGCGGGTCGGGACGGGGGCACGGCCTGGGGTGCCGGAGCGGGAGCGCCGCGGGACGCGCCGTTGGCGCCCCGGCGCGCCGGTGCACCCGCCGCGCCCTTATCGCCCGTACCCCGTTGTGCCCGCTGTGCGCTCATCGCCTCGGTCCTTCCCGCGTCCGCAACGCGTGCTGCCCCCGGTCGACGGCGCGACCGGCTTCGATCGCCCTACCCCGCGAGAGCGGGGCCCCGGGGCAGCGAAAATGGGGCGTGCCCGTCCGGGCGTCGCCCCATCGTCGTCGCGTCACATCGCCTGGCGGTCGCTTGGCAGGGCCGGCAGGAATCGAACCCGCAACCTGCGGTTTTGGAGACCGCTGCTCTACCAATTGAGCTACGACCCTAGGTCGCGACCGCCGCCGAGACGTGACCGGTCGGCCGAGCCGAACGCCCACGAGCGGGAGACGCTACCGCGTCTCCCGATGGAGCTGATGCGATCGGCAGCGGGGGCAAAACTTCTTCAGCTCCAACCGCCCCGGATCGTTCCGCCGGTTCTTCTCGGTCGTGTAGTTCCGCTCGCGGCACACCGTGCATTCGAGCGTGATCACCGGCCGATCAGCCTTCGACTTCTTCGCCATTCTACTCTATCTCAATCCTGCGGCCACGGGGGCGGCCGCCTGGCACGATGCTCCGGGTGCGCGTTCGGTGGGGGTGGGAAACCACCACGGCGCTCGCGCACCGCGGAGTCTACCACCCCCACCGGGCCCTGTCCGGTCTGCCCTACGCCTCGATGCTGGTGACGACGCCGGCGCCGACGGTGCGGCCCCCCTCCCGGATCGCGAAGCGCAGCCCCTCCTCGATCGCCACCGGCGTGATCAGCTCCACCCCCATCTCGACGTTG
>CADCWL010000244.1 GCA_902806405.1 uncultured Thermomicrobiales bacterium | reverse complement strand
GCGACGATGTGGACGACGCCCGCGGCGATCGGGAGGCGCCGCGCGGCGAGGGGACCGACGGTGACCGCCGGGTTGATGTGGCAGCCGGAGAGGCCGTCGATGGCGTAGACGAAGACGCCGAGCGTGATCCCGGCGACGTAGGGCAGCCCGCCGTGCAGGGCGCGAGCGTCAGGAAGAAGGTGCCGAGCAGTTAGGCCAGCCCGTTCTGCCAAGTGGCGGGGTTGAGGACGTCACGGGCGATGGCAACCGGTTCCGGCCGCAGCCGGACGCCGCCGATCACGTTCTGGATCGCCCCGGCAGCCCCCCCGACCGCGCGGGCGTTCAGCGTCCCCGAACCCGGCTTGGTCGCCGCTCTTGGTTTGCCCCCCCGGGTGCGTCCTCCGGGGTTGGACATGGCGTCGATCACCTCCGCGACGCGCCAGCCCAGCCGCCGGCACGGAGCTCCCCACGCGCGCCCGTCCGACGGCGTCGGTGGCGGGCACGGGGCGGGAAGCGTAGCAAAGGCGGAGCCCTCGGGCTGTCACGTCGGCGGCGGTCTACCCCTCTTCCGGCTCCGTGTTGTCCGGCATCGGCTCCGTGTCCAGGTCGCCGAAGCCGGTGGCGCCGTAGCCGCCGGTGACGCCGGGGTCGGTGTCGGCGCCGAGACCGCCGGTCTCGACCGGGTTTATCCGGCGGCCGGTGACGGCGGCGATCACGCCGTCGAGGGTGCGGGCAACGGCGGCGTCGCTGATTCCCAACTCCTGGGCGATGGCCCAAACCGGGGAGCCGTTCGCGGCCGAGCTGGCGATGTGCTGCTCCTGCGCGGGCAGGGTTCGGATGTAGGACTGGGCGCCGGCGAGGAGCCGGGTCGTCTCGTTCGCTGTCGGGTCGGGGGCGGACTCTGCCGCAGGGTCTGGCGCAGGTCGCTGGTCCATAGAAGCACCTCCTCGCACCCCAGGTTGCACACCCGATGCCAGTGCGGTCGGCGTCGACCCCGCGAGGTGCCGTCGTCGCGCGGTGTACTTCGGGTCGCGACTGCTCGGCTGCCAGAGCCCGGCCCCGCTATGCTCTCCGCAGGCGAGCGCTCGCCCTCCGGTCCGGCAGCGCGGCGCTGCGGTCGGCTTTGGCGGGTGAGGGCAGCGGCGGAAGCGGGCGAGCCGACGGGAGCCGACATGGGCGGGCAGGGAGACCACGAACGACGGCTGCGTTCGGTGCTCGATCTGCGCGCCGGTGGCGATCCGGGCATCATCCTCGCGGTCGACGCACCCTCCCTGGGGCCGCCCTGGGCGGGGGCGACCGGGCGCTTCGCGCTGACGGAAACCCGGCCGCTCTCGCCCGACGATCCGTTCCGGGCGGCCAGTGTGACGAAGGCGGTGACCGCCGCAACCCTCCTCCGGCTCGCCGCGGCGGGGCGCCTCGGGCTGGACGATCCGCTCGGGGGGCACTTGCCGGCGACGCTCGTCGACCGCGTCCACCGCCTTGATGGCGTCTCTCGCGGTGCGCCGATCACGCTCCGCCAGCTGCTTTCCCATACCAGTGGCGTTCGCGATTACATCGGCGACGAGCGTTTCGTCGCGGCCTTGAGGGCCGACCCGAGCCGGACATGGGCACCATCCGAGCTGGTCGAGCAGGCGATCACGCTCGGCCCACCCTCCTTTCCGCCGGGTGCCGGCTTCCGCTACTCGGACACCGGCTACGTGCTGCTCGGTCTGGTCGTCGAGGCGGTGACCGCCGGTCCGCTCGCGCGCGCCTACCGCGACCTGGTGCTCGACCCGCTGGGAATGGAGCGGACCTACCTGGAGTGGCACGAGCCCCCGCGCGGCGGGTCCGTCTCGCACGCGTACCTCGGCGAGGTCGACCTGACGTCGGTCAACACCTCCTTCGATTGGGGCGGCGGTGGCCTTGTCTCCACCGCCGGCGACCTGGTCCGCTTGGCGCGAGGGCTCGTCGCCGGCCCGCTGCTCGACGAGCGCTGGCGGCGGGAGCTGACCGCCTGGGTCCCAGAGACGCGGTGGGAACCGGCCAGCACGGCCCGCTACGCACGGTACGGGCTTGGGGTCGGCGCCAACACGGCGGCGGGGGAGGAGATCGTGGGCGCGACCGGGGCGTGGGGGGCGTTCGCCTACTTCTGGCCGGGGGGTGACGCCGCCATCGCCGGCACCCTGAACCGGCTTGGCGTCGATCGCGCGCCGCTGCTCCATGCGGTGGTATGGGCGCTCAAGGGGGAGGCAGGAGCGGCGTGACAAGGGTGGCGACGGCGGTCAGCGCAATTCGGCAGGAGCCGGTCCAGGCGGCGGTGGCTCGGTGCTTCACCCGGCGCGGGTTCCGCCCCGCGCCGGTGCGGTAGGTCTGCACCGAGCTGGGGATCGGCCTCGTGAGGCCCTCCCGCCTTTTCCCAAGCAAGGAAGTGATCGTCGAAGCAGCCGGCGAGCGGGATCACGTTGACACGGTCGGGTTTATCCGGGCGATGCGGGAGCGGGAACCGGTGGGAACGCCCCCTCCTGGGTCGTGCCCGCGGGGTCGGGTCTCGGGACGACCGGCGGCAGGGATCGGGGGGCCGAGGCCGTCGCGGCGGCCCCGGTTCGCCGCGACCCGCGACCGGCGGCGGGTCGCAGCGGCCGGTAAGATGCGGGTCGGCTGCGGAGGCCGGGTGGCCCGCTATAGAGGGGCCGCCGAGCAGCAGGGCAACGTGCGTGAAGGAGACCGACCATGTGCTCGCCGCGGGTGATGGCGACGGTGCAGGAGGCGATGTCCCGGCGGCGGTTCCTGGGACGGGTGGGCGCGGCCGGAGCGGCGGCGGCGCTGGGAACGGCACCGCCTGGCGCGGCGGGGTCGGCGCAGGAGGCGGCTACCCCGGTTGCGAACCCGATGGCGACGCCACAGGCCCTGGCGAGCCCGGTCGCGACGGGCGGCTTTTCGCGGGTTCAGGACCTGAGCCACGTGATCACGCCGGCGTTCCCGGTCTTCCCGGGCTTCCGCTCGCTCCAGGTCACCAACCAGGCCGCGGTCGAGGCGGACGGCTTCTACGCCAACGACGTGGCGTTCGCCGAGCACACCGGGACGCACATGGACGCCCCGGCCCACTTCGTCGCCGGCGGCGCCACCGCCGAAAGACTGCCGGCCGACCGCCTCGTCGCGCCGCTGGTCGTGATCGACATCGGCGAGCGGGCGGCGGGTGACCCGGACGCCCAGCTCACGCCGGACGACGTCCTCGCCTGGGAAGCGCGCTACGGCCCGCTGCCGGCCGGGGCGTTCGTGGCTATGCACTCCGGCTGGGAGACGCGGCTGGTGGAGCCAGCGCGCTATTTCAACGCGGACGCGGCCGGCGCCCTCCATTTCCCGGGGGTCCACCCGGACACCGCGACGCTGCTGGTCGGGGAGCGGGACATCGTCGGACTCGGCGTCGACACGCTCAGCCTCGACTTCGGCGCGGCGACGTCGTTCGACACCCACTTGGCGGTTCTGGGGGCCGGCAAGTACGGCCTGGAGAACGTGGCCGGCCTCGCCGCCGTGCCGCCAAGCGGGGCGACGATCGTGGTCGGCGGCCCGAAGCACGAGGGCGCCTCGGGCGGGCCGACGCGGGCGTTCGCGCTGTTCTAGGGCGTGTCTGACCGAGGGCATTGGCCCGAGGTCCGGAGCAGCGGGGCCGGCCGATTCCCATTGGGAACGGCCGGCCCCGCTGCCTCTCCCAACTGGCCGCCTAGGTGTCGAAGCCGCGCGGGATGCGGTTGCTCCGAAGGCCTCCTTGGCCCCGTCGTCGGCCGCGGGCCGGTGTGCGACTCTCCGCGCTGGAACGGACGCGGGCCAGGGAGGGAGCCGGCGTGGGTCCCACCCCGACTCTCGGGATCGTCCCGCCGGGGAGGAGGGCGGCCTGGGCGGCCGGACCCTCTGCCAGCTCTAGGCCGCCGCCATGGCGCACCGGGCCGGGGAGACCGGCTTCGACTCCGTCCGGTCCGGTGACCGCCTGCCGGACCACAACGACGCCCCAGGGCTCCCGCGTCAGGGAACCAGGAGATGTCGTTGCCGTCCTCTCCGCCCCCGCCGCCGCAACGCGCCGGGTCGAGCTCGGCTCCCCGTCGCAGCGACCCCGTTTCTCAGCCCGGCGCTGCCGGCCGAGATCGCCGACGCCGTCGACGGGATCGGCGGCGGCCACCTGATCCTGGGCCTGGGCGCGGGCGGGACCGAGGCGGGGTACCGGGGGAGAGCCATCCTCGGCGCTCGCGTCGCGGCGGGCGGACACACTCCCCGTCCGTCTCATCGTTGCAGGTACTCAATGATCAGGGGGTGGGCCCGGAACAGCAGCGCCACGGCGATCAGCCCAGCGCCGACCGTCGCGAGGACCGTCCCCGTCCGGCCAGCCGACGCTCGCGTGCACGAAGACGCTGACCGACTGCGGAAGGAGCTCGGCCAGGAGCACGACGCACGCCAACCACTTCAAGCCGTCGGCGACGGTCGTTCCTCTCAGGTACCGGGGATAGAAGAGGGCAAGGATTCGCCGCCCCCCGGCGTGGGCGTGCCCGGTCTGGAAGTACGTCCGCCGGAACTCGGTCAGCCGCCCCGCCCTCCATCACCGTCGGCAGCGCGGTCAGCGACACGATCGCGAACAGTCGCGTGGCTTCCAGGGCGCGCCTCCGTCGTTCGTGACGACGGCATACGGGCAGGCCGCTCCATGGGTTCGCAAGCGCGCTCGACGAAGGCGTCGGCCCAGCCTAGCAGGCGCGCGCAGCGGCCCCATGACGGCCCGCGAACCCGACGGATCGGACCGCCGGGACCGCTATCGGCGCCGACATCGACCGGCGTGCGGACACACCTTCACTGAAGGAGGCCAACGGGTGGGCACCCCTCCCCCCGCCGCGTCACCCGCCCTGTGTTCTACTCCGTCAGTTCCACGATCTCGTCGACCAGGAGGCGATCCTCGACGGAAACAAAGGCAACGAAGGCGGTGAGGAGGATGCCGGCCTCAGCAGCGGCGGGGGTGGAGAGGCGGACGACGGCACCCACCCGCCCGTCGTCGAGGAGCCGGGCTTGCTCGACTGCGACGATCCCGAACCGCTCGTCATCGGCCAGTGGCTCCAACTCGCACGTCTGGCAGCCGCGAAGCGCCTCGACGAAGGGGCGCAGCTCCTCGGAGAGCGGATCGGTCGGTGCCCCGGGGACGAACCGCTCGCGCAGGTAGTCGTCGCTGACGAGCGTCAGGACGGGGAAGTACTGGCCCGTGTTGATGCAGGCGATGACCGCCCGCATGGCGGCCGTCATCGCCGCTGCGGCCGCGGCGTCAGCCGGTTGCCCGGTCGGCATCGCGAAGGGCATGGCGGAGGCAGTCGGCGTCCCAGCCGCCGGCGACGCGAAGAGCGGCGCGACCGAGCGTTGCGGCGGTCCCTGGCAAAGCTCGGCCGGCGGCACGTCGACAACCACGGGTGCCTGCCCCCGGGCCGACGACGGGACGACCGCACCGACGGCCAGGGATATCGCCGTGACGGCGATGAGAACGAGACGGCGCATCCGGTGCTCCCCCTGCTCGCGCGCTTCGATCGGCGGTGGCCGCCGGTGGTCGGTGGCCGCCGACGACGCGCACCATCATAGCCGCCGACCGTGGGTTGGTGCGCTCGGCTCCCCGTCGGCGGAAACCGCCGTGTCGACGAGGAGGAAGCTCCCGAGACACGGCGCGCGCCTATCTGTGACCGCGACACCTGGCGGTCCGGTCCTTCCTCGCGCACGCGATTGGAGACCGATGGGGAGACACGAAAGGGACCGCATGGCGACGCTCACCGTCACGGTTCCGGCGGAGACCCATAACGAGGTCGACGAGCTTGGCTCGCCACCCACGTGACCGATGGGGGACGTCCTGGCCGGCTTGGTCGAGCCGGGTCGTCGGCATCGTTTTCCCAAGGGGGCCAATGAAGTCGTCGCTAGGCTGCGAGTCGATCCCGAAGCTAGGGCCGATGACCGGACCGAGGTCCGGAGCATGGAGGGAACGCCGATGGATGGGCTCGACGACGATGCTTAGATTGTGTGAGACCACCCCCCCGCGGAGAGATCTGGAGGTTCGCTTCGACCCGGTGCGGGGTCGTGAGTTGGCCGGGCGTCGTCCGGCGGTCTTCGTATCGGACGACATCGCTAAGCAGGGGACAAGCGATCAGGTCACCGTTGTGCCGATCGTGGGCCGAGATCGGAGCGTGCGATCCCACGCGCCGGTTCGTTCCCCCGAGGGAGGCCCTGGTGGCCGGTCGCGCATCATATGCGAGCAAGCGCGCGTCTTCGCGGTCGAGAGACTCCTGCGTCGGCACGGGTGGCTGAGCGCCGGAGCGATGGCCGCAGTCGCGGAGCGTTTCAGACTCCTGGTCGATCTGGAGATGACGGTCGATCAGGCTGCGCCCTCGGGCGTCCGGTCCCACTTCTTCTACGCCCGCACCGTCGATTCTGGCGGGCGGATCAGTGCCCGGCCAGCGCCGCCAGCGCCAGCTCGACCGCCTCGGCCGGGGTAGCGGCAGCGAGGAGGCGGTGACCCTGGCGCTCGGTCAGGGCGTGGGCCTCGGCGCTCGCCAAAACGGGCGCCCAGCCGCCGAGCAGCACGACGGGGCGGCCGAGACGGAGGCCAAGGGCAACCTCGGAGAGGGTGCCGACGCCGCCGCCGACGGCGATCAGGGCCTGGCCGGTGGCGGCGAGGACGGCGTTGCGGGCCTGGCCGAGGCCGGTGCAGAGCGGGTGGTCGACCCAGGGATTGGCCGCCTTGTCGTCGTAACCCGGCAGGATGCCGATCGTGACCCCGCCCGCCTCCTTTGCGCCCCGGCAGGCGGCGGCCATCGCCCCGCCCAAGCCGCCGCTGACGAGGACGCAGCCACGCTCCGCCAATCCCCGCCCGATCGCCTCCGCGTCCGCCAGTTCAACGTCGGTGGCGTCGCCGGGGGCGCACACGGCGATCCTGAGTGGACGGGGCGCGGGGGTTGGGTCGCTCATCCGGCTCCTCCTGCGGCCGCCAGCGGGTAACGGCCGATCGTCTCGTAGCGGGCGCCGCCAGGGCCAAGGTGGCTGCGGACCAGCTCCACCTCGCGAACTGGCAGCGGGCGGGATGGCGGGACGATTGGGGGAACCGGCGCGTCGCCGGCCCCGTCCGTCCCCGCCGTCGCCCCGACCAGGCGGCGACGGATCGCCTCCGGCAGGTCGCGCAGGGGAAAGGCCGGTGTGCCGGCGTTGCGGACGCGGCCGAGGGTGACGTGGGGGTGGAAGGGCCCCTCCTCCACCGGGAAGGCGAGACCCTTCAGGCTCTCGCCGAGGTCGCGCTGGAGCGACTCCAGCCGGTGGGCCGGGCCGTGGAGCCCGAGCCAGAGAACGCGCGGCCGGCGCAGGTTGGGGAAAACACCCAGCCCGGCCGTCCGCAGATCGAACTCCTGGTGGCGAGCGACGGCCGGCGGCAGCGCAAGCCGGAGCAACTCCGCCCGCTCCGGCGCCGTCTCGCCCAGGAAGTGGAGCGTTAGGTGCGCCCCCCCCGCCGCCACCCACCGCACCGGCCATCTCTCCGCCGCCAACTCCTCCGTCAGCACCCCGACGAGCTCCCGCACCGGCGGCGGCAGCGGCACCGCCAGGAAGAGACGCCAGGCGGTGCCGGGCGCGTCGGGGTCGGGCGGCCGGGTTTTCGCGGGGCGGGCGGAACGCGGGCTCATGGGGACGATTATAGCGGGCGCTCCGGCCCGGGTTCCCCGGCATGACGTATGGTCAAAAGAGGCGCGAGGCGGCCCTCCGCGGCTGGTGTATCGTAGGCGGGGTGGTCGGCGACGATCGTTCGCCCCGACCGGTTCGGCGGGACGGGTGGCATGGCGATCTCCGCGGAGGCGATGGACGGGCTGCGGACGGTTGTCGCCTGGAACCCGTCCGGCGCCCGCTTCCTGCTCGGGGTGCTGCGGGAGCGTCCGGCCTGGGTGGCGTACAAGGACGACCCGTACGGCCCACTCCACCTGATTCAGCACGCCGACGAGCCTACCTGGACGACCCGCGGCGGTCGGTTGACGGCGATCGCCCGCGGGCCGTTCCCGATCGCCCACGCCACCGCCTTCGAGCGCTTCGGGCGCGAGTGGCAACGGCGCGCTTTCACAAAGGCGGAGCTGGCCGACGCGATCGACGGTGTCCTGGCCGGATTGCCGGAGGACGGAGGGGAGGGCGCGACCCGATGACGACGGCGTTCCTCGGACCGCGCGGAACCTTCAGCGAGGAGGCGGCGCTGGCGCGGGCTGGAGACGACGGCTCGCTGCTCCCCTTCGCCTCCTTCCCGGCGCTGACCTCCGCGGTCGAGACGGGTCTGGCGAAGGAGGCGCTGCTGCCGATCGAGAACTCGATCGAGGGCTCGGTCAGCGCCAGTCTCGACCTCCTGATCCACGAGACGCCGCTCCGGATTCGGGCGGAGGTGGTGCTGCCGATCCGCCACTTTCTGGTGACGGCGCCGGGGATCGGGCTGACCGACGTCCGGGTCGTCGCCTCCCACCCGCAGGCGCTCGGGCAGTGCCGCCGCTTCCTGGACCGGTGCCTGCCGGGGGCGGAGCAGGTGGCGACCTTGAGCACGGCCGGGGCGGTCCAGGAGACGGTCGAGGGCGCCGCCGCCGACCGCGCCGCGATCGGCACCGCCCGCGCCGCCGCGCTCTACGGCGGCACGATCCTGGCCCATGACATCCAGGACATCCACGTGAACCTGACCCGCTTCGTGGCGCTCGGCCGAGAGGACGCGCCGCCGACCGGCGACGACAAGACGTCTCTCGGCTTCACCGTCCGAGCGAACGTGCCGGGCGCGCTGCACCGCGTCCTCGGCGACTTCGCCGCGGCGGGCTTGCAGCTCACCAAGATCGAGAGTCGGCCGACCAAGGAGTGGCTCGGCGAGTACGTCTTCCTGGTCGACCTGGAAGGGCACCGGCAGGATCCCGCGGTCGCCCGCGTCCTGGAGACGATCCGCGACGCGTGCGCGACGCTCAAGGTCTTCGGCTCCTACCCGCGGTTCCCGTTGGAGACGCTGCGCGATCGGGTCGACCCCCCGTGACGATACCGGCTGCGCGGAACGCCGGACGACGGCGGGAGGCGCGGGCCCGAGTCTCCCCGCGTCGCCCAACGGGTCGGCTCGTGCGTGACACATCCGGGCCGAACCGTTTCCCAGGGGTCGCGGTGGGAGGGGCATCCGCGCGGTTCTGCCCCTCCCACCGCGACGGAGACTCTTGAACCACGAGGCGCTGGACGCCTAGCCGTGGAGGCCACCGTGCGACTCCTGATCGACGACGCCCTTGCGACCGCCGCCTTCGTCGTGCCGTACGCTGCGGGATGGGTCGTGCCGGGGGCAGAGGCGACCGTCGAGGCGCGGCCGGGGCTGCGGGGCGGGGACGTCGGGCCGGACGACATCGCGCTGGTTTCTTCGGCGGAGGTGGCGCCCCTCGCGGAGAGCCACCGGGTGGCGCCGGACGCGGCGGTCGTCGCCGGGGCGGTCGGGGCGGTCACGCTGCGGACCCCGGTGCGGCCGGACGAGGTGGAGCGGGGGCCGGTTCGCCTGCTGGGAACGAGCGGGGCGGGAGAACTGTTGGCGCGGGCGACCCTGCGCCCATTCTACGGAATCGAGGCGACGGCCTGGCCGGGGGCCTGGCGTGGGCTCCCGGCGGAGGGGACGGCGGCGGCCACGGCCGACGATGACTCAACCCTCGCCGCGGCGCAGGCGGTCGTTGTCGAGGGGGCGGAGGCGCTACGGACGCCGGAGGTGGGCTTCGCGGAGGACCTCTGCCGCGCCTGGCTGATCCTCACCGGGGTGCCGGCGGTAACCCACGTCTTGGTGGTGCCGGCGGAGGCGGAGCAGGCGGCGCTGGCCCCCATGCTGGCCTTGCTGGCGGCGCTGCGGGAGGCGGGCCTGGCCCGGCGCCGCGAATGGCGGCGGGGATTGGCGGAGCGGGAGGGGCTGGCGCTCGACCGGGTCCACGCCTTCTTCGCCGAGCAGCGGTTGGCGCTGACCGGGGAGGACCGACGCGCCCTCGCGCTGCTGCTGCAGCGGGGCGGCCGGGGCTCGGCCTACCCACCGCTCGGGGCGCTCCGCTTTCTTGATCCTGCGCCAGAGGCGCCCTAGCTTCCCGTCATGACTCCCGCGCCGGGCGAACCACTCGGTGAGGACCGTGCGTGGTTCGCCAGGGGCGGTGGGTCCTCCCCGATGGACCGGGCCACCGGGTTTGGGGTGCCGCGAGCCCCGCGCCAATCCCGGTGGCTCGGTCCCGACGAAGCGCGAAAGCGGGGGCTGGCGCGTGTAGCATCGGGCACCCCTTCGGCGCCCGGGTTAGCCCCCGCATGACCTTCCGGGGACCGGATTGCGTACGATGGCCGCTCCGGCGGGCGGTCGAGCCGCGTTCGACCGTGCCCTCGCACGATCCGGCAGAGGAGGCGTCAGCGGTGAAGCAGCTCAACCAGTTCGAGAACTACCTCGTCCACGAGTTCGTCGAGGACTACGAGGACGGCCTGATGTCGCGGCGCGACATGGTCCGTCGCGTCCTCCACATCACCGGCGGTGTGGCGGCGACGGCGACCGTCCTCTCCCGCCTCGGAGTGGCGGCGGCGCAGGAGGGCACCCCGCCGCCGATGCCGACCCCGACCGGGCCGCGCAGCCCCGTCAGCGTCGCCGCCGACGACCCGCGGATCATCGTCGAGGAGATCGCCTTTGACTCCAGTGGGGCGACGATCATGGCCTACCAGGCCCGCCCCAGCGGTGAGGGCGGGACGCCAACCGCCGCGACGCCGATGGCGACCCCGATGGCCTCCCGGGCGGCCGGAGGCGCCCTTCCGCTGGTCCTGATCTGCCACGAGAACCGCGGCCTGACCGAGCACATCCGGGACGTTAGCCGACGCTGGGCCGTCAACGGCTACGTCGCCTGCGCCCTCGACCTCCTCAGCCGCGAGGGTGGCACCGCCAACGTCGCCGACCCGGCCGAAATCCCGGCGCTCCTGACCGGGGTCGACCCGACCCGCCACGTCGACGACTTCCGGGCGGCGATGGCCCATTACGCGAGCCAGCCCTTCGTCGACCCGGAGCGGATCGGCATGACCGGCTTCTGCTTCGGCGGTGGCATCACCCTCCGGGCGGCAACCCAGATCCCCGAGCTGAAGGCAGCCGCCCCCTATTACGGCCCGCCGCCGCCCCTGGAGGACGTGCCGAACATCAAGGCCGCGCTCCTCGGCGTCTACTCCAGCGACCCGCAGGACTTCGCGAACGAGGGGCGGCAGGAGTTGATCGCGGCGCTGGCGGCGGCCGGCGTCACACACCAGGTCAACATCTACCCGGGCACCCAGCACGCCTTCCACAACGACACCGGCGCCCGCTGGAACGGGGCCCAGGCCTTGGCCGCCTGGGAGGACACGCTGGCCTGGTTCGGGCAGTACGTGTAACGACGCTCTCCCCCCTGCCCACGTCGCCCTCGCTAGGGGCCAGGGGGGAGACGCGGCGTCGCCGCCCGGCGCCGAGCGGACAGCGGGTAGCGGGTAGCGGACGCGCCCAATGACCTCCTCCACCGCGACCAGGGCGGCAGCCCAGCGCATTCCCCACCCCCGTCGCCGTCACCCCTCGTTTCTCGGGCTGAGAACTGAGCGTCGGGATCACGGCTGAGCGTGGGGATGGCCACGAGGCTCGGACGATGGGCCGAGGGTTCTCCGTGGCGTGGTGGAGGCTCGGATGAGCGGAACCGACTTGCTCCGACTCCGGGAAGAGGAACGGGACCGGCTCCTCGATCGGCTCGTGGCCTCCCTGGAGCGGGACGAGCGGGTCGTGGCCGCCTGGCTTAGCGGCTCGCTCGGCCGGGGCACGGCCGACGCCTGGAGCGACGTCGACGTCTGGGTGGTGGTTGCGGACGCCGAGGCGGCGAACGTGATCGAGGCACTCCCGGCGTTCGTCGCTGCCGTCGCGCACCCGGTGCTGGTCTTGGAGGCACCAGCGAACGCGCCTCCCGGCGGCGGC
Organism: uncultured Thermomicrobiales bacterium; assembly: GCA_902806405.1. Taxonomy (GTDB): domain Bacteria; phylum Chloroflexota; class Chloroflexia; order Thermomicrobiales; family UBA6265; genus CADCWL01. Next base: position 4,328 of record CADCWL010000244.1, on the reverse strand, counting down.
TACCTCCTGGCTCTCTACCAAGGGGAGACGGGCGCGCACCAGATCGACTGGTACTGGGTACCGCGGTCGACGGCGCGGGTGCCGGCCGGAGCTCGGGTGCTGTTCGACCGGCTCGGGCTGCTGCCGGAGCCGGCGGCCGCGCCCTTTGCCGAAGGGGAGCGGGCGGCAGCGTTGACGCACGCCGGCGCGGATTTCTGGATCGCCGTGCTGCTCGCCGGCAAGGCGGTGGCGCGCCGCCGACCGTGGGCGGCGACGCGGATGATCGGCTGGGCGGCCGCCGCCCTGGCCGAGGTGGAATGGCTCGTTGCCCACGACGGCCCGGCGAGCCACGACGACCTCAAGGCGACGGGGCACGAGGGGCGGTGGGCTTTCCCGGGATTGGCGCCGGAGACCCAGCTCGCCGTGCTGCTGAGGGTTGCCGCGGCGATGGCGGCGCTGGCGCCGGACGTGGCGGCGCTCGGCGGGGAGACTGCGCCCGACGGGGCGCGGCAGGTCTCGACGTTCCTCGACTCTGTCGGCGATTCGCTAGCGCCTGGCCTGCCGAGCGACGGCATCGGCGAGGCGTAAGATCTCCTCGTCGGTCGTCAGATAGTGGACAGAGGCGCGGACAAGACCGACGAGGCCGCGGGCCTCCATGTCCCAGCGGGTGGAGCTGGCGCCAGAGACCGAGACGTTGATCGCCTCGGCACGGAGAGCGGTCTGGACCGCGGCCGGCTCCACCCCGGCGACCGTGAACGTCACGATCCCGCCCTTGACGGCGCCAAGGTCGCGGACGGCGACGCCGGGGATGGCCGCGAGCCGTTCCCGGAGGCGGGCGGCCTGAGCGCGGACGCGCGCCCAGATCGCGTTGAGGCCGAGGGCCTGGGCGTAGTCGACGGCGGCACCCAGGCCGAGTTTGCCGGCGACGTTGCTCTCCCAGTTCTCAAAGCGTCGGGCCGTCGGGTGGAGGGCAAAGGCGGTCGGAGCGGTCCACTCCGCGGCGCGGATGTCGAGGAAGGGGGGCGTCAGGCGGTCGATCAGGGAACGGCGGACGTAGAGGAAGCCGACCCCGCGGGGGCCGCGCAGGAACTTCCGGCTGGTGGCGGAGAGGATGTCGCAGCCGACCGCTTCGACGTCGATCGGCAGCTGGCCGACGGTCTGGCAGGCGTCGAGCAGGAAGAGGGCGCCGGCCTCGCGGGCGAGGCGGCCGATCGCGGCGGCGGGCTGGAGGAGACCGCCGTTGGTCGGCATGTGGGTGACGGCGACGAGCCTGACCCGGTCGTCGAGCATCCCCACCAACGCCTCGACCGAGAGCTGACCGTCGGCATCGTTCGGGACGACCTCGACCCGGACGCCGCGGGCGGCGACCTGGAGGAAGGCGAGCGCATTGCTGCCGTACTCGGCGACGCTGGTCAGAATGCGGTCGCCCGGGTCGAGCGGGATCGCGTAGAAGGCCATGTCCCAGGCGCGGGTGGCGTTCTCGACGATCGCGATCTCGTCGGGGGCGGCGCCGATCAGCCCGGCGATGGAGGCGTAGACGGCCCCGATCCGCTCGGCCGCCTCGTCCTCCGCCTCGTAGCCGCCGATCCGCGCCTCGCGGTCGAGGTGGCCCAGGAGGGCGTCGAGGACGGGCTGGGGCATCAGGGACGAGCCCGCGTGGTTGAAGTGGGCGACCTCGGCGCAGCCGGGGGTCTCCGCGCGGAGACGGTCGATCTCGGGGACGAGGTCGGGGACGGGCGCAGCGGGGGCGACGGTGGGTGCGGTCATCGAAACTCCTCCGTGGCGGACGGGTTGGAGGAGCCATGATAGGGGGTGATCGGGGAAGGGGAAGGTGCGACCAGGGGCTCGGTGGCGAAGCGGGGTGTCTCCATCGCCCGGGGTTCGGTACGCGGGGCGGCGAGAATGACGCCCCTGAAGGGGCCGAAAGCGGCCGCCAGGATGCCGAACCGTTCCGGACCTCCGTTAGAAGGCTTCATCGGACCAGCCCGGGGTTTCAAACCCCGGCAATTACACCGCTGCTTCACCCCAGGCCGCGCGGCGGCAGCCGCCACTCCTGCCCGCCGCTTACCCCACCCGCTGCGACTCGTCGTAGGAGCCCCGCGGGCTAGCGTGCTCGTCCTCAAGGACATCGGCGGAGGCAGCGAAGCGGTCGCTCTCCTCGCCCGGCGCCGTCTCCCCCATGCCCCAGGCCTGGTCGGCGCGGGGGGTGAAGGCGCCCAGCTTCATCAGGGCCGCCTCGCGGATGTCGAGCGCCTGGTCGCCAAGGATCAGCTCGGCTAGCTCCTGCGCGCGCTTGGAGTCGATCCGGCCCTCCGGCCCAAGGCCGTACTCGCCGGCCAGCGCGCGGTGGACCCGGTCGATCGCCACCTCGAAGGCCGCGGCGACCTGATCGGCGCTGAAGGTTGCGTCCAGCCCCTGGGCTTCGCCGGCCGGGGCGTACTCGCCGGGCGCCATCTTGCCGGCGGCGATGCGCGGTGCGGTCATAGAGTTCTCCTAACGACGAAGGGGAAAGGGGGGAGAGGGAAGGAGCACGAGACGGTCGACCCTTCCGCCTTCCGTGCTTGGCTCGTTCGCGCGATCACTCGGTTGACTCGACGTTGACGTCCTCGGGCGCGTTGTGGGGGACACGGCGGCTGCCGCCGGTGTCCTCCTCGGGGTAGGAGCGGTCGCCGCCCAACTGCTCGCCCTGGATGCCCCAGCCTTCGCCGAAGCCGTGCGGTTCCTCGCGGGTGCCGGGGCCCGGCTTCACGCTGTCGATGTCGCGCTGTGCGATCCAGACGCCGGTGGGGGCGGGATCGCCCTCGCCCAGGAGGCGGGACTCGCCGGTGGCGGCGTCGACGAAGAACCCGCCGTGATCGACGGCGCCGACGATGACGTCCAGGCGACCGGCGTCGTCCGGGTCCAGCCCGAGGTCCGACAGGTAGGGGTAGCGCTCCAGCGGACCCGTCTCGCGCAGCATCGCCATCGCGGCTCCCATCCGAGGTGATCCGGGGACAAAGGGACAAGACGAAGGGCCGGGGCCGAGGCGCCGGCGGGCTTCACTTCGCACGGGCTATGCCGCTCCGCCGGCCCGGGCGCGGCGCGTATCCTGCCCAAAGGGCGGCCGCCGGCGCGCTCGATACTCCTCTCCCGTTTCCTTTGTTCCGCTTACCTTCGGAGGCTCCGTGATCGACGTGCTGCTGCTCGGGACGGGGGGAATGCTGCCACTGCCAGCGAGGTGGCTCTCCAGCCTGCTGGTGCGCTGCCGGGGGGAACTGACCCTCTTCGACTGCGGGGAGGGGACGCAGATCCCGTGGCAGCGGACCGGGTGGGGCTTCCGTCGGCTCGGCGCGATCTGCCTCTCCCACGTCCACGCCGATCACGTCGCGGGCTTGCCGGGGCTGCTCCATGCCGTGGCGAACGCCGGGCGGACGGAGCCGGTGGCGCTCTACGGGCCGGTCGGGACGGCGGCGACCGTCGCCGGCCTCCGCGTCATCGCCCCGAAGCTGCCGTACGAGCTGCGGGTGACGGAGCTGGGCGACGAGCGGTTCGACCTGCCGGGCGGGCTGACGGGGCTGGCGGCACCCGGGAAGCACGGACTGCCCGTTCTCGCCTACCGGGTCGGGGCGGCGCGGGCGCGGCGCTTCTCGCCGGAGCAGGCGCGGGCGCTCGGGGTGCCGCTGCCCCTCTGGCGCCCCTTGCAGCGCGGGGAAGCGGTCCGCTGGGACGGGGGGAAGGCGGCGCCGGCGGAGGTGCTCGGGCCACCGCGGCGTGGCGTCGCACTCGGCTTCGTGACCGATACGCGGCCCGTGCCGGGGATCGCCGAACTGGTGCGCGGCGTCGACCTGCTCGTGTGCGAGGCGAACTACGGCGACCCGGCCGACGCGGCGAAGGCGGCCGAGTGGGGGCACATGACCTTCGCCGAGGCGGCGGCGCTGGCCCGCGACGCGGCGGCGAAGGCGCTCTGGCTGACCCACTTCAGCCCGGCGCTGACCGAGCCGGAGGCGTTCCTGGAGGAAGCGACGACCGTCTTTCCCGCGACGACGATCGGTTTCACGGGGCTGACAACCACGCTGTCGTTCTTGAAAGAGGAGGGGGTTGGTTAGGCGGCAGCAAGTGTCGCTTCGGCGGAGAACGCCGTGCCGGCGTCGCCCCGGTGTTGACGACCTCGGCCCAGTCGGTAAGGCGCGGGGCGACAAAGCACCCCCGACACCTCGCCCGCTCTACGCGTAGGCGCGCATGCACTCGTTGTGAGCCTGCCCGCAGCACCCCTCGACCCTGCCGCAGAACGTGCCCTTCGGGCAGTCCCCATGGGGGTCGCACCGATCCTCGCTCGGGCACTGCTCCCGGCCCAGCGTCGGATCGAAGCC
>CADCWL010000243.1 GCA_902806405.1 uncultured Thermomicrobiales bacterium | reverse complement strand
CCGAGCAGGATGAGCTGCCCGCCCGGGGTCGGCTCGGCGGCGGTCTCCTGGCGGGCGGCGGCGGGCGCCGCGAGGGCGCTCGCCAGCCCACCGGCCAGCGCGGGGGCGGCGATGCCGGCCGCGCCGGCGCGCTTCAGGAATTCGCGGCGCGTGGTGGCCGCGGTTAGGGCGCGGATCGTCGTCGGGTCGAGAGATCGACGCATCTCGTCCTCCTGCCTGGTGGGAGCGATCCCATCGGGAGCGCTCGGTCGCCTGATTGTGCGGTGCCGCATTGTCGCACCGGCGGCCGGTGCGAACAACGGCCCCTGTGGCGACATCACCCTCCGCTCGTGCGCCCGGCCCAGCCGCCGCCCCCGGTCGCCGGCGCGCCGGCGGTGACAGGATCTTCGTTCGCCCCAGCAGGGACGGAGGGGGAGCGTGGCCGCCCGCGTCGTCCGCGGGATCGTGGCGGGGAGGGGGCCTCGCGCGCGTGGCCCCCGACGGCGCCGGTCGGCCCACGGTCGATGACGTCCGCCCGGCGACGCCCGCCAAGGGGTCGGTCTGATCCCCACGCGCCGCGCGGCCACGCCGGCCGACCTCGACGGGAAGCCCGGGGCGCCCCCCTTGCGTACCAAGATGCGGATGTCGGCAACCCTGCCCCGATCCGGGCGTCGGTGCGGGGGCGACTCCCTCTCCGTGGTGGACGGGGAAGCCGCGGGGCGGGAGGTATTCGGCCTCGATCGCCACCCCATCCCCCGCGTCCGGGGAGACGCCCGCCGACTCGATGCGGATCGGTCGGACGCGCCGGATCGGGCCGATGTTGTCCGGCTCGCCCTCCGGCGCCGGGCGCCCGCCATGTGGAAACCGGGGGGCTGGGCGCGACGGCGTCGGCCGCGGGCGTTGCGATGGCTCGGCCGTCGCGCCGGACCCACCGGTCCGCCCTCGCTCGCGACCGCGTCGCTCGGGGAGCAGACCGTGGTGTGGTCGTGGCCCGGCGTCGCGTCGGCCCGGCGACGGCGGGACGCTCGCGGAGGCATCGAGCGCGGCGATCGGCTTGGTCCCCATGAGAGCGGGCGTCCACGACGGAAGCCTTCGCACGTCCCCCGCGTCGGGCCCGTGCGACCATGCACCCGAGCCGCTGGAATCGCCGGCCGGTACCCCTTGCCCCGTGCGGGAGGAGTTCCGCCCGGTCCCGAGTCCGTCCGGCGGCGCCGAGGTGCGCCCGGCCACGCCCCGGCGGCGTCCGGGCGCGTTCGCGAGCAACCCCGGGCGGCATCCGCGCCGCCCGTCGACGAAAGGCGATCGATGGCACGCGTCCAACTGGCCCATCTCCCCGCCAACGGGCGGGCGCACAAGACGGCCCTCACCGTCTGGGCGCTCGGGCCGCTCCTCGTCTTCCCGTTCGCCCTCTACCGGGCGGTCAAGACCCGGCGGATCGGCCGCAAGGTGGTCGCCACCACGGCGATCGGCTACCTGCTGACGGGGCAAGGGATCACCTTTGGCTTCCACCGTCTCGCCACCCACGAGTCGTTCAAGTGCAACCGGTGGCTGAAGGGGTTGGCCCTGATCTTCGGCTCGGCGGCGGCGCAGGGCCCGGTCATCACCTGGGTCGACAACCACCGCCGCCACCACATCTATGCCGACCAACCGGGGGACCCGCACTCCCCCCACGCCGACTTCGGCGACGGGTGGAAGGAGTCCGTCAGGGGGTTCTTTCACGCCCACATCTTCTGGATGTTCGGGGACGCGCCGATCGAGCCCGGGCGCTACACGAAGCGGATGCGCGAGGACAGGCTGGTCGCCTTCGTCGACCGCTTCTTCGGCCTCTGGGTCGCCCTCGGCCTCGCCATCCCGGCGCTGATCGGCGGCCGCCAGGGCTTCGTCTGGGGCGGGCTGATCCGGATGCTGCTCATGAACCACGCCACCTTCGCGGTGAACTCGATCTGCCACATGTTCGGCTCCCGCCGCTTCAACACCAAGGACGAGAGCCGGAACAACTGGGCGATCGCGCTGGTGACGGGGGGCGAGGGGAACCACAACAACCACCACGCCAACGCCAAGGCCGCCTACCACGGCTTCACCTGGCGCGAGTACGACCTGACCGGCTACGTGATCCGGGCGCTCGCCGCCCTCGGTCTGGTCTGGGACGTCCACCAGCCGACGCCCGAGGAGATGGTGGCCCGCCAGCGGCAGCTGGATCGGCAGGCCGCCAACGCCGCGGCGTCGACGGCGGTGCCGGCGGCCCCCGGGGCGGCGCCGACGGACGGGCACCGTGCCGCGCGATCGGACGCACGCGGGGCGGCGGCAACGGCCGCCGACTAGCCGTCGACCCGTCCCTGCCCGGTGAGCGGCCGGGTCGGCGCCGGCCCGACGACGTCCTCCGGCTCGGCCCATGGGCGAGCTTTTGGTGGACCGTCGCCGGAAACGCTCGCGGCCCGCGACGTGCGTAGGACATGCTTCGTCGGATGCGAAACGGGTAGCCTGGTACCATCCGAGCGGAGCCGGCGCGGCTTCCGACGATCGCGAAATCAGTCTGCCTCGGCGGTACCACGGCCGAAGGGGTAAGGAGTCGAGTTGGCGGAGCAGAAGACGACACATCCACAAAGCGGTAAGACGCACAAGATCGTGATCACGATCTGGGCGCTCGGTCCCCTCCTCGTGTTCCCGTTCGCCCTCTACCGGGCGGTCAAGACGCGGCGGATCGGCCGCAAGGTGGTCCTCACCACCCTGATCGGCTACGTGCTGACGGGCCAGGGGATCACCCTCGGCTACCACCGGCTGGCGACCCACGAGTCGTTCAAGGTGCCGCGGCTGCTGAAGGGCCTGATCCTCGGTGTCGGCTCGGCGGCGGCGCAGGGCCCGGTCATCACCTGGGTCGACAACCACCGCCGGCACCACATCCACGCCGACCAGCCGGGCGACCCGCACTCCCCCCACGCCGACTTCGGCGAGGGCTGGAAGGAGTCGTTCAAGGGGTTCCTCCACGCCCACATCTTCTGGCTCTTCGAGGACCCGCCGAAGGACTTTGGGCGTTACACCAAGCGCCTCCGCGAGGACAAGGTCGTCGCCTGGGTCGACCGCACCTTCGTCTGGTGGGTCGGCGCGGGGCTGGCGCTGCCGGCGCTGATCGCCGGCTGGCCGGGCTTCATCTGGGGCGGCGTGATCCGGATGCTCCTCGTCAACCACTCGACCTTCGCGGTGAACTCGATCTGCCACATGTTCGGCTCCCGCCGCTTCAACACCAAGGACGAGAGCCGGAACAACATCTTCATCGCGATGCTGACCGGCGGTGAGGGGAACCACAACAACCACCACGCCAACGCGAAGGCGGCGTACCACGGCCTGACCTGGCGCGAGTACGACCTGACCGGTTACGTGATCCGCGGACTGAAGGCGGTCGGCCTCGCCACCGATGTCTACGAGCCGACGCCCGAGGAGATCGCGGCCCGGCAGGCGCAGCTCGACCGGCAGGCGGCGCGCGAGCAGGCGCAGGCGGAGGCTGCGACGGAGCTTCCCTCCTTGACAGCGGTCGCTCCGGCGACCAATCCCGAGCGGGAATTGGTGGCGGCCGGGGTTGTCCCCGAGGCGATGAGCGCCGACGACTAGACCGCGCCGGGAGACCATCCCACGCGCGGAGCGGGCAAGGGGACGGGGCGGCCTGAAAAGGCCGCCCCGTCCCCTTGCCCGCTCCGCCGCCGATCCGGGGGCGGCGCCGAGACCGCTAGCGCGGCACCGGCGTGACCGACACCGCCTGCCGTTTGCCGGAGTTGCGGGGGTCGTTGACGACCTCGAAGGTGACCCGCTGGCCCTGCCGCAACGCGTCGAAGCCGTCCTCGGCGACGACGGAGCGGTGGAAGAAGACTTCTTCACCCGGGGTGTCGTCCGCCTGGACGAAGGCGTAGTTCTTGACGTTCGGAAGCTTCTTAACCGTACCGGTGGCCAACGGTGAATACCCTCCTGCGCGCGCCGCTTTTCGCGTTCGTGTTTCGTTCCAAAAGTCTAGCATGCGTTCCCGGCCGGCGGGTCGGTGGGCGTCGCCCCCGGTCCCATCCGGGCCCGTCCCGGACCGTGCCGGGCCGTCGCGCCGTCGCGGGCCGAAGCGAGTACGCTACGCGGGCGTCGAACGCCCCTCTCGGGAAGGGGGAGGCTTACGCCGTGCCGGCCCGTCGATCGAGCGGACGAAGAGAGCGAATGAGACGCGCGCGTGTTGCTCTGCCCGGGGTATTCGCCGCCTTGGCGACCGCCATCGTTGTGCCCGCTTTCGGGCTGTTCGTCCCCGGCGCCAGTTTCGGCGTCGCCGGACCGGTCGCGGCGGCCCCCCCCGATCTGCCAAACCCGCCCTCGTTGACCGCGCAGGCGTCGTACGCCGTGGACGCCGACACGGGGGTGGAGCTGTACGCTCGGAACGCCGACGAGCCGTTGCCGCCGGGCAGCACGATCAAGATCGCGACCGCGCTCGTGGTCGTCGCCCACGCCGAGCTCGACGACGAGGTCACGATCGAGGCCAGCGACGAGGTCGACCCGACGATCTACTCGTCCGTCGGGGTCGCCGCCGGCGAGACGCTGACCGTCGAGCAGCTCCTGTACGGCATGCTTCTCCCGTCCGGCAGCGACGCCGCCAAGGCGCTGGCCCGGCACGTCGGCGCCGGCCTCCCGGGCGGCGACCCGGACGACGCGGACGCTTCCCGCGCCGCCTTCGTCGAGGCGATGAACGATCTGGCCGAGGAGCGCGGCCTGACGGACACCCGCTTCGCCAACCCGACCGGCGACGACGCCCCGAACCAGCACACCACCGCCCGCGAGCTGGCGGTGCTGGCGACCGAGCTGCTCCAGGACGAGACGCTGGCCGAGATCGTCCGCACCCCCGTCTACGACGTCCTGACGGAGGGGCGGGAGTCGCGCGTGCTGCCGACGTCCAACAGCAACAAGCTGCTTCAGGAGGACGCGGCCGTCGTCGGCGTCAAGACGGGGTCCACGCCGGACGCCGGCGCCTGCCTGGTCGCGGCCCGCACCTACGGGGAGGGGAATCGGGTGGTCGCCGTGGTGCTCGGCAGCACCGGCGTCTACGGCGACGAGGGGACGCTCGTCGAGGACGGACGGTGGGACGACATGACGGCCCTCTTTGCCGGTCTCGACGAGGACTACGTCTGGGTCTCGCCGGCGGAGCCCGAGACGCTCCCCGGACTGGCCGAGGAGATGGCGGTCTGGGGGGTGGAGCTCGGCGCCGGGCCGTCGCTGCCCGTGCCCGTCGGCAAGGACGCGGACCTGCGCTACCGCCTGGTGCTCGGTCCGGAGGCCGACCCGGGCGACGAGGTCGGCGCCGCCCGCGTCTTCGCGGGCGAGGCCGAGCTCGGCGAGCTGCCGCTGTACCAGGCGGCGGCCTGACCGGGACGACGCATTCCACGAGAGCGCGGCGTCCCATCGACGCCGCGCTCCGTGTCGGGGCGTCGGCACGCCGCCGGCTTCGCCGCCGACGGGCGCTCCGTCGGTCCCGTCGCCTCCGTCGCGGCGCGTTCGCGCGGCAGCGGGCCAGATCGTGGTGGGGCGGCCGCGGCCGCGTCGTTCGCCGGCGGAGGGAGGACGGCATGGCGGCCGATGCGGAACGCGCGCCGACAAGCATCTGGCGGGGCCACCGGCTCCGGCTCCGGCCGGTCGAGCCGGACGACTGGCCGCTCCTCGGGGTGCGACGTGCTGCGCTCAGGCGGGTGCGGCGTCGGACGCCGGAAGGTAGCGGAGCGATCGCACGGGTGAGCGCCAGAGCCACACGGCGGCCAGCAGCTCGCCGAGGGCAGCGACGATCAGGGTCGGGCGAAGGCCGATCGTTTCCCCGAGCAGGCCGCCGAGGAGCGCCCCGAGCGGGACCAGGCCGGTGGCGAGGACGCGCACCGTCGCCGCCGCCCGCCCTTGCAACCCGTCGGGCACCACCGCTTGCCGAAGACTGACCTGGTTCACGTTGAAGACCGTCAGTCCGACGCCGAACAGGAACTGGGCGCCGACGAGCAGCGGCACGACGACGAGGCGCGAGCCGCCGGCCAGCGGCACCAGCAGGTCGCTGAGGCCGACGAGGGCGAGCGCCCCGATCGTCGTCGCGCCGACCCCGAAGCGACCCACCGCCCGCGCCGGCAAGAGCGCGCCGAGCGCGAAGCCGGCGCTGCCGACCGCAAAGATCGCCCCGATCAGGCCGGGGCCGAGCCCGAGGGCGCGGACCAGGTAGAGGAGAAAGACGGCTTCGAGCATGGCGTTGAAGAGCTCGAGCAGCCCGCGAGCGCCCGCGATCGCCCGCAGCCGCCCGTCCCCGACCACCAGCCGCAATCCCTCGCCGATCTCGGCGCCGATGCGCCGGCCGTGCGCGGGCGAGCGGGCGATCCGCTCCTCGACCCGGATGCCGGAGAGCAACACCCCCGAGAGCACGAACGAGAGGGCGTCGACGGCGATCGCGACCGGGGCGGTCAGCAGCCGGATCAGCCCGCCGGCGAGGGGCGGGCCGGCGATCTGGGCCGCCGTGACGCTCAGCTCCAGCTTGGCGTTCCCCTCGACCAGCCGCTCGCGGGGGACGATCGCGGGCAGGAGCGCCTGGTAGGCGACGTCGAAGACCAGGGTCAGCAGCCCGACGAGCGCGACCACGGCGACGAGCAGCCCGATCGAGAGCCGGTCCGTCGCCCACGCCAGCGGCACGAGGGCGAGCAGGGCGGCCCGTCCGAGATCGCCGCCGACCAGGATCGGCAGCCGCTGTCGCCGGTCGACCATAACCCCGGCATGGAGGCCGACCAGCAGCGCCGGCAGCGCCCCGGCCGCCGTCAGCAGTCCCGTCTCGGCGGGGCCGGCGTCGAGGACGAGGATCGCGGTCAGCGGCAGCGCGAGGAAGGTTATCTGCGAGCCGAGCTGCGAGACCGTCTGGCCCGCCCAGAGCCGGGCGAAGTTCGGCTCCCGCCAGAGGCTGCCCGTCGGGGCGGTCGGCACGGCTCCTTCCCCCTCGTTCTCCTCCGGCGGCCGGCGGTCGCCGACCGCCGGCCGCGCCGGGGCATTGTTGCGCCTGGCTGCGCGGAACGAAAGGGGCTACGGCGGTCTACATCTCACCCGTGTACCTCCCGGTGGACTCGGTGCAGCGGCCGTCGCCGGGAGCCACCCCTACCGGGACCATCTCGACCCGTCGCGGCAGCGGATCGTCGTTGTCGACGGCCGGGATGTCGGCGTCCTCGCCGTCGAGCGGCGCCCCGACGGCTTCTTCATCGACAATCTCCAGGTCTTGCCGGCGGCGCAGGGGCGCGGCCTCGGTGGCGCGATCGTCCGGGACGTGATGGACGAGGCGTTCGGGCCCGGGCTGCCGGTCTCGCTCCGGGTCGCCCGGGTGACCCGGGCGCGCCGGCTCTACGAGCGGCTGGGCTTCCGGGAGACGGGCCGGACGGAGACGCACCTCCTGATGACGGCGTCCCCGCCGGCCGACGATCTCCACGCCGCGCCCCGACGGAGAGGGGGAGCAATGGACCCGAAGCGGGTCGTCGCCGACGGCTACGACCGGATCGCCGAGCGGTACGCCGCGTGGGGCGGGGGCGGGAGCGACCCGCGCGACGACCACCTCGCGCTCCTGGAGGAGCGCCTCCCCGCGGGCGCGGCGGTGCTGGAGCTGGGCTGCGGCACGGGCGCGTTGTCGACCGCGCGCCTCGCCCGGCGCTTCGCCGTCACCGGCGTCGACATCTCCCGCCGGAGCATCGACCTCGCCCGGCGGAACGTGCCGGGGGCAACGTTCCTGCACGCCGACATGGCGACCGTCCACTTCCCGGACGGGAGCTTCGACGCGGTCACGGCCTTCTATACGATCGGCCATCTGCCGCGGGAGGAGCATGGCGGGCTCCTGCGGAGCATCGCCGGCTGGCTCCGCCCCGGCGGCCTGCTCGTCGCCACCATGGGGGCGGGGGACGCGCCGGGCGATGTCGAGCAGGACTGGCTCGGCGCGCCGATGTACTTCAGCCACCACGACGCCGAGACCAACCGGCGGCTCGTCCGCGGCGCGGGGCTCCGCCTCCTCTCCGCCCGCGAGGAGACGACCGACGAGGACGGGGTTCCCGTGCCGTTCCTCTGGGTGGTCGCGGCGAAGCCGGGCGGGGACGGAGAGCCGGTCGCCGACGATGCACAGACCGACCCAGCAGACAACCGCGGAGCCGGCTCGTCGTGATCCGTCTCGGCCGGCCCGTCGCCGTCCGGCCCGCCGATGTCGGTCGCGGTGCGTGGTATCGTCGTGGCGGAGACGCGCACGAGCGCCGGGAAAGGGACGGAGCGGGAGGCCGTGGCGTGGGCCTTCCACCGGATCATCCGCGCCCCCAGTGTTGCGGACGACGATCCCAAGCCCGCGACGACGCCCGGCAATCCCGTGCTCGACCCGGCCCTCGACCGAAAATGGGCGGGACAGGTCTTGATCTCCGTTGCGTTCGACCGGGCGGCGGATCGGGCGCGGCGCTTCCGCTCGAACCTCGGTCGCTTCGTTGTCGCCGTTACGCTGCCGGTCGAAGCGGTGGTCGAGGTCGAACCCATCGGGAGCGTCCCGCGCCGTCACGCCTCGCACGGAGATCCACAGGAGTTCCGGTCGTTTGCTGTCGAGCCGCCGAAGCGGGACGACGAGGAGCACGGACGATGATGACGACGTCCTCCGATCTGATCGACACCGACACCGCCAACGTGGTGGGCGTCGACGACACCGTGGACGCCGCTCCGGCCATCGGGCGCCGTGCCCACGGGCAGCACGGGCGGAGGGGGATCGCGCGCCCCGCTCCCGGCGGGGAGCTTCCGCGCTCGGCGTCGGTGCTCCCCCGCCGGGGTGTCGGCTCGGCGGTCACAGGCAGCGCCCCATGACCCTCCTCGTCCAGGCCGCCAACGTCCGCCACGCCCACGGCGGGAACCAGATCTTCCGGGACGTCTCCTTCGAGGTGAAGACGGGGGACCGCGTCGCCCTGATCGGCGCCAACGGGGCCGGCAAGTCGACCCTGTTCCGGATCATGGCCGGGCGGCTCAAACCCGACGCCGGCACCGTCACCTGCGCCCGGAACACTGTCGTCGGCTTTCTCGGCCAGGAGTCGGAGGTGGAGCCGGGGCTGACGGCGCGGCGGGCGACCGCGGCGGCGGGGGGCGACCCGATCGCGCTGGAGGCCCGGCTCCGGGAGCTGGAAGGGGCGATGGGCAGCGCCCCCGACGACGACGCGCTGGCCGCGGTCCTCGACGAGTACGGGGCCGTCCTGGCGCGGCTGGAGGCGGGTGCGGGAGCGGCCGGTGGCGCCGGCCACGAGGCGCGGGCGGCCGAGACGCTGGCCGGGCTCGGTCTGCCGGAGGCCCGCTGGGAGACGCCGGTCGGCCGCCTCAGCGGGGGGGAGAAGAAGCTCGTCGGCCTTGCCCGGCTTCTGTTGGAGGGGCCGGACCTGCTGCTGCTCGACGAGCCGGACAACCACCTCGACGCGGCGGCCAAGGGCTGGCTGGAGCGCTTCGTCAAGGAGCACCGGGGCGCGGTCGCCCTGATCTCGCACGACCGCTGGTTCATCGATCGGGCCGCGAACCGGATCTTCGAGCTGGAGGACGGCCAGATCGAGGCCTACCCCGGCGCCTACGGCGCCTACCTCGACCAGAAGCGCGCCCGCCTGGAGCGCCGGGCGCAGCTGCGCGACCTCCAGGAGCGGGAGCTCAAGAAGCTGAAGGCGAGCGCCGAGCAGCTGACCCAGTGGGCGCGCCAGAACCCGAAGTTCGCCCCCCGCGCCGAGAACCAGCGGCGGAAGCTGGCGGAGGAGCGGGCGCGTCTGGCGGCGACCCCGACCCCGATCCTCGACCGCCGCACGATCGATGTCGACTTCGCCGCCGAGCGGGGCGGCACCCTCGTCCTGGAGGCGGCCGGCCTCGCCAAGGCGTACGGGGAGCGGACCGTTTTTGCCCCCTTCGACCTGACGCTCCGCCACGGCGAGGCGGTCGGGTTGGTCGGCGGCAACGGGGCGGGCAAGACGACGCTCTTCCGGCTGATCATGGGCCAGGAGACGCCGACCGCCGGCACCCTCCGGCTCGGCCCGAGCATCACCGTCGGCTACTACGCGCAGGAGCAGGAGACGCTGGACCCCAACCAGACGCCGCTGGCGCTGGCCCGCGCGCTGCGGCCGATGACGGAGCAAGCGGCGATCGGCTTCCTCGGCGGTTTCCTCTTCGACCGGGACGACGCCCTGGCCCGGATCGGCGACCTGAGCGGCGGCGAGCGCGCCCGTCTCCAGATCGCCGCCCTGATCCTGCGCGGCGCCAACTTCCTGCTCCTCGACGAGCCGACCAACAACCTCGACCTGCCCTCGATCGAGGCGCTGGAGGGGGCGCTGCTCGCCTTTCCCGGCGCGATCCTCACGATCTCCCACGATCGCTACTTTCTCGACAGAATCTGCGATCGCATCCTGGAGCTCGACGCCGGGACGGTCCGCGACTACCCGGGCGGCTTCGCGTACTACGAGGGCCACAAGGGCCGGGGGCAGGTGCTGACGATCCGCCCCCCGTCCCCGCCGGCGACCAGGGGCAAGGCGAAGGCCCGGCGGTAACGCCCGGTTTGGGCCCGCCGTGCCCCGGGCCCGCGACCGGGCAGGTTGGCACGGTGGCCAGCCGGAGGGGTTGGCCCGGTGCCCGCCCGCGGCCCCGCCGGTCGACGGCGGGGACCGCGCCCCGCCGTCTCCGGCCGCTCCCGGGGCCGTCGTCGGTCCCCGCCGCGGAGTACACTTTCGCCCTGCAGCGCACTCGCGCGGCGCGCCGACGCGGCCGCCGCTTATCTGGAGCGATTCCATGGCCGTTGCCTTCACCGCGGAGGAGGCTCGCGAGAGCCTCAAGAACGTGTACGACCCGGAGATCGGGATCAACATCGTCGACCTCGGCCTCGTCTACGACGTCGACGTCGCCGAGCAGGGCGATGTCCTGGTGACGATGACCCTGACCTCGATCGGCTGCCCGCTGGGACCGGTGATCGTGCAGGAGGTGACCGGCGCCCTCAAGGAGCTGCCGGGCATCAACGACGTCGACGTCAAGCTTGTCTGGAGCCCGCCCTGGTCGCCGGAGTCGATGAGCGAGGACGCCAAGGACGAGCTGGGGATGTGGTAGGCGCGGCCGGGAGACCGCCCGCCGCTTCGGTGGCGTCGGCCCGGCTTGGGCGCCGCGTTTGGTCGGCGGAGCCTTCGGGCCGAGACGACCCGAAGGACGGAGAGCGCGGGTGCATCGGACGTTCGGTCTCCTGACGATGCTCCTGGTTGCGGGGCTGGTCAACGCCTGTTCCGCCGGTTCTCCCGGCGCCGGCCCGGCCGCGGCCCCCTCCGCCACCGCGGTCCAGCTTGCGGCCGCTCCGTCGACCGTCTCCCCGTCGACCGTCCCGCCGCCGACCGCCGTGCCGCCGACCGCGACCGCCACGGTCCCGCCTCCGACGGCGGAGCCGGCCGCCGCCCCCGGCTTCGGCAACGTCGCGAACGTCTCCGCCCTCCAGCAGGCGGGGCGGCCCGCCCCACCGCCCGATCCGGGGACGGGGAAGAGCGTGCTGGTCCCGGACCCGACCACGCTGGAGAGCCCGCTCTTCGGGGACGATCCGACGGAGCTGCAGGTGGCGCTCACCTTCGACGCCGGCGCCGACCGGGGCCACGCCGCCGAGATCCTCGACCTCCTGGCCTCCGAGGGGATCAAGGGCAGCTTCGGGATGACCGGCAGGTGGGCGGAGGAGAACGCCGATCTTGTTCGCCGGATGGCGGACGAGGGGCACATGCTCTTCAACCATACGTACGACCACGACTCCCTGACCGGTGCCAGCACCGGCAACGAGCCGCAGACCGCCGAGGAGGTGGCCTGGCAGCTCGAGACGACCGAGGCGATCGTCCGGGATCTGACCGGCTACGAGATGAAGCCCTATTTCCGGACCCCGTACGCCGACTACGACGACGCGTCCCTCGGCTACCTCGCCGACAACGGCTACTACCTCTCGCTCTGGTGGACGTGCGACACCTACGGCTGGAAAGGCTGGACGGCCGACCAGATCAACGACTACTGCACCGTCAACCTCAAGCCGCACGAGATCATCCTCCTCCACGTCGGTGCCGGCCGCGCGGACGCGCCCTCCGGCGACTACCCGGCGCTGCCCGGCATGATCGCCGCGTTCCGCGAGCAGGGGTACGCGTTCGTGACGGTCGAGGAGATGCTCCAGCCGTAGCGGCGCCCCGACCCGCCGTCGCCGGTCGCGCCGCGGCCGGCAGCGACACCGGCCCCGCACCCCGTGCCGAGATTCGTCCGGGCCGATCGGCGTCGTCCCGGAGGCAGGAGTCCGCTTGGCCACCATCCAGCGCATCGACGCCGACACCCCCGTCACCGCCCCGGAGGCGTCCGCTGATCGGCACCCCGATCTGCTCGCCCGCTTCGTCGAGCGCGCGACGCCGCTGGGTATCGACGTCGATCGCGTCCCCGACGCGGCGGCGGCCGCCGCCCGTGTCGGCGCGCTGGCCGCGGAGCTGGGCGCGCCGCGACCCCTGATCGCCGCCGAGCTGCGGGATACCGCGCCGCGGCTGGCCGCCGCGTTGACGGGGGAGGGGATCGCCTGGGGGCTTCCCGAGGACCCGGCCGCGACCCGGGATGCCCCCCTCGGCGTCAGCCTGGCCCGCCTCGCCGTCGCCGAGACCGCCTCGGTCCTTCTCGCGGAGCCGACGCTCGACGACCGCGCGATCGGGATGCTCGCCGTCGTCCAGCTTGTCGTCTGCCCGACGGACGGGCTCGTCCCCTCGCTGGACGAAGCGGCCCCCGTCCTGGCAGCCCTCGCCGCCCGCCCCGGGGGCGCCTACGCGACCCTCGTCACCGGCCCCAGCCGGACGGCCGACATCGAGCGGGTCTTGACGGTCGGCGTCCAGGGGCCGGCCCGCCTCGCCGTCCTCTTCGTCGACGACCTCGCCTAGCGTGCGGCCGTCGTCGGCGGAAGCGACCGCTCGGATCGCGTCGGACGCCGGGGGCCGTGCTCGGCGGAGCGCTGCCGGGTTTACGCGTCGATGACACCGGGGAGGAGAGCGGGCGCCGCTCGCTGGTCGGTGGCACCGTCCTCGCGGTCGGGCCGGTTGCCGTGGCGGAGGTGCTCTCCTTCCGCCGCCGCGGCGGAGCCGGCGATACGCTCGGTCGCGGCACCGTACGCGCCGTCGCCCGGCCCGCGCCGCTTTGACGCCCCCGCGACCCTGACCGATACTGGTCATCTCCTGGACGATCGCGCGATGCGACGACGGCGCCCGCCCTGTCGGGCAGGTCGCTGACTGATCGGATCGGCATGGCGACGACGCGCGACCGGGGAACAGGCGGCGGACGGGGCGGCGCCGCCGAGGGAGCGGATTCGCGGTCGCAGCCCGCAGCGAACGGCCTCCCCGGCGCCCCCCAACCGCCCAGGACCGGGTCGGGGACGGTGCCCGCCGTCGGCGAGGGCGCGATCCCCGATGTCGTGATCCGCCGGCTGCCGGTCTACGTGCGGACGTTGCGCGCCCTGGCCGAGCGGGGTATCGGATCGGTCTCCTCCGACGAGCTGGCGGCGCGCACCGGCGTCACCGCCGCCCAGATCCGCCGCGACCTCTCCTATTTCGGCCGGTTCGGCAAGCAGGGCAAGGGCTACGACACCGACTCGCTGGCCGACGCGATCGCCGGCATCCTCAACATGGACCGCCGCTGGGACGTCGCCCTCGCCGGGTTCGGCAACCTCGGCCGCGCCATCGCCCACTACCGCGGCTTCCTCCCCGCCTTCCGCATCGTCGCCATCTTCGACCACAACCGGGCCCACGTCGGCGAGGTCGTCGACGGCGTTGTAGTCCTGTCCGACGACCGGATCGCGGAGGAGGTGGCCCGGCGGGGAATCCGGATCGGGATCGTCGCCGTCCCCGCCGATGCCGCCCAGGATGTTGCCGACCGGATGATCGCCGGCGGCGCCCGCGCCCTCCTGAACTACGCCCCGACCGTGTTGCGGGTGCCGCCGGCGGTGACGGTGCGGGAGATCGACCCGGTCGGCTCACTCCAAAGCATGGCGTACTACCTCGGGGACGAAGAAACGTCGTAACTGCGCCGAATTCCCGCGCCTACCCGGTGTCCTGGCCGCGCTTTGGCCGCGCCCCCGCGCCGAGGATCGCCTCCAGCGCCTCCGCGGCCGTCCCCTGCATCCCCGGCGCCACGTGCGAGTACCGGTCCATCGTCATCGCCACCGTCTTGTGTCCGAGCCGCTCCTGGACGATCTTCGGGTGCACTCCGGCCCCCAGCAGCAGCGTCGCGCAGGTGTGGCGTAACCCGTGAAAGGTCAGCGGCGGCGCCTCGGCCCGCCGCACCGCCCGCGCGAACCGCTGCTGCACCGTCGGCGGGCAGCAGGGGCGCCCGTCGCTCCAATCGAAGACGAGCCCGAGGTCGTGCCAGCCCGGGCAGGCCAACCGGCGCTCCGCCTGGCGCGCCAGTTGCCCCCGCAGCGCCGCCATCGTCCCCGGGCCGATGGGGACCGCGCGCCGCCTCGCCGCCGTCTTCGCCACGGCGCCGACGACCCACCGCCCACCGGCGTCGCGGGTCAGCGTCCGCCGGACCGAGACGACGCCCCGCTCCCGGTCCACGTCCGACCAGCCGAGCGCGAGGCACTCGCCGATCCCCAGGCCGCCGTCGAGGGCGAGTCGGTAGAGCGCCGCGTCGTCGGAGCCTGCCATCGCCCCGGCGGTGGGCGATCGGGAGTCCAGCTCGGTCTCCAGTTCGGCGCCGCGGGTTTCGAGCGCCGCGCTCGTCCGTTCCGGGTCGTCGTCCTGAGCCGTAGCGGGCCAGGCGAACGGCACGGCGCCGGACCCGAGGACGACGCGGGACGCGGCCACCCTTCCCATCGGTACCCCGCTGGTCTCTGCATCAGGGCCCGTGCCCGGTGAATGCGACTCGCACGGCCCGCCTATAGCATGTGCCGCAGGATCAGATTGTGGGCGTAGTGGGCCTTGTCCGCGCCGCGGAACTCGAGCTCGTACTCCTCTCGGCCGGCGGCGAGGACGACCGTGCTGCTCGAGAAGAAGCCGCGCCCGGTGAGGGCGCCGGCGTCGTCTTCGGCGGCGATGGAGGTGATCCGGGCGTACGGGATCGAGACGATCGCCTTCATCTTCCGCAAGAACGCTTTGTCGAAGACGATGACCCGCAGCGACGTCACGCCGAGGAAGCCGGTGCCCCCGCCCTTGAGGTCGAAGACGGCCTCGACCTCCTCGCCGGGCAGGAGCGCGGCGCGGATCTTCTCCAGTTGGTCTTTGCGGTCGTGGTAGATCTCGGGCATGCGGGCGGCCTCCTCGGCGGTGCCGACGGGGACGATGGCACGGTCTACGGGAAGCCCGCCGCCTGCCACCGCTCGTAGCGCCAGCGGGCGATGGCGCGGCGCACCTCGCGCAGGGCGCGGGGGTCGAGGTTCGGGAGGAGGAGGAGCGCGGGGTCCGGGGTGCGCTCGACGAGGGCGATCGAGGCGTAGCCGTGGCGGCGGAGGAGGCGGGCGAGGCGGGGCGGCACGTCGAGCAGATCGACCTCGGGATCGAGGCGGCGGCGGAGGCGGTCCCAGCCCGCCTCGAGCAGACTCAGCGCGAGGACCGGCAACCCGAGCGCCAACCCGACCAGCCCGAGCGAGCCGCCGGCGAGCGTCGCCGCCGCCGCGTCCCCCCCGTCGACCACCAGCGGGGCGAGGAGGGCGGCGGCGGCGACGGCGACCAGCGCGGCCGAACGCCGGATCGGGTCGACCGCGAACGGGTCGGCGTGGCCGCTCCCGGCCCCGCGCCACGCCCCCGGCTCGGGCCGCGCGGCGGGCGTCGGCCGGGGCGAGCGGGGGGCGGCCGGGGGCATGGGCGGTCTCCGGGGCCGACCGCGGATCGGCGCGGCGCGGGGTCGGCTGGCTGGGAAAGCGCGCGCCGTGGGCTGGCGGCTCGCGACGGTCGGGCGACTATAGTCGCCGCCACCGGCCGGGGCAAGCGGGCGCGGGACGGGTTTCCCGTCCCCGCGAGGCCGCGCGTCCGTTCCCGGTCGCCTGGCAACGCGGAGGAGCGGGGCGCTCCACGGAGGCCCCTTCCGGCGCGACGTTGACACGTGTACGTACACCATGGTATAGCCTGGGTTGTGTCCGTCAGGAACCGGGGTCGATCGGTGCGCCGGGCGACGTGCGCGCTGATCGGGTGGTCCGGAGGCGAGGCGGCAGACGTCCCGCGGTGTTCGGGAGCGGAATCCGCCGCGAGCGCGGGGGCCGCGATCAAGGAGCCATAGCCCGATGTCGATCTCCTCCGTGGTGCCGCGCTGGATGGGGCGCGGCCGCTGGGCGGTGCCGATGCTGGCGGCGGTGGTGGCGGTGCCGTCGCTGCTCGCCGCGGTCGAGGTGTCCCTGGCCCAGGGGGACGCCGACGGGGCGGTGGTGCCCAACGCGGGGAGCTACGAGGTCGTCGGCGCGGTCTACGGGACGGTGGCCGACGGCTTGGTCGGCGCGGTGACGGCCAGCGGCCACC
>CADCWL010000242.1 GCA_902806405.1 uncultured Thermomicrobiales bacterium | reverse complement strand
TCCGTCCATCGGGTACTCGGCGATGTAGGCCACGCCGCCCATCCGGATCGTCACGCCCCGCGCGAGCCGCTCCATCGCGACGTTGTCGCCCGTCTCGATCAGGGCCTGATCGTGCCGGTCGTCGGTCACCACCATCGGCGTCCCCGGCACGCCGTAGACGTGGAACGTCTCGTGGAACAGCTCGGGGAAGGCGCGGCCCATCCCGTCCGCGTCGACGACCGGGATGCCGAGGCGGAGCGCGACGACGAGCGGGATCATCGAATTCACCCCACCGGCCTCGACCGGCATCGTCGCGAACGCGGTCGCCCCGAGGTGCCGCTCGAGGCGGCGGAGCGACGCGACCGCCTCGGTCCCCCGGGGCAGCTTTTCGACGATGCAGGTCGGGGCGCCCATCATCGCGGTCGGGATCAGGAGGGCGTCGTCCGGGACATCCGAGAGGTCGAGCAACTCAAGCGCGCTACCCATCTCCCGCATCGCGCGCTCGACCATCAGCCGGCCGACGTACGGGTTGCCGCCCCCGCCCGTGCCAAGGAACGCCGCGCCGCGGGCCAGGTCCGGCAGTTCCGCCGCGGTCAGCGTCAGGCCCACGCCCCCTCCGGCGTCGCCCGCGGTCCGGTCCGGACGCCCGAGGCGCTGGGGCACCGCGTCGCGATCACGATCGGTCGCCCCCGGGGCCGAAGCGCCACTCGACGGGCACGTAGGGCGTCTCGTATCCGAAGTAGGCCGGGCCGACGAGCCCCAGCCCCGCCTCCGTTCGCCAGCGGGGGTCGCACGGGATCCCGAGCACCGCGACGCGGAAGCCGTAGCGCAGCTCCTCCGTGGTGATCGGCTCGCCCGTCTCGGCGTCGAGGATCGTGATCAGGTCGGGGGTCGAGACGAGCGCCTCCTCGCCGTCGCGGGCGAGGAGGAACTCGTTCTGGAACGCGACTCGCAGCGTCCGCCCCTCGTACGCCCCCGTCCCCGCGATCGCCGCCTCGCCCCGCGCGAACCCGGTCGCCGTGCGCCGCTCGACGTCCGCAACCTTCCCACGCCAGACCACGTAGCCGCCGGTGACCTCCCGCACGGCCGCGACCGGGTCGACATGGCGCGCGCGGGCGTCCCGGATGGCGCGGCCGATCCCCTCGATCGTCGAGATGGTCCGCGGCACGCACGCGTCCTTGACCTGCCTGCCGGTCATGGCGTAGAGGGCGATCATCGCCGAGCAGCCCATGTCGACCGTCAGCGTCCGGGCGAAGGTCTCGGTCCACCGGTTGTCGACGGTGGTGATGATCGCGCTGTTGCCCTTCTCGTCGGCGATCGCCATCGGCGTCGCCGCCACCCCGTGGAGCGTCGGGGTGCACATCTGCAGCTCCGGGAAGGCCCGCCCCATCATGTCCGCGTCGACGAGCGGGATCCCGAGCTCGGCGGCGACGGTGAACGGGGTAGTGGAGTTGAGCCCGCCGGCCTCGCACGACATCGTCGCCCGGGCGCGGCGCCCGAGGTGGGCCTCAAGTGCCCTGAACGCGCCGAGGACCTCGTCTCCCCGCGGGATTTTCTCGACCATCACGGTCGGCGCCCCCATCATCGCCGACGGCACCACGAGGTCGTCGTCGGCGAGTTCATCGGGATCGAGTAGTCGGACCGGGCCCCGCCGTTCGATCGCGCCCCGCGCCATCAGCTTGCCGAGGTAGGGGTTGCCGCCGCCCCCGGTGCCCAGCACCGCGGCGCCGAGGGCGATGTCCTCGAGGGCGTCGCCGGTGATCTCACGCACGGGAGCCCCCCTGGTCGTCCGTTCGGCCCCCCAGCGTCAGGTCGCCGACCGCCTTGACCCGCACCCGGGTGGCGTTGCCCGGCAGGTACGCCAGGGGCACGTCCTCGACGTCGACGATCTGGACCGTCGCCGGGTCGGCGCCCGCCGCCACGGCCCGCCCGCTCGCCTCGGCCTTGGCGTCGTCCAGGGCCTGCTCCCGCGTCAGCGCGTCGAGCGCGTAGACGCGGTCGACCTCCCCCGAGATCTGGGCGATCGCGGCGCCGACCGCGTTCGCCGCCTCGAAGTGGTCGGGCTTGACCATCTCCGAGGCCCCGGCGAGCGGCCTGGCGATCAGGACGCTGCCGCCGCCGACCACGATCACGGGGACCGGCTCGGCGCTCGTCTTCATCCGGTCGACCGCCGCCTCGCTCATCCCCTGGATGCGCTCCATGGCGGCGCGGACGAGGCCCGGGTCGAGGCGGCGGACCCGCCCCGGGTCGCCGATCTCGGCCACGCCCGCCGCCACCGCGACGTCCGTGGCCGTCAGCGTGTCGCCGCCGAAGACCAGCGCCTGCTCGGTGATCCGGTAGCCGACGCTCCGAGGGCCGATCCGGAGCGGGTCCTCGCGGACGAGCGACCCGCCGCCGAGGCCGAACGAGTAGACGTCGGGCATCCGGAAGTTGGTCCGCACTCCACCGATGTCGACCGCCACCGACGCCTCTCTCGGGAAGCCGTGGGTCAAGGCGCCGACGTCCGAGGTGGTGCCGCCGACGTCGACAACCATCGCGTCCTTGCGGCCGGAGAGGAAGGCGGCGCCGCGCATCGAGTTGGTCGGCCCCGAGGCGAAGGTCAGCACCGGGTAGCGCTCGGCGAACCCGGCGCTCATCAGGGTGCCATCGTTCTGCGTCAGGTAGAGCGGCGCCGCGATGCCGAGCTCCGCGATCGCCCGCCGGAAGGCGGCCACCGTCTGCGCCGCCAGCGGCCGCAAGCAGGCGTTTAGGATCGCGGCGTTCTCGCGCTCGAGCAGGCCGATCCGGCCGATCTCGTGGGAGAGCGTGACGGAGGCGTTCGGCACCTCGGCGAGCAACACCTCCGCCGCCCGTTCCTCCATCTCGGCGTTGACCGGGGAGAAGACGGAGGAGACGGCGATCGCGCTGATCCCCTTTCCGGCGATGTCGGCCCCGGCGCGCCGGACCTCCCCCTCGTCGAAGGGGCTAATCTCCCGCCCGTCGAACTCGTGCCCGCCGTGGCAGAGGTGGTGGTGGTCGCCGAGGACCGCGGCGAGGTCGGCCGGCCAGTCGACCATCGGCGGGAGGGCGGCGGTGGCCGGCAGCCCGAGCCGGACGGCGGCGGTCGGCTGCAGGCGGCGCCGCTCGACGACGGCGTTCGTGAAGTGGGTCGTCCCGATCATTACGCCGGCCACGTCGCCGGTGGCCGTGCCGGACGTCTCGAGGACGTGCCGCAGCGCGGCGGTGATGCCGCTCGTGACGTCCTCGGTGGTGGGCGTCTTGATCTTCGCCACCACCCGGGCGTCGTCCATCAGGACGGCGTCGGTGTTGGTGCCGCCCACGTCGATCCCGATGCGCAGAGTCATGTCGCTGGCTCCCCGTCGGAGCGGTGGCGTGCTCCGCGTCGTTCGCTGGCACCTGGCTGGGAAGGTGCGCGAGTCTAGCACACCCCCGGTGGCTCACCGGTCCCCGCCGGCGGGGCGCGAACGGGTCGGTCGTGGCGGACAATGGGAAGATCACCGGAGGGGCGCAGTCGGGCGACCGCCGAGCGGCGGGGGAACCGGCGGACGGGGAGGACGGGCGGGATGTGGACGATCGACGACGGCGCGCTGGAGCCGATCGCGGTCGGGGCTGGGATTCTCGGCACGGGCGGCGGCGGCAACCCGTACCTCGGCAAGCTCCACGCGCGGCGTTGCATCGCGGCAGGGGCCGTGGTCGCGGTCGTCGACCCGGAAGAGGTGCCCGACGACGCCCTGGTCGTCTCGGTCGGTGGGATGGGGGCGCCGACCGTTGGCGTCGAACGGGTCATGCAGGGGGAGGAGGAGTTGGTGGCCCTGCGGGCGCTCGAGCGCCACATCGGACGCCGGTGCACCCACCTGGTGGCCGGCGAGATCGGCGGCGGCAACGCCCTCGGTCCGATCGCCGTCGCCGCCCAGACCGGGCTGCCGCTGGTCGACGCCGACGCCATGGGCCGCGCCTTCCCCGAGCTCCAGATGGACACCTTCTCCATCTACGGCGTGCGGCCGACGCCCGCGGTCCTGGCCGACCCGCACGGCCGGGTCGCCCTCTTCGACGGGATCGCCGACGCCGCGACCCTCGAGCGCTACGCCCGGGCGGTCACGATCCAGATGGGCGGCGCGGCCGGCTTCGCCTTCCCGGCCCTGACCGGCGCCGAACTGAAGCGGACCGCGATCCCGCGGACGATGGCCCTGGCCAAGGCGGTCGGCGACGCCGTCCTCACCGCGCGGGCCCGCCTCGCCGACCCGGTCGCCGCCGCCCTCGGCGCGACAGGCGGGCGGCGCCTGTTCGCGGGCAAGGTCGCCGACGCGCGTCGCCGCCTCGTCGGCGGCTTCGCGCGCGGCGAGCTGCGGATCGAGGGGACCGGGGCGGACGCCGGCCGGACGCTGCGGATCGACCTCCAGAACGAGTACCTCGTCGCGCGCACGGACGAGGGGGAGATCCTCGCGGTCGTTCCCGACCTGATCTGCCTCGTCGACGCCGACGCCGCCGAGCCAATCACCACCGAGGTCGCCCGGTACGGGCTGCGGGTCGTCGTCCTCGGAATCCCCGCCCCCGCCGCGCTCAAGACGCCGGAGGCGCTGGCCGTGGTCGGCCCAGCGGCGTTCGGCTACCAGGACCTGCCGTTCGCACCGCTCCCCGGACGGTACGGCGGCGACGCCGGGGGCCGGCACGCGGCGGGGTAGGACATACCCGCCCCAACGCCCCGCGCCACCGGGGACCAGGTATACTCCAGCCCCTGCACGGGAGCAGCCGCAACCGGTCGGCTCGGGACGGAACCGCCGTCGGCCGATGGCACGGCCGGCGGGATCACCGTACCTTGGCCCGCCCCCGACGTGGCGCGAGCGCCGCGGCGGCCGGGGCGGGCCGCGGGTCGGACGAAAGGGGAGCACGAGGGATGGACGAGAACCGGACCGGAAGGGCCACCGTCGCGCGCTTGGCGGAGGCCGTTCGCACCGAGGGGATCACCCGTCGCGACTTCCTGCGGGTCGCCGCCGCGGCGGCCGCCGCCTCGGCAGTCCCGGTCGGCGGGGCCGCCGCGCCTCCCGGCGCGGCCCGGCGCCTCGTCGGACGGGGGCGGCAGGCTGGCAACGTCTTCGTCTACGGCAGCGGCCAGGACATCAGCAACCTCGACCCCCACACCGGCCACGACTACTCGATCACCAGTGGGCAGCGCGCCGTCTACGACAGCCTGATGCGCTACGAGGGGAACCCGCCGGTCCTCAAGCCGCTGCTCGCCGAGTCGGTGACGGGGAGTCCGGATGCCCGTGAGTGGACGATCACTTTGGTCGCCAACGCGGTCTTCCACGACGGCTCGCCCGTCACCGCCGACGCCGTCAAGTACTCCTTCGACCGGATGCTGAAGAAGAACCTCGGCGTCGCCTGGATGTTCGCGACGGTGATGGACCCGAACTCGGTCCAGGTCGTCGACCCGCGAACGCTGCGGGTGACGCTGACCAAGCCGTTCGCGCCCTTCGACGCGACCCTGGCCTGGCTCTTCGTCGTCAACCCGGCCGTCGTCCAGCAGCACCTGGAGGGGGACGACGAGGGGGAGGCGTGGCTGCGCCAGAACGAGGCCGGCTCCGGCCCCTTCACGATCGCGCGCTGGGAGCCGGGGAGCCTCTACGAGTTCGCGCGCTTTCCGGAGTACTGGTTCCGGGCCGAGGGGGTGGCCCAACCACTCGACGGCTTCGTCTGGCGGATCATCCGAGAGTCGTCGACGAAGCGGATCGCGATGGAGAGCGGGGAGCTGACGTACGGCGACAACTTCACGCCGGAGGACATCGAGGCGCTGCGGCAGCGCCCAAACATCGTCGTCAACGACGCGCCGTCGTTCACGCCGTTCGCGATCAAGCTCAACAACAAGGCCGGCCCGACCGCCGACGTCAACGTCCGGAAGGCGCTCGCCCACGCCTTCGACTACGACGCGGCGCTGGCCGCGGTCTCCGACCGCGGCACGCTGCTGGAGGGCCCGCTCCCCACCGGACTCGCCCCATGGCACCGGGCCGGGATGCCGGTCTACCGGCACGACATGGAGGCCGCGAAGGCGGCGCTGGCTCTGAGCGCCGAGTTCGCCGACGGCTTCGAGCTGGAGTACGTCTACGTCACGGGCCTGGCGGAGGAGGAGCAGTTCGGGCTGATCCTGCTCGAGAAGGCGGCCGAGCTGAACATCAACGTGACGATGGTACCGCTCGTCTGGCCGGACATGGTCGCCCGCGCCGAGCGTCCGGAGAGCGCGCCCGCGATGATGGCCGTTTACTCCGGCACCGACTACATCGACCCCGACAACTTCCTCTGGCAGGCCTACCACTCGAGCCAGGCCGGGTTCTGGGCGGCGGCCTCGCACTACACGAATCCGGACCTTGATCGGATGCTGGAGGAGGCGCGCGCCAGCACCGACCAGGCCCGGCGGAAGGAGCTCTACGACCAGGCGCAGCTGCGGCTGGTCGAGGACGCGGTCGAGATCTGGGTCTACGCCCAGACCGAGAACGACGCCTGGGTGAACACCCTTGGCGGCGCGGTCTACGACCCCGTGATGGGGACCGACACCCGGCCGATCTTCTTCGCTCAGGGCTAACGACGCGTCCCGACCTGCGAGCAGACAGGACCCGCCGGGCGGTCGCGACCGCCCGGCGGGGAGGACGACCATGAACCTCGCGCGCTACGCGCTGCGGCGCCTGCTGCTGATCGTGCCGGTGCTGGTCGGGGTCTCGCTCCTGACCTTCGCCCTTTCCCGCGTCGTCCCCGGCGACCCGGCGCGCCTAGCCGCCGGCGCCCAGGCGACCCCGGAGATGTACGAGCAGATCCGGCGCGAGTTCGGCCTCGACGATCCGCTGCCGGTGCAGTATTGGACCTATGTCTCCGGCCTCGTCCGCGGCGACTGGGGCGACTCGATCCTCTCCCGCCGCCCCGTCGCCGCCGACCTCCGCCTCTACTGGCCGGCGACGCTCGAACTGGTCCTCGTCGCGATGACGATCGCCGTCGCCGTCGGGGTGCCGCTCGGCGTCCTCTCCGCCATCCGCGCCGACCGGCCGACCGACCAGGTCTCCCGCCTGGTCTCGCTGCTTGGGGTCAGCATGCCGGCCTTCTGGCTGGCGCTGCTCCTCCAGATCTTCTTCGGCCTGCGCCTTGGGTGGCTCCCTGTCAGCGGCCGCCTCGACCCGATGCTCGGGGCTCCGTCCGGGGGGACCGGCCTCGTCCTGGTTGACGCCGCGCTGGCAGGGAACTGGGCCATGGTCCGCGACGCGCTCGCCCACGTCGTGCTCCCGGCGCTGACGCTCAGCTTCCCCGCCCTCGCCACGATCGCCCGCTTCACGCGGGCGAGCCTGCTCGAGGTGCTCGGCAACGACTACGTGCGGACGGCACGGGCCAAGGGCCTGGTGGAGCGGCGGGTGATTTTCGGCCACGGCCTGCGCAACGCCTTCATCCCGACGCTGACCATGATCGGTCTCTCGTTCGGCTGGGCGATGGGCGGCTCTGTGCTGGTCGAGACGGTCTACGACTGGCCGGGGATCGGCCTGTACGCCACCCGTTCGGCGCTGACGCTCGACTTCATGCCGATCATGGGGATTGCGCTCCTCTACGGGGTCGTCTTCAGCCTGATCAACATCGCCGTCGACGTCGCCTACGGCGTGCTCGACCCGCGGGTGAGCCATGCCTAGCGGTGTCGTCAACGCGGCCCGGGGAGGCTTCCGCGGCGCCGTGCGGCCGGCCAAGGGTCCGGACCGGCTACCTTCCCGCGCGGTCGAGAGGGGCTCGGCGTGAGCGCCGTCGGCGTCGACCAGCGCCCCTCCCCCGCGCTCGGCCCCGGCCGGCTGGGCCGCCGCTTCCGCCCAAGCGAGCAGGCGCGGCGGGCCGCCCGCCGCTTCCGCCAGAGCCCGCTCTCCGTCGTCGGCCTCGCGATCATCGTTGCGGTCGCGGCGATCGCCCTCGTCGGGCCGTTCCTCGTCCCCTACCCGGACGACGCCAGCGGCGCGCTCAACATCCGCGAGAAGCTGAACGGGCCGTCGTGGGCGCACCCGTTTGGCACGGACCACGTGGGCCGCGACGTCTTCACCCGGGTCGTCGTCGGTGCCCGGGCCTCGTTGCTCGCCGGCGTCGTCGTCATCGCCCTCGCCCTCGCCGTCGGCACCCTCCTGGGTGCCGTCGCGGGCTACTTCGGGGGGTGGGTCGGCGACGCAATCATGCGGGTCACCGACATCTTCCTGACGATCCCCGACCTGATCCTGGCGCTCGCCTTCGCGGCCGCTCTCGGGCCGGGGCTGCTCAACGTGATGATCGCCGTCTCGCTCGTCTGGTGGCCGGGGTACTGCCGGCTCGCCCGCGCCAACGTCGTCGCCCTCCGGGACGAGCAGTTCGCCGAGGCGGCGCGCTCGCTCGGCGGGGGGCGGGCCCGGGTCCTCTTCCGCCACGTCCTGCCAAACGCGTTCCCGACGATCCTCGTCAAGGCGTCGATGGACGTCGGTTTCGCGATCCTGACCACCGCCGCCCTCGGCTTCATCGGCCTCGGGACGCAGCCGCCGACGCCCGACTGGGGGGTGATGGTCTCCGACGGCCGCAAGTACCTGCGCGAGGCGTGGTGGTACTCGACCTTCCCGGGCCTGGCCATCCTCCTGACCGTCGTCGGGTTCAACCTGCTCGGCGACGGCCTCCGCGACGTGCTCGACCCGCGCGCCCGGCGCCGGGGGTAGCCCGCGGTCAGACTCCCCGGCCGCGCCGTGGGGGTGTTCACCGGGCGTCCGGCCCGGTGGTGGCGACGGCACGACGACTCGGGGGGTAGCCGGACATGTGGGTCGTCGACGACGCGGCGCTGGAGCGGATCGCGATCGGGGCCGGCATCCTCGGCACCGGGGGCGGCGGCAACCCGTACCTGGGCAAGCTCCACGCCCGGACGCTCCTCGCCGCCGGCGCCCGTCCCGTCGTCGTCGGGGCCGCTGAGGTCCCGGACGACGCGCTCGTCACGTCGGTGGGCGGGATGGGGTCGCCGACCATCGCGGTCGAGCGCGTCCAGCGCGGCGACGAGCCCCTCGTCGCGATGCGGGCCCTCGAGCGCCACCTTGGCCGCCGCTTTACCCACGTCGTGCCCGGCGAGATCGGCGGCAGCAACTCGGTCCGACCGATCGTCGTCGCCGCGCAGACCGGCCTCCCCGTGGTCGACGCCGACGCCATGGGCCGCGCCTTCCCCGAGCTGCAGATGGGCACCTTCACCATCTACGGCGTGCGGCCCACGCCGGCCGCCATCGCCGACCCGCGGGGGCACGTCGCCGTCTTCGACGCGATCGCCGATGCCAAGACGCTGGAGCGCTACGCGCGGGCCGTGACGATCCAGATGGGGGGCGCGAGCGGGTACGCGTTCCCGCCGATGACCGGGGCCGACCTCAAGCGGACCGCGGTCCGGGGGACGCTGACGCTGGTGCGGGAGGTCGGCGACGCCGTCCTGGCCGCGCGCGGGGGACGGGGCGACCCGGTCGAGGCCGTGCTCGGCGTCTGCGGAGGACGGCGCCTCTTCGCCGGGAAGATCGTCGACGCCGAGCGGCGGCTCGTCGGCGGCTTCGCGCGGGGGAGGCTGCGCCTGGCGGGCTCCGACGCCGACGCCGGGGACGAACTGACGATCGACCTCCAGAACGAGTATCTGATCGCCCGCACGGGGGACGGGCGGGTGCTGGCCGTCGTGCCCGACCTGATCTGCGTGGTCGACGCGGCCACGGCGGAGCCGATCACGACCGAGGTGGCCCGGTACGGGATGCGCGTGGCCGTCCTCGGGGTGCCGGCGCCGGCGCTGCTCAAGGCGCCGGAGGCGCTGGCGGTGATCGGCCCCCGAGCGTTCGGCTACCCGGAGGTGCCGTACGTCCCGATGGCGGGGACCTACGCGAACGGACGCACCGCCCCAGCCTGACCGCTCCCACCGGCCGAGGGCCTACCGGCGGAGGCCGTCCTTGCTGCGGTTGCCGCGATCGACCGACACGGCGACGGTGGTGACGACCGGCACGGAACGACGGACGCGGGCCCGGTGCCAATGCGTCACCGATCCGGCGGCCGGCCGCCCTGAACGGGGACGGCCGGCGACACGGACCCCGCGCCCGCGGACATCCGGCGGCGATCCCCGGTGCCGGGTCCGGCCGCGACCCGATGCCCCCGAACGGGCACGTCGTCGCGACCGCCGCCGAGGACGGGCGTCACCCCGACGATCCCAGCGTGCGCCGCCTCTTCGGCAGCAGCGCCGGCGCGAAGCGGTCCATCGGCGGGAAGGCGGAGTGCTGCTCCTTGATCGCCGCCTGCCGATAGTGCAGGGAGACCTGGGTCACGGCGATCGCGCAGCGTTCGAGGATCCGCTGCAGCGCCGCGACGCCCATGCCGCGCTCGACCATGGTCGTGGCGCTGGTGTGCCGAAAGAGGTGGCAGCGCAGCGGGAAGCCGACATCGGCGCCGGTGCGCTTGACGAGGCCCCGCACCCCCTCGCGTCCCAGCTCGAACGTCTTGCCTCGCCCGGGCCCGGTCACCTCGTTCGGCTCGGCGTCGCGAGCCGCGGCCCACGCCTCCAGCGCCGCCCGGGTCGTCGCCGAGAAGGGGGCCAGGCGCTCGCCGGTCGCCCTTGCCGATCACGCGCACCCAGCCGGCCCGGAGGAAGAGGTCGCCGTCCTCGGCGCCGGCGGCCTCCGCCAGCCGGGGGCCGCTGTCGAGTTGGAGGCTACCGGGGCCCGGTTGCGCTTGGCCAGCGCCGACTCGCTAGTCAGGTGCCGGGAGCGGAAGGCCGCGGCTGCCTGCTCCCCCGCCAGCACCTCGAGCCGCCGGAACGGGGTCTTCGGCAGCGCGAACGCGACGGGGCGCCCGATCTCGCCCTCCGCGATCAGCCGGGCGCAGAACGCCCTGAGCTGCCGCATCCGGGCCGCCACCGCGCCGCTGCGCCGCTGGGTCGTCCCCGCCGCGGCGCGTCGCGTGGTTCGGCAAGCAGCCATGCTTGGGAGCGCCGGAAGAAGTCGGGGGTCGGGGCCCACGCCGCCGGCGACAGTCCTTCCGCCAGGCAGAAGCGGCGCAGGCTGGCGAAGGCGCTGCGGTGGTTGCGGATCGCGTAGGCGGACGGGTTCCGGCCCGCCTCGTACGCCAGGAGGGCGGCGACGAGACGCGCCAGGGCCGGCGTCGGCGCCGGCTTCTCCCGCGACGCCGGCTCGGCCGCCTCATCGGTCGCGCGACCCAGCCGCCGGTAGCCCCTGGCCATGGTCTCCTCCGGGCAGGCGTACCGGGATGGGCGGCCGAACCCCGCCGCCCATCGGCCCCGTCCTTCGCGAGTAGCCGGAGGACGGACGGCCGTCGCCGACGATCACCCCCCAGACCGCCCTACGCCGCCCCCCGCTCCCCGACCCCCTCGCCCGCCGTGTACGGGTTGCGCCAGGCCGCGCCGCCGGCGGCGAAGCGGTCGGGCCGGAACGGCGCCAGGTCGAGCCCCGGGTCGCGGCCGGCCAGCAGGTCGGCGACCGCGCGCCCCGCGGCGGCCGCCCAGGAGAAGCCGTTGCCGTTGAAGCCGGCGGCCAGCGTCAGCCCCGGCGCCGGCCCGTACGGGCCCAGCAGCGGCAGGCCGTCGGCGGTAAAGCCCATGATCCCCGCCCAGGCGCGGGCGACGCGGGCGCGGCCGGCGAGCGCCGGGAAGAGCCCGGTCAGGCAGCGGGCGATGCCGGCGAGGACGGGCGGCGAGACCCGCTCGGCCGTGGCGCCGAGGCCCTCGCCGGCGTCGAGGCGGCGGTAGCCGCCGCAGAGGATCCGGCCGTCCGGGGTCTGGCGGCCGTACTCCTTGTCGAAGTTGGTGCCGAAGGGGACCGTCAGCAGCGGCGGCAGGGGGCGCGTGACGAGGATCTGGCCGCGCGCCGGGACGATGGCGCCCGGTGGCAACTCCGGCAGCAGGGCCGGGGTGTAGGCGTTCGTCGCGAGGACGACCTCGTCCGCCGCGATCCGCTCGCCGCCCGCGACGACACCGACCACGCGGTCGCCGGCGCGCAGCAGCCGCTCCGCCGCCGACCCGATCCGGAGCTCGGCCCCGTGGCGGCGGGCGGCGGCGGCGAAGGCGTGGACCAGGGCGAAAGGCCAGAGGTGGCCGCGGTCTGCGGCGAACGCGGCTCCCAGGATCGCGGGGGAAAGGGCCGGCATCACGGCCCGCGCCTCGTCGCGGTCGAGGAGGACGATCCCGCCGCCCCCCTCGCGCTGGGACGCGACCGCGGCGGCGAGGTGGGCGTGCTGCTCCGGGGTGCTGATCACGTCCAGGGTGCCGGGCAGACGCAGCTCGATCTCCGCCCCGAGCTCGTCCGGCACCGCGCGCAGCAGCGCCAGGTTGGCGGCGGTCAACGCGGCGACGGCGCGGCCGACCGAGGAGGCCGCGTGGAGCGAGGATCCGCCGCCGGTCATCCCGCCGTTGCGGCCGGAGGCGCCGGCGGCGAGACCGCGCCGCTCCAGCAGCAGCACGCGCCGCCCGTCCGCCGCCAGACGGTAGGCGATCGAGCAGCCGACCACCCCGCCGCCGACGACGATGACGTCCGGTCGACCTCCATGCTCGCGCCAGACCGTGCCACCCATGCGTTACTCCCCGGTGCGCCGACGATCGGTCGTCCCCGACGGTCGATTGTCGCACCGCCCCGAGGTCAAGCCCGGAACCCCGCGCGGTGTTGGTCACCCCACGGCGGATGGGGCGGGACATGGTACAGATTCTGCGCTATAATGAACATACTGGTTTGCGCTCTTAAGTGGTTGGTTGCTGTCGTCGTGCTGCGGGTGGTCCCGCGGGCGGCGTCGCTACGGGTCCGATGCGGATCGGCGCTCGGGGACGCGATGCGGCGCCCCGGGGCCCAATCTCCGATCGACCTCTGATGCTCTCGCGAGGAACCGTGCGGCGCTGGCCGCGCGGCGGCGAACCGGTGCGCGTCGCCCAGGCGGCGGCGGCGCCCGGGATCGGTACGCCCCCGTGGCGTGGATCGGCGCCGGCCGATCCGCCGCCGACGGCGGGCAAGGAGCAAACACAACGGTGGCGAACGGACTGGGTGGAACGGGGATCGGGACGGGTTCGGCCGCGGGGTTGGATGGCAGCGGCGCGGTGCCCACGGCGCTGGTCTGCTTCTCGCATCTGCGCTGGGGCTTCGTCTGGCAGCGGCCGCAGCACCTCCTTTCGCGCTTCGCGCGCCGGATACCGGTCTTCGTGGTGGAGGAGCCGGAGCTCGTCCTCGGCGACGGGGAGACCGCCCTCCGGGTGACCCAGGACGGCGGCATCACGGTCATCACCCCGCTCCTGCCCGAATCGCCGGAGCCGCGGTGGGGCTTCAATCCGACGACCAATCCGACGATCTCCGCCCTGCTCACCCCCCTCTTCGCCGAGCTCGGGCTGACGGGATTCGCCGCGTCAGGCGTCGTCGCCTGGTACTACACCCCGATGGCGCTCGGGGCGGAGCCGGCCGGCTTCACCCCCTCCCTGACGATCTTCGACGCGATGGACGAATTGGCGAACTTCCGCGGTGCGTCGAGGGTGCTGCGCGAGCGGGAGGCGGCGCTGATGGCGGACGCCGACCTCGTCTTCGCCGGCGGACCGAGCCTCTATGAGGCGCGTAAGGACCGCCACCCGCGGGTCTTCTGCTTCCCCTCGGGGGTGGAGCCGGCCCACTTCGCCCAGGCCGCCAACGGCGTCGCGCATCCCGCCGACCTCGCCGCCCTGCCCGGCCCCATCCTCGGCTTCTACGGGGTGATCGACGAGCGGGTCGACCTCGCGCTGCTGGCGGCGGTTGCCGACGCGCGCCCGGACTGGACGATCGCGATGATCGGCCCGGTCGTCAAGATCGCGGAGGCGGATCTGCCCCAACGCCCCAACATCGCTTACTTCGGAAAGCGCGACTATCGGGAACTGCCCGGCTACCTCGCGGGTTTCGACGTCGCCCTCCTCCCCTTCGCCCGGAACGAGGCGACGCGCTTCATCTCCCCGACCAAGACGCTGGAGTACATGGCTGGCGAGAAGCCGATCGTTTCGACCCCGATCCGGGACGTGGTCGACCTCTACGGCGCCGTCGTCGAGTTCGGCGAGACGCCGGCCGAGATCGTCGCCGCCGTCGCCCGCGCCCTGGCCGAGACGCCCGCCAGCCGCGCCCGGCGGGTAGCCACCGGCCGCGCCATCCTCGCCCAGCACACGTGGGACGCGATCGCGGCCGCGATGTGGGACGAGATCGCCGCCGCCCTCGCCGTCCCGGCCACGAGGACCGGTCCGGCCGTCGCGCCGGTCGGCCTGCTCGCCGCGGCGCCGGCGCTCGACCGCACGCCGATCGGCCTGGATGCCCTCATCCTCGACGCCGCGCACGACTAGGGTCTCGACGGAGGGTGGGGCGCCGGCGTCGTCGCCGCCCCACCCCAATTCCCGCAACCCGGATCGATCGGCGTCCAGGGTGGCGGCGAGGTGGCCCGAGCGGCACGGGTCCAGGAGACCGCCGTTGTCTACAGTGCGCGGGCGCGCCGCCGTCCAGCTTCGCCGGCGGCAGGGTGGAACGGGACGGGCTCGGCGGGAGGGTCCGTTGGATCGCGATCGGTGGTACCAACAGGCCGGCGCCCGCGGCCGGCGGACCGTGTGGTCGTTATCGGTTGGGAGACCGTAAGCGCGGATGCGTGCCGGGCCAGGGCCGGTCCGCTCGACCGCCGAGAGCACGCTGCTGGGATCGGTTCGGGCCATAGGCCGCGCCGCGAGTGCCAGAGTCGTCACTCCGGCGCGGCCGGTCCATGAGCCGACGGTTTCGACGAAGGCGCCGTGCAGGTTGTCGGCGGTGTAGAGCACACCATCCCGCCCCGCCGGTACCCCGACGCGCGCAGCCGGCGTTCGCCCGAGTCGGAGGGGTTTCTGCTTGGCCCGGTGCATCGACACCGTGGTTCGGGCGCGAGATAGGGCGGCAGCAGGCGAGCGTCGCCGTCCAGCGGCGGCTCCGAACGGGGTTCCGGTCGCGTTCCGCCGCGCAGCGCTCTGGTCGCCGCAGGAGCGTGCAGTGGCGCGTCCTCCAGGCACCCCGGCACCGACGGCAGCGCCGCCGAGGCACCTGCTCCCGTCCAGCATGAGCGCCAGCCGCATCCGCTGGTCGTGCCCCCGGGGATCGGCCAGCACGGCTCCGATCCGAGGAAGGGTTGCACCCCGCGAGAACCGCCACGTGGGGTGCGCGTACCGGCGTCGCCCTACCTGCGGCCCGATCACCTGCTCCGCCCGCCGCCGGTTGTCGACCGCCGACGGGGCGAGATCGAGCAGGTCAGCATCCGCCACCTCGACCGGGGTCGGAGCCCCCCTTCCACCTCAAGCACCCCTCCGCCCGGACGCGAACCGCGCAGCCGCCTCGCGGCCAGCGGATCACCCCCCCGCACCGTCGCCGAGGCCGCGGGCTGCGCCAAGGCCGCAAGCAGGTGGGCAACACTGGACGAAGTGCCGGCGGTATCGCCGAGCGATCCGTCGCCGATCGCCCGCCTCCCGCGCGAAGCGCCGGCGCGATCGTCGAGCGTGATCCGAAGGCGTCCGACGCGGGGCGCTGTCCTGCCGAACCGGACCGGCCGCGGTGCCCGAGACGCTCGGGGACGCGCCGGGCATCGCACCGCCGGGCGATCTCCCGGATGGCGACCGGATCGACAGAGGTCATCTCCTGCCACAGACCCGGTTCCACCCATTCGCCTTGACGACGAAAGCGACGTCGAGAACCGGGGCCGCGGTCGGACCAGCGGGTCGAACGGCCGGCACCGCCACCGCCCCCGCTATACTTGGGCGCGTTCGACCGCGGTGCCACCCCGCCCAGCGTCGCGACGACGGATCACGCGGCCGGAGGGGACGGGGATGCGGAACCTGCTCGGCCGGCTCCACGCCCGCCCACCGGAGGACCTGGCATGGATCGCGGCCTTCTGGCAGGTCCCGGTCACCGGCAGCCCGGCGGGACGCGACCGGCACGCCCTGGTCGGCCCCCTCTTCCGGGCGATGACCGACCCCCGCGCCGTCCGCGCCGTCTGGGACCGGCTCGCGCCCGCCGAGCGGGATCTGGTCCGTTTGCTGGCCGGAAGCGGGGCGGGGGAGGCGGCGCCGACGCTGGCGGAACTGGCGGCGCGCCTCGCGGTCGACGAGGCCGCGGCGCGGGAGACCGCCGCCCGCCTCTACCGGGTCGGTATCCTCGCCCGGGAGGGGGGCGACGAGCCGCTGCCGGTCGGCGAGACGCCCCGCCTGGGGCTGCCGCGGGACCTGGCCGGCCTCTTCCGCGCCGTCGAGGAGGACGTCGAGCTCGGCGACCAGAGCGGCGCCCCGTTGCCGGCGCTCGTAGGCTTGCTCGGCGACGCCGAGGTGGAGGAGGCGGCCCGCATCTGGGGCGTGCCGGTCGTCCCCGGCCTGCGGGAGCGGGAGGAGGTCGTCCGCCGCCTGCTGAGGCAGGTCGGCGACCCCGAGCGGGTGGCGCGGGTGGCGGCCGATCGACGCCGCGACGCGGCCCTGCTCTGGCGGCGCGTTCGCGACGAGCCCGGCGGGGCGCCGGTG